>NZ_PNLV01000119.1 GCF_013823285.1 Brevundimonas sp. | reverse complement strand
GGACGCAACGAGGCGCAAGGGCGGGCCGCCGCCCTGTGGGCCCTGCGCGACGATCTGGCCGCTCCGCCCGATCGGCTGCGCGTGTCGCTGGGCCCGCGCCGGGAGACCGACGGCCGGCGGCTGGTCGCCGTGGCCAATGCGGCGCTCGTCGACGCCTGGATCGCCTATGCCGAGTCGCTCGGCGTGACCTCGGACGTGATCGTGCCGGACCATCTGACCGTCGCGCCGCCGCTTGAGGGCGAGGGCCTCACCTCGGTGGGCTTCGGGCCGATGACCGCCCTGCGGGGGATCGACCTGTCGGTGACAGTGGAGCCGGATCTGGCGCCCCTGATTGCGGGCGAGCGCCCGGTGTCCCCGGTGGAGCGGGCAGAGGAGGTGGAGGCCATGCTGGTCCAGGCCGCCCTGAACCCGCCGGTCAATCTGATCGGCCGCACCCGCGCCGCCGACCAGGGCCTGGGGGCCCGGCGCCGCGCGGCGGTGATGGCCGGCCTGCTGGTCCTTTCGCCCCTGCTTCTGCTGGGTGTGGCCGCGGCGCGGGACGATCTGGCGGCGCGGGAGCTGAACCGTGAGAGCACGGCGATGTTGCGCCAGGCGTTTCCCGACATGGCGCCGGGGGCAGATCCGGCGGCCGAGGCTCTGCGTCGCCTGAACGCGACCGCCGCCTCGGGCGGGATATCGGGCGTCACAGCCGCCCTGTTCGCCGCCGTGGAGCAGGTGGAGGGAACCGAGCTGGACGCCCTGTCGGTCTACGCCGACGGTCAGGTGCGGGCGACGGTCTCATACGGCGCCTATGGCGATCTGGAAGCGCTGGACGCCGCGCTCCTGGCCTCGGGCCTGACCATGACCGACGAAAGCACCCTCGAGGAGGACGGCCGCATGGTCAGCGACGTAATCATCGGAGCCGCCGCATGACCGTCTTCAGCGAACAGGTAAAAGCCGCCCGCGTCTGGTGGGACGGCCGCACGGCGCGCGAGCATGTGATGCTGGGCGTGCTCGGCGGCGTGCTGGCGCTCGTGCTGGCGTGGTTCCTCATCCTTGCGCCCCTGCTGGCCCGGAAGGCCGGCGCCGCCGACCGACTGGACGCCGCGGTCCAGACCCATGCCCTGGCCTCGGCGGCGTCGGGGATCGACCCATCCGGCGGTGTCGCGCGATCCCCTGACGACATAGAAGCCCTTCTGAACGACAGCGCCGCCGAGGCGGGGATCGCGGTTCAGATGACCGCCGAGGGCGGGGGTGTCAGCTTCGCGGTGGAGTCCGCCGAGACCGCCCGCCTGTTCGGCTGGATCGCCGCTCTGGAGCGGGCCGGGCTGACCATCGACAGTCTCAGCGTGCTTGAGAACGCTGACGCCACCCTGCAGGCGCAGGGGACGGTCGCGCCGTGAGCCGTCTGAGCCTGATCCTCATCTTCGCTGCGTCGCTGATGCTCATGCTGGCGGTGCTGACGCCGCTGCGGCTGGTGCTGGGCATGGCGGGGGCCGACGACCTGGGCCTGTCCGCCGAGCGGGTCGAAGGACCGTTCTGGGGCGGGCGGGCGATCGGGGCGCGGGCGGGGGGCATGCCGCTGGGAGACCTCAGGGTTTCGGTCAATCCGTTCGGCCTGATGCTGGCGGATGACGACGCGGCGCGGCTGCGGGCGGTGACGGTGCGCGACGCCACGGGCGAGCGCATCCCGCTGGAGGGCTTCGCCGCCTACAGGCCCAGCGGCCCGTAGAGCCAGGTCATCCAGATCCCCAGCGCAAGGAAGACGCCGAAGGGCAGGCGGTCCTCGCCCGAAACCGGCTGCTTCAGGGCCAGACGCGCCAGCACCAGACTCAGCCCCGCTACGGAGGCCCACAACAGCACGCTGGGCAGGCCCATCCATCCGGTCCACGCCCCCGCCGCCGCCAGCAGGCGGAAATCGCCGCCCCCCAGTCCCTCCCGGCCTCGCGTCCGGCGATAGAGAGCCGCGATGCCCCACAGCACGGCGAAGCCGACCGCCGCGCCGATCAGATGGTCGATCAGAACGGGCCGGTCGATCAGTGCCGTCACCGCCAGCCCGGCCGCCAGAAGCGGCAGGGTCAGCCAGTCCGGCAGCCAGAAATGCCGAGCGTCCACGGCCGCGATCAGCAGCAGGCTCCAGCCCAGCAGGGCGCTCACCGCCACAGGTTCGGGGCCGCTCGCCCATGCCCAGCCGCCCAACGCCGCGCCGGGGGCGGCGAGCCCTGCGATCAGGCTGATCGAAGGTCGGCCCGGCCCGGTTTCATCCAGCCGCGCTGTCAGCCATGCCGACGCCGCCCCCGCCAGGGCGCCCAGCGGGATCAGGGTCCATTCAAACACGGATCAAGGGGCCTAGGGGCGGTTCAGGTGAGCCAGGGCGCGCGACAGGTCCAGGCGGATCAGGCGCGCGGCCTCGGCCACGGCGCGCTGTTCGCCGTCACGCTGGGCCGCGATGGCGGCGTAGGCCTGGTCGGCGGCGGCGTAGGTGACCGTGGCCGTCACCGCGTCGGTGATGGCCTCTCCGCCGGAGACGGGGGTCAGCTGGTAACGCACCACCAACACCAGTTCATAACGCGAGACTGTGTCGTCCACCCGACGGCCAAGGGCGCCCCGACGCTGCTCCACGTCGGTCTGAAGACGCCACAGGGGCGTCTGGCCGCGATCCCACGCCAGTTCATCCTCCAGCGCCCGCCGCAACTCGTAACCCACCCGGGTGTCCGGGACCGAAACCGAGATGCGGGACAGCGTCGGCGACACGCCCGGCTCGGCGTACAGGGGCGTGAATCCGCAGGCGGCCAGCATCATCAGGGTGCCGAGAGCGGCGCCGATGCGGCCCAGCCGGGTCACCCGGCCACCAGATTGACGATGCGGTCGGGCACCACGATGACCTTTCGGACCGACTGGCTGATCGAGGCAAGGTAGGCCTGAACCGCCGGGTTCGCCAGAGCCGCCTCGCGCACCTGATCCTCGGGCGCGCCGCGCGGCATCACCACCTCGCCGCGACGCTTGCCATTGATCTGGATCGGCAGGGTGACCTCGTCGTCCGTGGCCAGCGCCGGATCGTATTCCGGCCAGGGCGCGTCCAGAACCATGCCGTCCTGACCCAGACGGGTCCAGCATTCCTCGGCCAGGTGCGGCGTGAAGGGCGCGATCAGCCGGGCCAGGGCCGCCAGGGCCTCGCGCCGGGCCTCGCCGCCCGCCTCCGCATGGGCGCGGATGACAGCCACGAAGGCGTACAGCTTGGCGATGGCTGCGTTGAAGCGGAAGCCCTCGACACCCTCGCTGACCGATTTGACGGCCTTGTGCGTCTCGCGGCGCAGTGCCTCGTCGAGCTTGGCGTCGCCAGCCTTGGCGGGGTCAAAGCTGTCGAACTCGGCCCAGACCCGCTGGACGAAGCGGCTGGCGCCCTCGACGCCGCCGGTGGTCCACTGCACGTCGCGCTCGGGGGGGCTGTCGGACAGCACGAACAGACGCCCGGCGTCCACGCCGTAGGCCTCCAGAATCTCTTCGGGCGCCACCACGTTCTTCTTCGACTTCGACATCTTCTCGATGTCGCCGATGGTCAGGGCCTCGCCGGTGGAGCGGCGCGTGGCGGTGCGCCTGTCGCCCTCGGTGACGATGTCCACGTCGGTGGGCTCGACCCACTTGCCGTCAGCCGCCCTGTAGGTCTCGTGGACCACCATGCCCTGGGTGAACAGGCCCGCGAACGGCTCCTTCACGTTCATCAGGCCTGCATCCGAGAGGGCGCGGGTGATGAAGCGGGCGTAGAGCAGGTGCAGGATCGCGTGCTCGACCCCGCCGATGTATTGATCCACCGGCAGCCAGCGGTCGGCCGCCGCCTTGTCGATGGGCGCGTCGGCCGTGGGATCGGTGAAGCGCGCAAAATACCACGAGCTGTCCACGAAGGTGTCCAGGGTGTCTGTCTCGCGCCGGGCGTCTGCGCCGCACGAGGGGCATTTGACGTGCTTCCACGTGGGGTGGCGATCCAGCGGATTGCCCGGCACGTCGAAGGTCACGTCCTTCGGCAACTCGACCGGCAACTGGTCGGCCGGAACCGGGACCGGTCCACACGCCTCGCAGTGAATGATGGGGATGGGACAGCCCCAGTAGCGCTGGCGCGACACGCCCCAGTCCCGCAGGCGATAGACCGTGGCGCCTTCGCCGAGGCCGGCCGCCTCGATGCGCGCCACCGCCGCCTTCTTGGCGGCCTCCACATCCAGCCCGTCCAGATCGGCCGAGTTGAAGATGCGGCCCGGGCCCACATAGGCCTCGTCCGCAACGGCGAAGTCCTCGCCGGCGCTGTCCGGGCGCACCACCGGGATGACCGGCAGGTCGTATTTGCGGGCGAAATCCAGATCGCGCTGATCATGGGCCGGGCAGGCGAAGATGGCGCCGGTGCCGTACTCCGACAGGATGAAATTGGCGATCCACACGGGAATCGTGCGCGCCGGATCCAGCGGGTGGACGGCGGTCAGGCCGGTGTCGAAGCCGATCTTCTCGGCCTGGTCGATCTCGGCCTGGCTGGCGCCGCCCTTCTTGCATTCGGCGACGAAGGCGGCGGCCTCAGGATTGCGCACGGCGAGGGCGGCCGAAAGCGGATGGTCGGGCGCCAGGCCCACGAAGGACGCGCCGTACAGGGTGTCGGGCCGGGTGGTGAACACCTCGACGCTCTCGAAGCCGTCCGGCACATCACCTTTGAGGGGCCAGGTCACCCGCGCCCCGGTGGAGCGGCCGATCCAGTTGGCCTGCATCAGGCGGACCTTCTCGGGCCAGCGGTCCAGGGTGGACAGGCCCTCCACCAGATCGTCGGCGTAGTCGGTGATCCGCAGGAACCACTGGGTCAGCTTCTTCTTCTCGACCTCGGCGCCGGAGCGCCAGCCGCGGCCGTCGATCACCTGCTCGTTGGCCAGGACGGTGTTGTCCACCGGATCCCAGTTGACGACGCCTTCCTTGCGATAGACCAGACCGCGCTTCAGCAGCTCGATGAACCAGGCTTGCTGCTTGCCGTAATAGGCCGGATCGCAGGTGGCGAACTCGCGGCTCCAGTCCAGCGACAGGCCCAGCAGCTTCAGCTGGTCGCGCATGGCGGCGATGTTGGACCAGGTCCAGTCGCCGGGATGCACGCCCCGCTCCATGGCGGCGTTTTCCGCAGGCATGCCGAAGGCGTCCCAGCCCATGGGGTGCAGGACATCGAAGCCTTGGGCCCGCTTGTGACGGGCCACCACGTCGCCCATCACATAGTTGCGGGCATGGCCCATGTGGATGTTCCCGCTGGGATAGGGAAACATCTCCAGCACATAGTATTTCGGCCGTCCGGTATCGCCGGTCGGGGTCACGAAGGCTTTCGCCGCCTCCCAGCGCGCACGCTGGCGGGGTTCGGCCGTCCGGGGATCGTATCGCGTCATGCGGTCAGTCTGACTCCGGCGATCAGCCGGCGTAGGCGAGGTTCAGCTGCCGCGCCCGCGTCAGGATGGCGTTCTCCAGATCCGTTTCGGTCTGGGGATTCACCGGCTGGGCGATCCATTGGCCCGCCTCGTTGCGAATCTCGCGGGTCACGGTGACGTTGAGGGCGTCGGCGCGCAGGCGTGTGTCCAGGATGAACACCGTGGCCTTGAAGCGCTCGTTCGGCGATGCGGCCGGCGTGTGCCAGTCATAGTTGATCACGCCGCCCCACGGGTCGGCGGTGATCAGCGGCATGAAGGACAGGGTGTCCAGCGAGGCGCGCCAGAGAAAGCTGTTGACCCCGATTCCCTGTTCCGTCCCCGCCGAAGCCGCGCGGTCGCCCCGCGACAGGGGGTTCAGGCTGCCGCAGCTCGCCAGGGCGACGCTGCAGGCGATCAGGGCGATCGACGCGCCACGAGTGATGGCCATGGGAAACTCCGTCAAATGATTGCCGTCCCGCCCGGGCGCGCACGACCGGACGACCGGCGCCGCGCCCCCACGGACCGCCAAATGGTCTATAGCATGGCGAACCGCCGCGCTGACAAGCGGCCCTGCGCATTCTGATGCGGGAACTCCCGTGTTGCGCGAGCCACAGGCCGCCGGGAACCCGTCACGGAACCTTGTTCAGGCCATCGCATTGCGTTGACCGGGCTGTGAGACCATGTCTAATCGACGCTGCCGGTATCGGTCACACCGACCGGTCGGCGAGGGACAAACAACGGTCCCGGCTGGATTAAAGGGCGGAAACGGGTAATGCGGGTCCAAGGACTCATTCTTGCGATGGCTGCTGTTGCGGCCCTGGCGACGACGGCGTCCAACGCCTCGGCCCAGACTCGCGAGTCCGCCCGCGCTACCGTCCAGGCGTCCCCCACCGTCCGCAATGATCTGGTTTCCGAACAGGATGCGCCCCGGCGCGGCCTGCGTTGGAACGAGGACGGTCGCTGGGGCCTCGACCTGAACCTCAGCCAGCCGGTCGGCCGCGAGGCGGACTGGAGCGATGTGCAGGCGGGCGCCTTTTACCGCCTGAACCCGCGTCTTCGGGTCGGCGCAGCCGCCTCCCTGTCCGAGCCCCAGACCGATCCGGCCCGTCCGGTGGAAACGGACCGACGCTCCCAGCCCCGTGTGCGGCTGGAGACGATCTTCAAGTTCTAGAAATTTGACCCGTTGAGGGTGGTTGTTGAGGCGCTGATCACAGCAGCACCGATGATGTCGGACCACAGGCGGGGATCAGGACCGGGAAGGGCGTCGGC
>NZ_PNLV01000118.1 GCF_013823285.1 Brevundimonas sp. | reverse complement strand
TGTGCCGGAGCCCTCGTCATCCCCGTCGGCGCAGGACGAGCCCCTTGTCATCCCGGACGCGCCGCCAGGCGCGAGCCGGGATGCCCCCCTCACCGCCGCACAGATGGTGGACAGGTGCTGGAGCCACATCCAGGCCGCCGTGGCCGCCGGCCGGGTGATCGAGGCCCGCGGCTGGATGCGCCTGTACAAGGATCTCAAGCCGTTCGCCCGCGACGAGGACATCGCCCCCCGCGAAGCCCGCATGGACCGCGAGGCCGCCGAACGCCGCGAAGCCGAAGTGGCGGACGCGGCGGCAGACAGCGCCGTCACCACCCCGCCCGAAGCCCCGTCCGATGATCAGAATGTTGCACTCCCGTTGCACTGTTTTTCAGCCCCGGAGTCTCACGCGCCGCCCCCGGCCGACGACGACCCCATCGACGCCCCCGCCACCGCCGCTGAAGCCGCCGCGCCCATCTCCACAAGCAATCTCGCCCGTCTCGCCGCCGGGCTGGCCGCCCTGGCGCAGCAGATCGAACAGGCCGCCGACGCCGGGACAATGAGACTCTCATTGCACTCTTTTTCACGTCCAGAGTCTCACGACGGCCCGCCCGATCCCCTCGATCAGGCCCTGCGCGACCTCCAGACCGAAATCCTCGCCCTCAGGGATTTGAAGCCGCTTTCAGAGGCCCGCCCCGAGGGCCCGTGAGACTCCATTGCACTGTTTTTCGCCCGCAGGGTCTCACCGGCGGCGGCGAGATCATCACCCCCCAACCCGTCACCCTCCGGCTTCACCGGAGGGTCCAGACGCTCCGACAGGGCCGGGCGACCTCCGAACGTCCCGTGTTTCTGGATTCCCCGGTCAAGCCGGGGAATGACGGGGGAGAACAGCCGCCCGTGAGACTCCCATTGCACTGTTTTTCGCGTCGAGAGTCTCACCGCCGCTGGCGCCGGCGCCCTTGCCACCGCCGCCGCATCAGGACGAGGCCCTTGTCATCCCGGAAACGCCGCAGGCGTTATCCGGGACGGGATGCGACGGTCCCAAAATCTCGACGGCCCGGACGGCGCCTCGCGACGATCCGGGCCAAGGGCTCCGGCAGGCCGCGTCCCTTCGCCCGGTTCAGCCTCGCGGCTGTCCGGGCGGGGGATCAATGTGGGGCCCGCCCGTCCCGGCTCTTCGCTGCGCTCCGCCCGGGATGACAAGGGAGCGGGCGCTGCGCTCCGGCACGGAAGGACGGACCGCCGCCTACCCCCCGTCCAGGTCCGCCCCGGCAGGCTCTCCGCAGCGGACCAGTTGGACCGGTTCGCCGTCCCGGTCCGCATGGATCAGGGTCAGCCGATCTCCGGACACCCGCATGTTGACCGTCTCCCGGCTCGTCATGCCCTCGGCCTCGCACGCCAGGCTGGCGTCATAGCTGTCGCCCCTCTGTTCGATGGCGGTGATGTCGCAGCGGTTCTCGTAGCCCTCGAAGCGCTCGGCGGTGATGCGGATGGGAACCTGATCGGCCGCAGCCGGGCTGGCGCCGCACCAGGCGGCGTTCGCGGCCCAGGTTCCCACGAAGCTCTCCGGGCCCTGCCCCGGCCGGATCGGCGTGGTGGGATTGACGCTCGGCGCCGCCGTCACCGGCCGGGCCGGTTCGGTGGGCGCATTGGCCGGCTCTCCGCAGGCGGCGAGCATCAGCGCGGCGGCGGGGGCGATCAGCAGGGCTTTTCTCATGCCGGATCAAACGCACCCGCCCCGCGTTCGTTTCCGGACGTGGCCCGACCGCCGCACCCGGGACACACCATCGCCCGGATTGTCACAATTCGGCTGTCCCTCTGTGGTCTGAGGATGAGAACCGCCTATATCGGGCCCTGCCCCCACGCGCTGGAGTTGCTGTTGGAAGACCTGATCGCCGACCTGAACACGTTCGTGCAGGAGCACGTCATGTGGGCCGCCCCGATTCTGGGTCTGATCACCTTCGGCGAATCGCTGGTGTTCATCGGCGCCTTCTTCCCGGCCACGGCCCTGATGGTCACGGCCGGCGGCCTGATCGGTGCGGGCATCCTGAACCCGATCCCGGTGCTGCTGTGGTGCATCGCCGGGGCCACCCTGGGGGATGCGGTGTCCTACTGGATCGGCCGCCGCGTCGGCCCCAGCGCCTGGCGCCACCCCTGGCTCAAGAAGCACCGCCGCCCCCTGGCCCGCGCCCGCCTGTTCTTCCGCCACTACGGCGTGGCCTCCATCTTCCTGTGCCGCTTCATGGGCCCGGTGCGCGCCTTCGTGCCCCTGATCGCGGGCATGACCTCGATGAATCACGTGAAGTTCCAGCTGGCCAATTTCTTCTCGGCCGTGGTCTGGGTGCCGGTGATGATCGCCCCGGGCTGGCTGGTGGCCGCGGGCCTGACCCAGTTCGGCAGCCTGGACGACCACCTGCACACCATCGGCATCATCGCCACGGTCGCCCTGGTCGTCACCGCCGCCACCCTCATCGCCTGGAAGCTAATCAGCAGGAAGCTGATCCGCGAAGGCGCCTGACGCTTCAGACCGCCCGGACCGACACGGACGTCACAGGAACCGCTCCCGCTCCTCGGGGCCCGGAATCATGCAGGCCTCGGTGCGCCCGAAGATGGCGTATCGATTGCGCGCGATCAGGTCGCACAGCGGGTCCTGCATCCAGCGGGGGACACGCCTCAACGCCCCCAGCCAGCCCATGCCCTTCAGCACGCCCAGCACCGAAAGCGCCGCGTCGGACTTCATCAGCGCCCGTCCGTCCATGACTGCCACATTGGTCTCCGGCGCGTCGGGATTCACACCCAACCGCTCAGCCATCGCCCGTCCCTGCGGCGACTGGATCGGCAGGAACCGGAAGCGCGCCTCCGCATCCCGGGCGATCACGAACCGCACCCACCGCGAACAGAACACGCAGACCCCGTCGAACAGGATCAGGCCGTCAGGCAGATCCGGGGCCGGGGCCGGCGCCCAGCGGCTCATGCCGCCGCCACCGCCTCGATCTCAACCAGCCAGGCCTCGTCGAAGATGCCGGTGATGATGACGGTCAGGGCGGGCTGGCGGTGCTCCAGAACCTCCAGCCGCACGGCCCGGTTCTCCATGGCGTAGGCCCGGTCCGACAGGAAGGTCGTGACCTTGACCAGATTGTCGAGGGTCATGTCCGCCGCCCGCAGCTGGGCCTCGATGTTGGCCCAGCACTGGCGGCACTGTTCGGTGAAATCCGGCGACAGCCCGCCGTCCGGCCGCACCGGGATCTGGCCCGACAGATACAGCCAGCGGGTCGCGCCCGTCACCTCCACCGCCTGCGGATAGCTGCCCTGCACAGGCGGCGAGCCGTCGCCGGTCATGGGGGTCAGGCGCGCCGCCATGGCCTACTCGCGCGCCGCGTCGCTGCGGGCCCGCACCGGGCCGAACTCCGACGTCGGCTTCCACCCGGGCCAGCGGTCGCTGTCGGCCAGATCGACGGTCAGCCGGTAGAGCAGGGTCAGGTTCTCCACCGCCGAGGTGAAGTCCAGATCCTCGCTCCACTCGTCGCTGGGCTGGTGATAGTCGCTGCGGAACTTCGCCTGCCAGGCCGGCAGCCCGACCTCGCGTCCACCGTCCACCCAGTCCACGCCGTGCCACGGCATCAGGGCCGGCACGCCCGCCCGCGCGAAGGCGAAGTGGTCCGAGCGGAAGTAGAAGCCCTGCTCCGGCTGGCCGTCGTCGCTGACATAGCGGCCCGCCGCCCCGGCCAGCGCCTGCAGCTCGTCCTCCAGCGTGTTCTGGCCATAGCCGAAGATGGGCAGATCCCGCGTCGGCGGCGACAGGGGCAGCATGTCGATGTTGATGTTGGCCGCCGTGGTCTCCAGCGGCCAGACCGGATTGGCCGCATACCAGAACGCGCCCAGCAGGCCCTGTTCCTCGGCGGTCACATGCAGAAACACGATGGACCGCTCGAACGGCCCGGCGGCCTTCAGCTCGCGCGCCATCTCCACCAGCCCCACGGTGCCCGAGGCGTTGTCCCAGGCGCCGTTGTAGATGTGATCCCCCTCGCCGCCCTCGCGCGTCCCCACATGGTCCCAGTGGGCCGAGAACACGATGGTCTCCTCCGGCCGTTCGGTCCCCGGAATGCGCGCCAGCAGGTTCCAGGACCGCTGGGTCTCCACCGTCTCCTCGGCGTCCACGTCCAGGGTCACGCCCTCCAGCGCCATGGCCCGGAAGGCCCCGCCGCCCAGGTCGACGGTCACATCCTCAAGGGTCCGCCCCGCCGCCTCGGCCCACTGTCCGAAGGTGGCGGCCAAGACGGCGCCGGTGAACTCCAGATCGTCATTGCCCGGCGACAGGGTGCGGCGGCGATCATTGAACTGCGCCCGCCGCGCCCAGGCCGGCTCCGCGGCGGTGGCGTCGACCAGGGTCAGCACGCCCACGGCGCCGCGCCGGTAGGCCTCGGCCGCCTTGGCGGCATCGCTGGCGTGGGCCGTGCGGTAGTCACCGTTGAACAGCGCCCCGTCCGGCTCGCCCGACATGACCACCACCACGGCGCCCTCGACGTCGATGTCGCCGTAGTCATCCCAGTTCCGCTCCGGCGCATAGATGCCGTAGCCCGCGAACACAACCGGGGCCCCGCTGACCTGCGCCCGCCCGTCGTTGGAGGCCGCCCGCAGCAAGAAGCCGTCCGCCAGCGGGTGCGCCTCGCCGCCCGCGCGCCATGCCGCCCTCGCCGGCCGCGCCGGCTCATAGCGGGTCAGATCCACCGGCTGCAGCCATTCGCCGTCCGGCCCGCCGGGCTCCAGCCCCAGCATCTCGTAGCGGGCCTGCAGCCAGCCCAGTGTCAGGCCTTCGCCGATCTCGCCCGGGTAGCGCCCGGCGAAGGCGTCGGAACTGATGCTGCGCACGCCCTGCGACAGGCGCTCGGCGGAGAAGTCCTGACCCTGCGCCGGCCAGGCGGCGAGCAGCAGGGCGGCGGCGGCCACGCGGCCGGTGATCTGGAAACGGGTCACGTCATTCTGTCCTGGATGAAGTTGACAGCGGCCGGGCTGTGCCCGGCCGCCGTCACGCCTACTGTCGGCCCGAGGCGCTTTCGGCGCGCACGGGACCGAACTCGGAGCCGGTGTTCCACTCGGGCCACTCACGGCTGTTGGCCAGACGGGCGCCCACCGCGTACCAGATCTCCATGTCTTCGATCATGCCCGCATAGTCGAAGTCCGGCGACCACTCGTCGCCCGCCTGGTGATAGCGGGTGCGACCGTATTCAGCCCGCGCGTCGATGCGCGGCTGGACCGGCTCGTCACGGAAGGTCGTGCCCCCGCCCGCATAGATCATGGGCACGCCGCGCTTCACGAACGGGAAGTGGTCCGACCGGAAATAACCGCCCGCCTCCGGCCGCGGGTCGGGCGTCACCGTGCGGTTCAGCCCGGCCGCCGCCTGGCCCACATAGTCATCCAGCTGCGACTGGCCGTGTCCGGTCACAGCGATGTCGGTGGTGCGGCCATAGACATTGGCGCTGTCGATATTGATGCCGGCCACCATGGTCTCCAGCGGATAGAGCGGGTTGGAGGCGTAGAATTCCGCCCCCAGCAGCCCGCTCTCCTCGGCGGTGAAGCCCATGAAGACCAGCGAGCGTTCCGGACGCGGCCCGGCGCCGAAGCGACGCGCGATCTCGATGATCGCCGCGATGCCAGAGGCGTTGTCCACGGCGCCGTTGAACACCTCGCGCTGTCCGCTGGCGTCCGGCTCGCCCATGCCCAGGTGATCCCAGTGTCCGCCGTACAGAATGGTCTCGTCCGGCCGGGTCGTTCCCCGCAGGACGCCGATGACATTGTCGGTGCGGATGGCGGACGAGGAGACGTTGAAGCTGACGTCGAAGCCGGCATTCTCCAGCACCACCGGCTGGAAGTCGCGGCTGCGGGCGGCGACCTTCAGGGCCTCGAAGTCCTGGCCGGCCCGCTGGAACAGCTCCACCGCCACATCGCGCTGGATCCAGGCCTCCACCGGAATGCGCACCGCTTCGGGGTCCTCGTGCTGGATGTCGAATTGCGGCCCGCCCCACGAGTTGCGCACCGTGGCCCAGCCATAGGACGCTGGCGCCGTCTCGTGCACGATCAGCACCCCCGCCGCGCCCCGCCGCGCGGCTTCCTCGTACTTGTAGGTCCAGCGACCGTAGTAGGTCATGGCCCGGCCGCCGAAGGTGTTCAGCTCCGGCTGTTCGAAGTCGGCGTCATTGATCAGGACCACCAGCACCTTGCCGGTCACGTCCATGTCCTTGAAGTCGTCCCACTGGCGCTCGGGCGCCGTGGTCCCGTAGCCCACGAACACCAGCTCCGCGTCCGCCAGATTGACCGCGCCGCCCTGGGCCGGCCGGCGGGTGGAGATCGCCACCTGTTCGCCCTGGGTCATGGGCAGGGTCCAGTCCCCCACGCTCAGGGCCGCCTGCACATTGGACGCCTCGAACCGGTTCAGGGTCACCGTCTGGGTCCAGCCGCCGTTCTCGCCGCCAGGCGCCAGCCCTGCGGCCCGGAACTGCTCGGTGATGTAGGCCACGGTCCGCTGTTCACCCACTTCGCCCTGGCCGATGCCGCGCCCCTCGAAACTGTCGTCCGCCAGGGTGCGGATGTGATCGGACACCCGCTGGGCCTCGAACGCCACGGCCTGGGCGGAGGCGACGGACTGCGCGACGTCGGTGGTGGCGCAGGCGCCCAGCGCGAGCGGCAGGGCAAGCGCGGCGCTCGCCATCAGGACGGCGGCGAAACGGACAGGACGCATGAAGAACCTCGGGTGCGGTTTCAGGATTGCGCGCACCCTATCCAGCC
>NZ_PNLV01000117.1 GCF_013823285.1 Brevundimonas sp. | reverse complement strand
CCCCCCAGCAGGCTTGCCGCCGCGCTGATGGCCGTCAGGACCCAGCTCAGGCCCAGAAGGATGAGTCCGCCCCCATGCCGCTGGGCGGCGAGGTCTTTCGGTTGCCAGATCATGATGTCCAGTTTCCAGGTGTGAGGCATCCGGCCACGGCCGGATCAACAATCAGCCAGGCCCCCGCCGCTTTCAGCTCGTCGATCAGGTGCGGGCCGCCGTAGACCACTCTCACGAGTTCGGAGCTGTCCTGCGGGCTCACGACGCCGATGGCCGAGACCACGGCGTCCGACCGCGCGGCCGTCCACCAGGGCGGGAACACGACGGCGACGATGTGGGGGTCTCGGGGCTGGGCCGCGACGCCGGCGGCCGGCGCCAGCGAGATCAGGATTGCGCCCACGACCAGCACGGTCGCCGCAAAGGGGCGGCGACGTTGTGCTGAACCAGTGATTCTCGACGCGCCGCCCATTCTCGCACTTGGCCTTCAGGCCTTTAAAATTCTCATAATCCCCAAGGGGGGTCAGCCATCCACAGAATATGGAACATAGGGTGAACATTCGCTCGACCAAGGCGGATCGGCGTCCTACCAAGGGGTCGGGTCGGCGGCTTCCAGACGGAGACCGCCGTGAGCGAAACCATCACCATCATCCGCCGCATGGCCGAGGCCGCGAACGGCGACCTGGGCGCCGACTTCCGCGCCGGCCTGTCCGTGGGCCTCGCCGAGGCCGAACGCCAGCACCCGGGGTTTCTGGACGGGTTGCGGCGGACGGAGGGCGAGCGACCGCTGGCGAGCATCGCCCGACGCGCGGCGCTGCTGCGAAGGGAGGGCTAGGGGCAGGGATAACGGCGCTTCATCCGGCCCGTCACTGCCCCCTCAGCCCCTCGCCCCCGGAATTGCACCAATTGCACCAATTGCACCGTGCACTTCCCCGACGTCCGCCTTTGCCCCCGGCGCCTGATCCGCTAAGCCTGTCCCCGTAACCCGGGGGCTGTTCATGATCCGTCTGCTGTCTGTCGTCGCGCTGGTCTGCGGCCTGTTTCTGGCGCCTGCCGCCCAAGTCCAGGCACAGGCGCAGGACCTGTTCCCCGGGGCCAATCTGGACGCGGCCATCCCCGCCCCCGAAGGCGTCATCGGCCATCCGGTGGGCGAGCGGCTGACGCCGGTGGCCGACATTCATCGCTATCTGGAGACCCTGGCCGAAGCGGCGCCCGACCGCATGGTCACCGGCGAGTACGGCCGCACCTGGCAGGGGCGGCGGCTGATCTGGGCGGCCATCTCCTCGCCCGAGAACATCGCCCGGCTGGACCAGATCCGCGCCGCCTCCCGCGCCCTGGCCGACCCCCGCACCACCGATGCGGCGACCGCCCGCCGGCTGATCGCCGAGACCCCCGCCATCGTCTGGCTGGCCTATTCGGTGCACGGCAACGAGGTCGGCCCGGCAGAGGCCTCCATGGCCGTGGCCCGCCACCTGCTGGCCGCCCGGGGCGACCCCCGCATCCAGCGCATGCTCCAGGACACCGTGGTGGTGCTGATCCCCACCCAGAATCCCGACGGCCGCGACCGGTTCATCAACGGCTACCGGGCCGGCCAGGGGCTGGAGTCCGATCCCGACGTCCAGTCGGTGCAGGGCCGCGAGCCGTGGCCCAGCGGGCGCTTCAATCACTATCTGTTCGACCTGAACCGCGACTGGTTCGCCCAGACCCAGCCCGAGACCCGGGGCCATGCCGCCCTGCAGATGCAGTGGAAGCCCCAGGTGGTGGCCGACATCCACGAGATGGGCACCGACCAGACCTATTTCTTCCCGCCCGAGGCGGACCCCTTCAATCCCCTGTTCACCCCCAGCCAGCTGGCCATGCGCGAGGTCATCGGCCGGGCCCACGGCCAGGTCTTCGATCAGGCGGGCATCGACTATTTCACCCGCGAGTATTTCGACGCCTTCTATCCCGGCTACGGCGACAACTGGCCCGGCTATTCCGGCGCCATCGCCATGACGTACGAACAGGGCTCGGCCCGGGGCGACGTGCGCCGCCGCTCGGACGGCAGCCTGCTGACCCTGTTCGAGACGGTGCGCAGCCAGTTCCTGATCTCGCTGTCCACCATCGACGCCGCCGCCGTGAACCGGCAGCAGCTGATGAGTGACTTTCACGCCTATCACGCCTCGGCCATCGACGAGGGGCGCCGCCTGGGCGTCATCCTGCTGCCCCGCACAGGGTTCGACCCCACCGCCGCCGACCGCCTGGCCCGGTCCCTTGCCTCCCAGGGCGTCGAGGTGGGCGTGGCCGGGGCCGGCTTCTCCGCCTGCGGATCGCACGGCGCCGGGACCTATGTGATCGATCTGGCCCAGCCCGCCGGGCGCCTGGCCCGCGTCCTGCTGGACCCCTCGGTCAGCCTGCCCGCCGACTTCACCGCCGAGCAGGAACGCCGCCGCGCCCAGGGGCTGGACCACCAGCTCTATGACATCGCCGCCTGGGCCCTGCCGCTGGCCTACAACACCCCCGCGGTCCAGTGCCGCAACCGCCCCGGCGTGGCCGTCACGCCCCTGTCCGGCGACGCGCCCCTGACCGGCGGCGTCATCGACGGCCAGAACGCCGCCGCCTGGATCGTGCGTCCCGGCCTGTCGGGCATGCGCTTCCTGACCGCCGCCCTGCGGGACGGCCTGAACGTGCGCGCGCTGGAGGCCGGCTTCACCCTGGACGGCCGCGACTGGCCCGCCGGCTCGCTGGTCCTGACCCGGGGCGCCAACCCGGATGACGCTCCCGCCCGCATCGCCCGCATCGCCACGGACACCGGCGCCGTCGTCGAGGGTGTCGCCGACACCTGGGTCACCGCGGGCCCCAGCCTCGGCTCGGACCGCGCCTCGGTGGCCCGCGCCCCGCGCATCGCCATGGCTTGGGAGACGCCCACCGGCCCCACCTCGGCGGGCGGTCTGCGCTGGATGATCGAGCGCGAATACGGCTATCCGGTCACCATCATCCGCACCGCCCAGATGGCGGCCTCGGACCTCAGCCAGTACGACGTCATCATCCTGCCCGACGGCGGCGGCTACGCCGCTGCGCTCGGCGAGCGGGGCGTGGCCGGTCTGCGCGACTGGGCCCGTCAGGGCGGGGTTCTGATCGGGGTCGGCGGCGGCATGGGCTTCATGTCCGAGCCCGGCTCCCAGATGCTGGCCACCCGGCTCGAGGGCCGCGTCGCCGACGAGGACGCCGAGGCCCCCGCTCCCGCCGATGAGGCCACCGTGCCCGGCGTGATCCTGACCAGCCCGGACCAGCTGCGGAACATCGTCCGCCCGGCCGAGGGCAGCCCGGACTCCATCCCCGGCATCCTGCTGGGCGCCGTCACAGATCCGGACCACTGGCTGGCGGCGGGCGTTGCGCCCGAGCTGAACATCCTGGCCTCGGGCTCGGAAATCTACGCCCCCCTGCGACTGGACCAGGGGGCCAATGTGGTGCGCTTCGCCGGGCCGGGCGATCTGCTGGCCGCCGGCTACATCTGGAGCGAAAACCGCGCCCAGCTGGCCTACAAGCCCGCCGTGGTCGCCCAGTCCCTGGGCTCGGGGCAGTTGATCGGCTTCGCCCATGACCCGTCGGCGCGGGGCTTCATGCGCGGGCTGGACGTGTTGTTCCTGAACGCCGTGTTCCGGGGGCCATCGCACACCCGGTGACGCCCGGCCTCAGTGGCTGACGGTCTTCGAGAACACGTTGATGACGATGACCCCGCCCACGATCATGGCCAGACCCAGGATCGCCGGGGCGTCCAGCCGCTGCTTGAACACCACCCAGCCGATCATGGCGATCAGCACCACGCCCATGCCGCTCCAGATGGCGTAGGCCAGGCCCACGGGGATCTCTCGCAGAGCCACCGACAGCAGATAGAAGGCGGCCAGATAGCAGCCCGCCATGGCGACGGTCGGCACGGGCCGGGTGAACTGCTGGGAGGCCTGCAGCAGGCTGGTGCCCACCACTTCCAGCAGGATCGCGGCCCCCAGCGCCAGCCAGGTGATCGGGCTCACTTCGCCGGGCCGGTCAGAAGCGCGCCGATGGCCCGGCGCTGGTCCGGGGTCACGTCGAAGAGGCCGAACAGGTCCGACATCCACAGCCCGTTGGCCAGCAGCCGCAGCATCAGGGCGTCATCCCGCCCAGCCGGATCCACCGGATCGTCCTCGGCCAGCACATCGGTGCCTGCCCGCCACCGCCGCGCCAGGGCCGGGTCGATGGCGCAGGCCACCAGCGCCGCGCGGCCCAGCACCAGATCCTTCTCGTCGCCCGGATTGTCCACGCTGACCCGCATGGCGGCCCGGGCGTTGCGGTTGTAGGGCTCGGGGTCCCTGGCCGCCTCGGCCCGGACCTCCTCCACATGCTGGCGGGCCAGTTCGTCGATCATGCCTTCCAGCAGCGCCGCCTTGGTGGGGAAATGATGCAGCAAGGCGCCCTTGCTGACCGGCAGGCGCTCGACCACGGCGTCCAGGGTCAGGGCCAGCGACCCGCCCTCGGCGGCCACGGCGATGGCGGTGTCCAGGATCAGCTGGCGGGTCTGTTCGGCGGTGCGGCGGGGGACGGGGATCATGGGCGTCCATACCGGCTGGACGGTTTGATCTCAAGCCGCCGTGACGGTGGCCATGGGCGGCCCCGATGACGTATAGGGCGCGGCTCCCCATCTCACGGAACATCATGGCCGCCAAAAACGCCTCAAGACCGCCCCTCATCGCGCTCAAGGACATCCGTCTGCAGGACGGACCCCGCCCCCTGTTCGAGGGGGTGGACCTGGCCATTGAGCCGCGCATGCGCGGCTGTCTGGTGGGCCGCAACGGGGCCGGGAAGTCCACTCTGATGCGGCTGGTGATGGGGATGATCGAGCCGGACTCCGGCGACCGCACGGTCCAGACCGGCACCCGCTTCGCCTATGTGCCGCAAGAGCCGGTGGTCACCGGCGAGACCCTGCTGGACTACGCCGTCTCCGGCGGCGCCGAGCCGTGGACCGCCGAAAGCTGGCTGGAGACCTTCGGCCTGTCCCCCGCCAAGCCCGCCACGGGCCTGTCGGGCGGCGAGATTCGCCGCGCCGCCCTGGCCAAGGCCTTCGCCGAGGAGCCGGACGTCCTGCTGCTGGACGAGCCCACCAACCACCTGGACATCCTGGCCATCGAGCGGCTGGAGAAGGAGCTGGCCGCGTCCCGCATGGCCGTGCTGACGGTCAGCCACGACCGCGCCTTCCTGAACAAGGTCACCAACACCTGCTACTGGCTGGAGGGGCGTCAGGTGCGCACCCTGAACCGGGGCTTCGAGCATTTCGACGCCTGGGCCGATCAGGTCACGGCCGAGGAGGCCGAATCCCTGCGCCGCCTCTCAAAGGCCATCGAGGCCGAGACCCACGCCTTCTATCGCTCGATCACCGGCCGCCGCACCCGCAACGAGGGCCGCGCCCGCCAGCTGCGCGCCATGAGCGCCGACCGCTCCGAGCGCCTGCGCGACCAGCCCCGCGAACTGTATCTGGACGTGGATTCAGGCGGCCAGTCCGGCAAGCGGGTGGCCGAACTGAAGGGCGTGAGCAAGGCCTTCGGCGAGCGGGTCATCCTGCCGCCGTTCAGCACCCGCATCCTGCGCGGCGACCGCATCGCCATCGTCGGCCCCAACGGCGCCGGCAAGACCACCCTGGTCAAGCTGATGCTGGGCGAGCTGGAGCCCGACGCCGGGTCTGTCAAGCTGGGGACGGGCCTGGAGCCGGTCTATCTGGACCAGGCCCGCGCCGAGCTGACCGGCGACATGATCCTGCGCGACGCCCTGACCCCTGGCGGCGGCGACTCCATCATGGTGCGCGGCACGCCTAAACATGTGGCCGCCTACGCCAAGGACTTCCTGTTCACCGACGCCCAGCTGCGCCAGCCGGTCTCCACCCTGTCGGGCGGCGAGCGCAACCGCCTGCTGCTGGCCCGCGCCCTGGCCCAGCCCGCCAATCTGCTGATCCTGGACGAGCCCACCAACGACCTGGACATGGACACCCTCGACCGGCTTGAGGAGTTGCTGGCCGACTATGACGGCACCCTGATCCTGGTCAGCCACGACCGGGATTTCGTCGATCGTCTGGCCACCTCCACCATCGCCCTGAACGGCCGGGGCGGGGTGGTGGAGACGCCCGGGGGCTGGACCGATTTCGTGCGCCAGAACCCGGGCTTCCTGACCGAAGAGAAAGCGTCCGCCGCCCCGCCTGCCCCCGCCGCCAGGCCCGCGACCGCCAAACCGACCCCCGCTGCGCCGACCCGCAAGCTCTCCTACAAGGATGCGCGCCGGCTGGAGGAGGTCGAGCGCCTGATGGCCGAGGCGCCCGCCGCCATCGCCGCGAAAGAGGCGAAGCTGGCCGACCCGGACCTCTACGCCCGCGACCCCGCCGCCTTCCAGCGCCTGACCGACGAGCTTCAGGTCCTGCGCGACCAGATCGACGCCGCCGAGACCGAATGGCTGGAGCTGGAGGAGAAGAAGGCCGCGCTGGCGGGGTGAACCAGGCCTTCCTCCCCCGCCTTCGGGGGAGGGGGACCATCCGAAGGATGGTGGAGGGGGCGACCCGGACGCCGACGCTTGAGTTTGCCCCCTTCACCGCTTCGCGGTCCCCCTCCCCCGTTCGCTGCGCTCCGGGGGCGGAGATGGCCCACGAAAAAGGCCGCCGGGGTTTCCCCCGGCGGCCAGCACGTCCGTCCGGCCCGATCCCCGCGGGGTCGGCGGCGGGTCGCGGGGACCAGCCGGGCGGAGTGTCTCCTGAGGGCCCGGCGCGGGACGAGGCTGGCTGATCGTGGTGATCAACCGGCCCC
>NZ_PNLV01000116.1 GCF_013823285.1 Brevundimonas sp. | reverse complement strand
GCCTGACGCTTCCCCCTCGCGCCGGCCCCTGCTAACCCTCCGGCTCGAATTTCGAAGGAGCACGATCATGGCCGCTGAATCCGCCTGGACCATGCCCAAGGGCGACCTCATGAAGGGCAAGAAGGGCCTGATCATGGGGGTGGCGAACTCCAACTCCATCGCCTGGGGCATCGCCTCGCAGCTGGCGGCGCAGGGCGCCGAACTAGCCTTCACCTATCTGGGCGAGGGGCTGGAGCGCCGGGTGCGGCCGCTGGCCGAGAGCGTGGGCGCCAAGCTGCTGATCCCGGCGGACGTCACCGACGACGCCTCCATGGACGCAGCGTTCGCCGAGCTGGAGAAGGAATTCGGGACCATCGACTTCGTGGTCCACTCGGTGGCCTTCGCCAACAAGGACGAACTGAAGGGCTCGTTCGTGGAGAACACCAGCCGGGACAGCTTCCTTCTGGCCATGAACATCTCGGCCTTCAGCTTCGTGGATGTGGCGAAGCGGGCCTCCCGGCTGATGCCCAACGGCGGGTCCATGGTCACCATGACCTATCTGGGCTCCGAGCGCGCCATCCCCAACTACAACACCATGGGCGTGGCCAAGGCCGCGCTGGAGGCCGCGACCCGCTACATCGCCCGCGACCTTGGGCCCAAGGGCATCCGCGTCAACGCCATCTCCGCCGGCGCCATGCGCACCCTGTCGCTGGCCGGCATCTCCGGCGGGCGGGGCATGATCGCCCAGGGCCGCGCCATGAGCGCCATGAAGGAGGACACCTCCATGGAAGGCGTGGCCGGCTGCGCCCTGTGGCTGTGCTCGGACCTGGGCCTGTCGACCACCGGCGAGATCATCCATGTGGACGCCGGGTTCCACATGATGGGTCTGGCCGCCGACGAGGAAGGCTGACGCCCTCGGGCGGCCCGCGCCATGTTCACCGCCACGGTCCTGACCATGTTTCCCGAGGCTTTCCCGGGGCCGCTCGGCGTGTCGCTGATCGGCACGGCGTGGCGCGAGCGAAACCTGTGGTCGCTCGAAACAGTGGACATTCGCGACTTTTCGACAGATAAGCGCGGCTTCCTGGACGACACCCCTGCGGGTGGCGGCCCCGGACAGGTTCTCAAGGCGGACGTGGTGGCCAGGGCGCTCGACAGCGTGACAGGGCCGCGGCGGCCGCTTTTGTACATGAGCGCGCGGGGCCGGCCCCTGACCCAGGCGCGTGTGAAGGACTGGGCCAAGGCGGACGGGATCACCGTCCTGTGCGGCCGGTTCGAGGGGGTGGACCAGCGGGTGCTCGACGCCCGCGGGTTCGAGGAGGTCTCGGTCGGAGACGCGGTTCTCGCCGGTGGCGAGGCGGCGGCGATGGTCGTGATCGAGGCGTGCGTAAGACTGATCCCCGGAGTGCTGGGCCAGGCCGAAAGCCTGAGTTCGGAGAGCTTCGAGGACGGGCTTCTGGAGCATCCGCAGTACACCAGGCCGCGGACGTTCGAGGGGCTCGACATCCCCGAGGTCCTGTTGTCGGGCGACCACGCAAAGGTCGCCGGATGGCGTCAGGAGCAGAGGGAAATCACTACGCGGGAGCGGCGCCCGGATCTCTGGGAGCGGCATCTCGCCAAATCACAGCTAAAGGGCGCAAAAGCCCGAGGAGAAGAGACATGAATATCGTTCAGCAGCTCGCTGCCGAAGAAAAGGCCCGCGTCCTCGAAGGTCGCGAGATCCCCGATTTCCGCCCCGGCGACACCCTGCGCGTCAATGTGCGGATCAAGGAAGGCGAGCGCGAGCGCGTCCAGGCTTTCGAGGGCGTGTGCATCGCCCGCGCCGGAACCGGCGTCAACGAGACCTTCACCGTGCGCAAGATCTCCTTCGGCGAAGGCGTGGAGCGCAAGTTCCCGATCCTGTCGCCCAACATCGAATCCATCGAAGTGAAGCGTCGCGGCGTCGTGCGGCGCGCCAAGCTCTATTACCTGCGCGATCGTCGCGGCAAGTCGGCCCGGATCGCCGAGCGTCAGACCGTCCGCAAGGAGAAGGTGGTCGCCGTTCCGGAAACCGGAACCGCCGAGAAGCCCGGCGACGACTCCTGATCCTTCCTGCCTTCGCGGCATGAAGAAGGCCCCGGTCCTCGCGGACCGGGGCCTTTTCAAATTCAGACGGTGATCAGTTCTTCGCCTGCATGGCGTGCTTGATATCGCGCATCTGGTCGTGGCCTTCGCGCACCGAGCCGTAGGCGCGGGCGATGGTGTCACGGGTGGTGGCCGACAGGTCGGTGTCCTCGATGGCCTTTTCGTACTTGGCCTTGATGTGGTCCTCGCCGTTCTCGACGGAGTTCACCACGGCCTGCTCGTCCTTGAGGATGGAGTGCTTCACGTCCAGGAAGGCGCGGTGGGCCTTGGCGAGGACCGTGCCGTCGTCCTCGGGCTCGCCGCCAAGCTGGCGCACGGTGCCCTGAAGGTCCGAGGCCACCTTCTGGCGCTCGAAGCTGCGCTGTTCGAACAGGGCGCGGAAGCCGGTGTTCTCGGTTTCCTTGGCCGCCTCGCGATAGCCGTCGGCGCTGTCGAGAGTGGTTTCGATCAGGCCGTTCAGAACCTTGATGTCGTGATCGTTCGGGGTGCTCATGGCGTCCTCCTTGAGTGTGGGCGGTTGAGCCTGAACAACCACCCCGGACCCCAAATGGTTGCGAGACGCGTGGCCGCAGTGTTCAGCGGCAGGTCCCCGGATCGGGCTTGCTGGGCAGCGCGATGCAGCGCCTGCACAGGGGGCGAGCCGGGTCCGGAAAGAGCAAGCGCTTGAGGCCGGGCCCCAGCCGGGGGATAGAGACGCATGACCCAACCTGCCGACATGACCTACGCCCGCTATCTGACCCTGGATCAGGTGCTGGGCGCGCAGAATCCGCTGACGGACCAGCACGACGAGATGCTGTTCGTCATCATCCACCAGGCCAAGGAGCTGTGGCTCAAGCAGATCCTGCACGAGATCGGCTACGCCCAGACCCTGGTCCGGGCGGGCGACCTGATCCCGGCCTACAAGAGCATGGCCCGCGTCTCGCGCATCCAGAGCGTCCTGACCCAGACCTGGGACATCCTGGCCACCATGACCCCGGCGGACTATCTGCGATTCCGCGACGCCCTGGGCACGTCCTCGGGCTTCCAGAGCGACCAGTTCCGCCGCATCGAGGCCATGCTGGGCCTGAAGGACGCAAGGTTCCTGCGCTTCCACGAGGACCGGCCCCAAGCCCACGCGGCGCTGAAGGCCGCCATCGAAGCGCCCAGCCTGTACGATGACGCCCTGGCGCAACTGGCCAGGGCTGGCCTGCCCGTGCCGGACTCCGTGCTGAACCGCGACGTCAGCCAACCCTATTCTCCCCACCCCGAGGTGGAGGCGGCCTGGCTGGAGGTCTACCGCGACACCACGCGCTGGTGGGAGCTGTACCAGCTGGCCGAGAAGCTGGTGGATCTGGACGACGCCCTGATCACCTGGCGGCACAAGCATGTCATCACGGTGGAGCGCATCATCGGCCGGCGTCCCGGCACCGGCGGCACCGAGGGCGTCGCCTATCTGGCAAAAACCCTGGAGAAGCGCTGCTTCCCCGAGCTGTGGTCCCTGCGCACGAAACTGTAGGCCCTCTCAACCGTTGCCCTCTCAGGCAACGGAAAAGGATTTCGTCATGACCCGCTTCCTGATGACGGCGCCGATCATGGGCGCTCTGGTTCTGGCCGCCTGCGGCCAGCAGGCCCCCGAGCCCCCGGTGGATGAAGGCGACAGCGTCGCCCCCATGCCCGGGCAGCCGCCCGTGGGCGCGGGTTGGTCGATGGTCTCGTCCGGTGAGGGCGTCGCCCTGCGGCTGGAGGAGGACGGGGCCCTGGCCGCAGCCATCGCCTGCCTGCGAAACCCCGCGCGGCTGCACGCCGAAACCGATCGCTTCCAGCCGGTCATGAGCGAGGACCGCTTCACCCTCGGCGTGGGCGGCGAGGCCTACGCCCTGGCCGCCGATCTGGAGGCGGACCGGGAGGCGGGCGTCGAGGCGTCCGGCGACATTCCGCCCGACCTGCTGGACCGCCTTGAGGCGGGGGGCGAGATCACCTTCAACTACGGCGCCCTGAATCTGGGGCCGTTCCCCACGATCCCCGAGGCGGACCGCGCCGCCTTCGTGGCCGAATGCCGAGAGACGGCGGGCTGAGGCTCGACCTTCGCCATTTCGCCCCATAGGCTGATCGGCTTCCACAAGGAGAAGCACGCATGGCCATGAACAGGCGCGTATTCGGACTGACGCTCGGGGTAACCGGTGTCATGGCGGTGGCCGGTTGCGCCACGGCGCCGGGCGTACGCTCGGGTTCGGTGAGGGAGACCCCATACGGCGTCCTGCCGGACGGACGATCCGTCCGCGCCTTCGACCTCACCGGCGCGGGCGGCATGACCGCGCGGATCATCGAATACGGGGCCATCGTCGTCTCCCTGACCGCCCCGGACCGGCACGGCGTCATGGGCGACGTGGTGCTGGGCCTGGACACGCTGGAGGACTACGTCGAGCGCAACCGCAATTTCGGGACCATCGTCGGCCGCTACGCCGGTCGCATCGCAGGCGGACAATTTGAACTGGACGGGCGGACGGTCCAGCTGGACACCGGCGGGGGCGCCCATTCCTCCCACGGCGGGCCGGACGGGTTCGCCAGACGGCTGTGGCGGGGCGAGGCGATCCATGACGACCGGGGGCCGGGCGTGCGCCTGACCCTGATCAGCCCGGACGGGGACCAGGGCTTTCCCGGCGAACTGACCACCGAAGTGATCTATCGCCTGACGCCGGACGGCGCCCTGCGCATCGACATGTCGGCGACCACAACCCGGCCCACGGTCATCAACCTGACCCACCATGGCTATTTCAACCTGACCGGCGACGGTTCGCGGCCGATCCTGGACCATGAGCTGATGATGGCCGCCGACGCCTTCACCCCCTTCGATGCGAACAAGGTGGTGACCGGCGAGATCCGGCCCGTGGCGGGCACGCCCTTCGACTTCCGCGAGGCCAAACCCATCGGCCGCCACATCGACGCCGATGAAGAACAGATTCGCATCGGAAACGGCTACGACCACAATTTCGTGGTGCGGGGCGCGCCCGGCGATTTCCGGCTGGCCTCGTGGTCGCGCGATCCGTCCAGCGGCCGGGTCATGGAACTGCACACCACCGCCCCGGGGGTGCAGCTCTACACCGCCAACGCCATCCGCGACTGGCCGGCCAAGGGCGGGGTCGTCTATCAGCCGCGCACCGGCTTCTGCCTCGAGCCCCAGCACTATCAGGACAGCCCCAACCGGCCCGAGTTCCCCTCCACCGTCCTGCGCCCCGGTCCGACATATCGCCAGCGGCATGAGTATCGGTTTGGGGTTCAGGGCTAAAAATAAGCTACGTTAGAAGCGGCATCCGGCTATGGTTCAAGTCCCTTGAAAACGGCGAATCTAAGCGCGTAGCCGGTCAAAAACGAGCAATGCCGATGTGCGATGGCCTTGGGTGGTTCTTCAACTGGATAAATAGCATCCAGTGGCTGGAGGTCATTAAAGCGTTTGCCGCCGCAGCAACGGCGCTAGTTGCCTTCTTTGCTTTGAGAAATTGGCGGCGACAGGACAAGGCCAAGCGTCAAGCGGAGTTTCTCGACGCTCTAATTGAGGCTGCCCATACCTATATCGCCGAGATGCCTAAACCCATCATCCTCTTGGAGATGGCAAAAATCGGCATGAAGAGCCACGCTGTGCTGCAGGAGAATGACGACGAGACCGATGTAACTGTGAGGGGTGCGATTGCCTACATTCAGAAAAACGGCGAACAGGATGCAAAGCGTATCTTGGAAGCGCTGGAGGCCGTCCAACCGTCAAAAATAAAACTCAAAGCGCTTGCCACAAAGGGGCAGGTATTCAACTTCTATGGTTATTCGAAATGTCAGAATACCGTTACCATGCTCACATGGCATTTCGACAGAATAGAAGCCTTTATGGTTGTTACTGGGTCGCCGACATGGAACTGGAATAACTCGACAGTTATGGCTCGCTTGAAGAAGGTCATGGCCATCGATCCAAGCGAGATACGGGAGAGCGTACAGGAAAACAACGTCGCCCTACTTGAGTTTGCCAGCGATACCTACAAGCGAATTTATGGTTAGCTTCGCAGGCGATTTGAAGGCTGGAAGTTGGGAGAAGCTGAGCGCTGAGGTTCAGCTTCTCGGCTTTTCGATCCGTGCCCATACCCCTTGCATGACGGAACCATTGGTTCTTTAAGCGCGGCCATCTCCCCGTCTCGTCCGAAAGTCCGCCATGTCCGCCGACCAAGCCCCCAAGAAAGTCGTCCTCGCCTACTCCGGCGGTCTGGACACCTCCATCATCCTGAAGTGGCTGCAGACCGAATACGGCGCGGAGGTGATCACCTTCACCGCCGATCTGGGCCAGGGCGAGGAACTGGCGCCGGCGCGCGAGAAGGCCCTGAAGATGGGCATCAAGCCCGAGAACATCTTCATCGACGACCTGCGCGAGGAGTTCGTGCGGGACTATGTCTTCCCCATGTTCCGGGCCAATACGGTCTATGAAGGCCAGTACCTGCTGGGCACCTCCATCGCCCGGCCGCTGATCGCCAAACGCCAGATCGAGATCGCCCGCCAGATGGGCGCCGACGCCGTCTGTCACGGCGCCACCGGCAAGGGCAACGACCAGGTCCGCTTCGAGCTGGGCTACTACGCCCTGGAGCCCGACATCCGCGTCATCGCCCCCTGGCGCGAGTGGGCGTTCAAGTCCCGCGAGGCCCTGCTGGAGTTCGCCGAGAAGCACCAGATCCCCATCGCCAAGGACAAGCGCGGCGAGGCCCCCTTCAGCGTCGACGCCAACCTTCTGCACTCCTCCTCCGAGGGCAAGGTGCTGGAGGACCCGGCCGTCGAGGCGCCCGAGTTCGTGCACCAGCGCACCCTGTCGCCCGAGGACGCGCCGGACACGCCC
>NZ_PNLV01000115.1 GCF_013823285.1 Brevundimonas sp. | reverse complement strand
CGCATCGAGGCCGAGTGGTGGCGCGCGCCCCGCCACCGGGTGCGGGATTACTACCGGGTGGAGGACGAGGAAGGCCGCCGCTTCTGGCTGTTCCGCGCGGGCGGCTATGGCGACGATCCGCCGCCCCGCTGGTACGTGCACGGGCTGTTCGCATGAGCGCATCCCTCCCCGCCTATGCCGAACTGGTGGCGGCCAGCAATTTCTCGTTCCTGCGCGGCGCCTCGCATCCAAAGGATCTGGTGCTGACCGCTGTGCTGCGCGGTCACACGGGGCTGGGGCTGGCGGACCGCAACACCGTCGCGGGGGTGGTGCGGGCGTGGAGCGCGCTGAAGCAGCTCAAGGAGCACGGCGGGGCGCCCGAAAAGCTCCGCACCGGCGGCTCGCCCGGCGAGGTGGTCTTCGTGGAAGATAACGCCTCTCCCGATCTGGCCGCGGCCATTCGGGAACGGGCGCAGGGCTTTCGTCTGCTCACCGGGGCGCGGCTGGTGTTCGCGGACGGGACGCCGGACATCGTCGCCTATCCCGAGGGCCGGGCCGGATGGGGACGGCTGACGCGGCTGCTGACGCTGGGTTCGCGCCGGGCGAAAAAGGGCGCGTGCCTGCTACATCTGAATGACCTGCTGGCGGACCCGGACGGGCTGCTGCTCGTCGCCGTTCCCGACCAGAACATGGACGCCCTGCCCGATCTTCTCGCCCGCCTGAACGACGCGCGGCCCGGCGCGGTCTGGCTGGGCGCGGCCATGCACCGGCGGGGCGACGACCGGCGGCGACTGGCACGGCTGATGGCGCTGGCGACGCGCGCACGCACGCCCCTGCTGGCCATGAACGACGTGCTCTATCACGCGCCGGAGTCGCGGGACCTTCAGGACGTCCTGACCTGCATCCGCGAGGGCGTGACCATCGATCAGGCCGGGCGGCGCCTGCTGGCCAACGCCGAGCGTCATCTGAAACCCCCCGAGGAAATGGCCCGCCTGTTCGCCGACGCGCCCGACGCCCTCGCCGAGACCCAGACCCTGCTGGCCCGCTCAGCGTTCGACCTGGCCGAGCTTCGCTACGAGTATCCCGAAGAGCCCATTCCGCCGGGAAAGACACCGCAGGGCTGGCTGCAGACCCTGGTGAACCGCCACCTGCCGATGCGCTATCCGGACGGCGCGCCGGACAAGGTCATGGCCCTGATCCACAAGGAGCTGGCCTATATCGCCGAGCGTGATCTGGCGCCCTATTTCCTGACCATCCACGACATCGTGCGGGTGGCCGAGGACAAGGGCATCCTGTGTCAGGGGCGCGGCTCGGCGGCCAATTCGGCGGTCTGCTATGTGCTGGGCGTCACCAGCGTCGATCCGGTCCACCACGACCTGCTGTTCGAGCGCTTCATGTCGGCGGACCGCAACGAGCCGCCCGACATCGACGTGGATTTCGAGCACGAGCGGCGCGAGGAGATCATCCAGCACATCTATGAGACCTATGGCCGCGAGCGCGCCGGCATCGCCGCCACCGTCATCCGCTATCGTCCCCGCAGCGCCATCCGCGAGGTGGGCAAGGCCCTGGGCCTGACCGAGGATGTGACCGCGCGCCTGGCCTCCACCCAGTGGGGAAGCTGGGGCGCGTCCATCCCCGACGCCCAGATCGAACAGGCGGGCATGGACCCGGCCAATCCCATGATCCGGCGCGCCGTGGACATGGCCGGGCGCATCCTGGGCTTCCCCCGCCATCTCAGCCAGCACGTGGGCGGCTTCATCCTGACCCGCGGGCGGCTGGACGAGCTGGTTCCCATCGGCAATGCGGCCATGGCCGACCGCACCTTCGTCGAATGGGACAAGGACGACATCGACGAGCTGGGCCTGATGAAGGTGGATGTGCTGGCGCTGGGCATGCTGACCTGCATCAGGAAGGCGCTGGAGCTGATGAAGGCGCACGAGGGCGTGGAGCACGATCTGGCCTCGGTCCCGGCCGAACAGCCGGACGTCTACGACATGCTGTGCAAGGGCGACTCCATCGGGGTGTTTCAGGTGGAGAGCCGGGCCCAGATCAACATGCTGCCGCGCCTGCGGCCCCGCGCCTTCTATGATCTGGTGATCCAGGTGGCCATCGTGCGACCGGGCCCCATCCAGGGCGACATGGTCCATCCCTATCTGCGCCGCCGAAAGGGTCAGGAAGACGTCGTCTACGCCAGCCCGGCGCCGCCCCACGACCCGGACGAGTTGAAGACCATCCTGCACCGGACCCTGGGCGTGCCCCTGTTTCAGGAGCAGGCCATGAAGGTGGCCATGGTCGCCGCCGAGTTCAGCGACCGCGAGGCCAACGGCCTGCGCAAGGCCATGGGCACCTTCCGGGGCGACGGGACCCTGCACACCTATGAGGACCGCATGGTCGGGCGAATGATCGCACGCGGCTATGATCCGGAGTTCGCGCGGCGCTGCTTCGAACAGATCAAGGGCTTCGGCTCCTACGGCTTTCCGGAAAGCCACGCCGCCAGCTTCGCGCGGCTGGTCTATGTCTCCAGCTACATCAAGTGCCGGCACCCCGCCGCCTTTGCCGCCGCCTTGCTGAACAGCCAGCCCATGGGCTTCTACGCCCCCGCCCAGATCGTGCGCGACGCCCGTGAACACGGGGTCGAGGTGCGGACGATCGATGTGAACCATTCGCTCTGGGACAACACCCTGGAGGGTCCTAAGGACGCCCTGTCCCTGCGTCTGGGCCTGCGCCAGATCGATGGCTTTCGGAAGGAGTGGGCCCAGGCCCTGGCGGCCGCCCGCACCCGGCCGTTCGACGGGGTCGAGGGCCTGATGCGCCGCGCTCGGCTGCCCGTGACGGCCCTGCGCAAGCTGGCCGACGCCGACGCCTTCCGCTCCATGGGTCTGGACCGGCGCGAGGCCCTGTGGGCGGTACGCCGCCTGCCCGACGACGACGCCCTGCCCCTGTTCGCCGCCGCCGGCGCCAGGGAGCTGGGGGAGGAGCCGGACGCCGCCCTTCCCGTCATGGCCCTCAGCGAACATGTGGCCGCCGACTATCAGACCACCCGCCTGTCGCTGAAGGCCCATCCCATGGCCGTCCTGCGCCCGGTGTTCGCGGCCGAGGGATTTCTCACCTGCGCCCAGGTGGAGGCGAAGCGGTGCGGCTCGCGGGTGCGCACCGCCGGCATCGTGCTGGTGCGTCAGAGACCCGGGAACGGCAAGGCCATCTTCATCACCTTGGAGGACGAGACCGGCGTCACCAATCTGGTGCTGTGGGTGCGCACCTTCGAGACCTATCGCCGCGTGGTCATGGGCGCCCGCCTGCTGGGCGTGGAGGGCGTGGTGGAAAAGAGCGTCGAGGGCGTGGTCCACCTGATGGCCGATCGCCTCTACGACCGCTCCGCTGACCTCAACCGTCTGTCGCCGGATCACGAGCCGGTGCTGCAACTCTCCGGCGCCGACGAGTTCATCCACCCCCAGCACCCCCGCGACCTGCGCATGCTGCCCGGCTCACGGGACTTCCACTGAGCCAGAACCGGACATAGGCACAGCGTCCGAGCCAGAACACTGAGCACCCAGTAATGGGTGAGTTCCAGCAACTGCTCTGCGCCTATGGGGTATCCAGAGCCCAGTGCCGGGCGGGCAGGCCAGCCAAGGGCCCTGCGAACTCGTGAGCGGACCTCCGCTGGAAGAGCGGGCCGGCCGCACCGGATAGCCGGGAGGATCGAACCGGACGCGCCCAACATATCTTCCGAGCGCTGGCCGGTCGGAGAAAGCTTGGCGGTGGACTGGCAGCACCGCCGGTAGCCCGCCGTCAGGGAATCGTTGGGGTCCTGGGTCATGGCGCGTTCTGTGGAATGCCGTGCTCAGACGCGGATGTCGAAAGTGTGCCGGCTTGGCCGGCGTGTGGAGTTGTCGGCGACGATCGCGCCGGGGGCCTCGACAGGCCGCGACGTCGGCGAGCTCTGGTGCCCGGCGACCCGAGACGTCATCTGCGCCAGATGAACGGCCAGGGCCTGGGCGTTGACGCGGGCTACGGGGGTGACCCTCATGACCATGTCCCCCGTCTACGGACCGGATTTTCGCCCGTTTGCGGACCGGCCGCACTGCGCACGGGGATTACATCTATCGCGGGGATCCCGAGATCTTGGGGGGACGCCGTCAGGCGAACCCGTCGAGGGCTGCTGGCTCTTTGCATGGGGCCTCTCTTCGGATCGCCGTTTGTGCAGCGATCACAGTCGGTGGGGCGGACCCATCGGGTCGACGGGCGGTGCGACCCGCCGACCCTTCGGGCGTCAGCGCGATGCAGACGACGTCGGATGCGCGTCAAAGACGGCAAGCCGGTCCTTGATGGCCAGCTTCTTCTTCTTGATGCGCGCGACGGTGCGGTCGTCGGGGCTGGGGCGCGACCGTTCGTCTCGCAGCGCCATCTCCAGCAAGGTGTGAAATCCCTGCAGCCGGCACGCCAACACGGTAGACATTGAGCCTCTCCTTCTCTGATGGGGAGCGCTCGAAGCCGAAGCCGTCGTGTTCGATGGGCAGGAACCGCCGGACCCTTCATCGAGCTCACCCGATGCGGTCCGACATCACGATCGCTGTGATCGTCAGAGGGGCCCGGGCCGCTCTGACACAGTGTCTGCGGTGAGCTGGATTTTCCAATCAGAAGCCATGATGCGCCCCATAAGCCGCCGTCATGCGCTCCCCGGGCCTCGCTCCAGCGAGCGCAGGACTTCCTGTGCGAGAAGGGCGGCGGGCCCGCCCGCGCCCCGTGCCGACACCAGGGCGATTTCGCTGTCCGTCAGGGCGGGAAGAGGACTCCCCAGCACAGTCAGATCGCGCGGCGCCATGGCCGCGGGCAGCACGCCGACGCCGAGGCCGGCGCGCAGGGCCGCCATCTGACCGGCGAAGCTCGGCGAGGTGAAGGAGGCGCGGAAGGCGACGCCCGCCTCGGCCAGGGCGCTCAAGGCCCGCTTGCGGTAGATGTCCGGGGCCGGCGCGATAATCAGCGGCAGGGGCGAAGCCTCGACGATCGAGGCATCCAGGGCCACCCAGACCAGGGGCTCCCTCCAGACTCGCACGCCCAGTTCAGGGCCCACGGGCTCGCGCTTGATCAACGCCAGATCGAGCATGCCGCGTGACATCTGGTCCAGCAGGTTTGCGGTGTAATCGCAGGTCACCGAAAGCTTGATGCGCGGATGGCTGCGGGCGAACGCGCCGAGAATCCCGGGCAGGTGCATGGTGGCGATGTCCTCGGGCGCGCCGAACCGGACCTCTCCCTCAAGATCGCCCTCTCCAAGGGTCGACACGATCTCGTCGTTGAGCCGCAGCAATCTGCGGGCCTGCGGGAGCAAGGCAGCTCCTTCCGTGGTCAGCCCGACGCCCTTGCCTTTCCGATCCACAAGTGGTGACCGCAGCTGATCCTCAAGCCGGCGGATCTGCAGGCTTACGGCCGGCTGGGTGCGGCCGAGCAGAGCGGCGGCGCGGGTGAAGCTGCCGGTCTCAACCACAGTCACGAAGGCGCGCAGCAGGTCGACGTCCAGATTGACCACCCGCTCCGCCATCTCATTTACATTTCTTATGACCTTTATCACATCAATAAACTGGATCGCGGGTGCGGTCGAGGCCACTCGGGCGCACCCTCAACGGAACCGGTTTCATGCCTGACCTCTCCACCAGCCTCGCCCTTCTCACCTCCCCGGCTATCCTGTTCTTCTTCATCGGCGCGGCGGCGGCCTTCGCCCGCTCCGACCTGGCCATCCCCGAGCCGGTCGCCAAAGCGCTGTCGCTCTATCTGATGCTGTGCATCGGCTTCAAAGGCGGGGTGGAGGCGCGCCTCGCGGGCATCAATGGGGATTTTCTGGCCGCCGCCGCCGTCGGCATCGGCCTCAGCGCCCTGATGCCGCTGCTCGCCTTCATCGTCCTGAAGCGGACCACCAGACTGGATCGCCCCACCCTCTGCGCCCTGGCGGCCACCTATGGCTCGGTGTCGGTGGTCACCTTCGCGGCGGGGCAGCAGCATCTGGAGGCGCTGAGCCTGCCCTATGGGGGCTACATGGCGGCGGTGCTGGCGCTTATGGAGACACCGGCCATCCTCACCGCCCTGATCCTCCTGAACGGCGCGGCCCGTGGCGAGCCAGGGCGGCGCCGGACCATCCTGAGGGAGGTGTTCGTCGGCGCGGCCACCGTGATGCTGCTGGGCAGCTTCCTCGTCGGACTGATCTCGGGCGAGCCCGGCATGGCGCGCCTGGACGTCTTCGTCGGGCCCCTGTTCCAGGGCGCCCTGTGCATCTTCCTGCTCGACATCGGCCTGATCGCCGCCCGCCGTCTGATGGAGGGCGGGCGAAAGCTGTCGCCGGGCGTCGTCGCCTTCGCCCTGGGCTTCCCCCTGCTGTCCGCCGCCGTGGCGCTGGGGGCGGCGCAGCTGGCCGGCCTGACTGCCGGCAACGCCGCCCTCCTCACCATCCTCGCCGGTTCTGCGTCCTACATCGCTGTGCCTGCGGCCATGCGGCTTGCAGCCCCCAAGGCCGACCCAGGCGTGTTTGTGACCGCGTCCCTGGCGATCACCTTCCCGTTCAACCTCACCGTGGGCATCGCCCTCTACACCGCCGCGGCGGTTTGGTTGGCGGCGTGACCCGGGATGCGCGGAACTGCTATCGTGAGATCCGCCCGAAGTTCGGCGCAGGATGCGGGCTGCGCCAGGAACCGGACCTTCCGAACCGCCGCTTTGAGCCCACTCCGAACCTTGTCAACGCTCCGGACGCAAGTGTCGGCCCGGGGCCCATGACGGACATTGATAGGGACCTCTGGGCGATTTCGGCAACAGGTGGAAAGCAGACGGCGCGGCCGACCTCGCCAAGGTTATGACCCCGTGGAGCTTGCGACGCGGCGATCGGGCTGAATTCAGGGATCGCCGAAAGGGCCCTGGCGTGCCGCGATCCGGAGCCGAGACTTCAGTCATCGCAGGTCCCAGGCTGGATGGTCCGCAGCCTCGCACGGGTCCCGGAAATTTTCTCATCGCCAGCGGGTCCGTTCCGCCGGTTTATTTTGTATGAGTTATGTCTGGCCGGACAATGGAGCG
>NZ_PNLV01000114.1 GCF_013823285.1 Brevundimonas sp. | reverse complement strand
CCGCGTCTTCTGGCCGCCACGGTTGCGGGACTGCTGCTGGACCCGCGTTGAGCCGGGTCAGAACTGGATATTGGCGCGGTCGCCCAGATCGGGCTGCTCCTTGGTCATGTTGGCCTTGGCGATCTCGAAGGCGAAGCGGACGGGACCAGCCTCGCTGATCCAGATCTGGGCGTCATCAAGCTGCATGCGCATGAGGGTCAGGCGGGGATCGTCCTTGCCGTCGGGGTACCAGGCGGCGACCACCGGGCTCCAGTAACGCTCCATGCGCTCACGGTCGAAATGCTCCTCGAGTTCGCCCCCCAGACAGGCGTAGATCTCGCGATCCTTGGAAATGAGGCAGAACATGGCGTGATGGCCGCCCGATGCGTTCACGTCGCGCAGCAGATCAGTGTCGCGGTATATGAAGAACCACAATTCGCCGGCGTCGCGTTCGGCAAAAGCGGTCATGGGCTGCATGTGCCGGGGTTCGCCGCCCGAAACGCCAAGCATGCCGACGCGGGTGTCCTCAATCGCCTTGAACAGGCGCTCCTCGGCGTCCTTGCGGTCAAGATGGTGGGTCATGGGTCGGCTCCTCGGGTGAGTGGAGCCCGGATAACCGACGGGGGCGGCGTGATGTTCCGATCAGAAGCGGGGGCCGGCGGCGCTGGTGTCGAACCCGGCCAGGTTCACCAGATGCACGATCAGAAAGATGCAGGCCACGATGCCGAGCAGCATCAGGCTGGGCCACGGCACCATGCGCGGTCCCTTCATCAGATCGGGCGGACGCGACCCGCGCCAACCGCTGAAGACGGTCAGACCCAGCACAAGGGCGAGGGTGATGAGGGTGGCGGGGGTGCTCATGACGACGGCCAGATGGCGTGCGCGTCCTTTGGGGACAAGTGCTGCTGAAAGATTACGCCGCCCGTTAACCCTTTACGCCTCGTTAACCGTATCACCGCAGGTATGAATCCGGCGGTGTGACTGTCCACAGGAACAACGCGGCGCCGCTAGATATTGGGGTTAACCATGCGTTTACACCCCGGATTTGGGCGAGTAGCGTCGTGGAAACGGGTCGGGAGACGAATCAGTGAGCGCAGCGGCGCCTTGGAGCGTCAAAGGGATTGAACCCAAGGCGCGTGAGATCGCCAAGGATCTGGCGCGTCGCTCGGGGATGACCCTGGGTGAGTGGCTCAACCAGATGATCCTGGATGACGAAGACGACGGGGTGACGCCCCTTCCGCGCCGGCATCAGGCCGCGCCGCGCGACGACAGGCGTTCACGCCTGCGGCGGCTGGACGACGCCTATGGCCGCGACGAGACCCTGGACCGGGTCGCCGCCTCCGTGGAGATGATCGCCGAGCGGCTGGAGGCGTCGGAGCGGCGCTCCACCACCGCTATCACCGGGGTGGATCAGGCGGTCAGCGGTCTGGTGCATCGCCTGGACAATGTCGATGAACAATTCAGGACGCACGGGCGCCGTATCGACGACATCGCCGAGGAGTTGCGTGAGGGCCATCGCCGCCTGCGCCGCTTCGAGACCGACACCGGACCCCAGACCACAGAGGCCTTCAAGAAGGTCGAGACCGCGCTGGGGACGCTGGCGGGGCGCTTCTATGATCTGGAGGAGCGCCAGCGCACCGGCTTCATCGAGCTGCGCGGCCGGGCGGACAAGGCCGAGGACGCAGTGTCGCGCGTATCGGGCTCCGAGATCCTCAGTCAGGTCGGCGCCCGGCTGGATGCGGCTCAGTCGCGCACCACCGACGCCCTGCGCGCCCTGGAGCAGTCCTTCGCCGGGCTGGATCAGCGCATGCGCGCCGCCGAGAGCAAGCCCCGGACCGATGGGCCCAGCGACGCCGCACGCTTCGAGAAGCTGGCCGAGACCCTGAGCCGACAGGTCGAGACCAACCGCGCCGAGATGATGCGGCGGCTGGATTCTGCGGCGGCGGAAGGGCGCATCGAGAAGATCGAACGCGCCGTGCTGGCCATCGGCGAACAGGTCCAGGCGTCCGAGCGGCGCTCGGCCCAGGCGGTGGAGACCATGGGCAAGGAGGTTCTGCGCATCGCCCAGAACCTTAACCAGCGCATGATCAAGGCCGAGGATGACGGCGGACGCCGCTTCGACGCCCTGGGCCAGGAGATGACCCGCCGGGTCGAGCAGGACATGGTCAAGCTGGCGCAAGGCGTTGAGCAGCGCCTGATCCGCTCCGAGGACCGACACGCCCTGGCCATCGAGAAGCTGGGCGGCGAGATCACCCGCATATCCGACCGCCTGACCGAACGGATCACGGAATCCGAGCGTCGCTCGACCCAGGCGCTGGACGACATCGGCGAGCGGCTGAAGCGGTCGTCCGACAAGATCGAGCAGCAGTACGACCGGGCCTCGGGCGAACTGGCCGAACGCATGCGACAGAGCGAGGAGCGCACGGCGAAGCTGCTGGCCGAGGCTCGCGAGAGCATTGAGAAGCGGGTTGAGGACCGGTCTGCCGAAGCCTCCGCGCCCGCGACGGGCGCCGAGCCCGACTGGCGCGCCGCCGCCTTCCCCGACGCCTTCGGCGACGAGGATCCCATGAGCTGGCCCGGCGAGGACCTGGGCGAACTGGAGGGCGAGGCGCAGCCCACGGCGGCTGCGGCCGAGCCGTTCGCGCGCCTGTCCATGGACGAGCCGGTGTTCGCGCAGCGGGCGCCGGAGCCTGAGGCTCCCGCCGCTCCTGCTCTGGACACGCCCGTGGCGGAGACCGCTCCCCAGCCTCTTGCGGCGCCCGCGCCCCAGACCTTCGGCGGCTTCGGCGGCGTGGACGTCAGCGACGCCCTGGCGAGCGAGGACGATTTTGCGGCCGAGACCGAGTTCGTGGCCTCCGGGCCGGCCCAGCGCCTCAATTCGACCCGCGACGCCATCAGCGCAGCGCGTGCGGCCATGGCCGCGAGCGAACCGGAACAGCCTTCGCGGGAGGGGTTTGGCCTCAAGCGCGGCGGCAAGTCGCGGCTGCAGGAGCGCATGGACCGCCAGTCGCGGCGCGACGGCGGCACGGTCAAGAAGGCGTTCCTCGCCTCGGTGGCGGTGGCGGCCCTGGCGGGCGCGGTGTTCGGCTACACCCGCCTGACGGACGCCTCGAGCCTGGGTCCACGCATGGCGGGCGATGAGGGCGAGAGCACCCTGCTGGCCGCCGCCATGCTGCCTGAGCTGGACGCGGCCGCACGGCCGGCCGGAGAGACCGAGGCGGAAGCCCTGTACCAGCAGGCTGAGGCCCAACTGGAAGCGGGCGACGCAGCGGCGATCGAGACTCTGACCCGCGCAGCGAATCTGGGCCATGTGACGGCGCAGTTCCATCTGGCGCGGCTTTATGAGGGCGGCGGCGGCGGGGTGACCCAGAACGCGGCGGAAGCCCGGGTCTGGACCGAGCGCGCGGCGCAGGGCGGCGAGGTGCGCGCCATGCACAACCTGGGCCTCTATCTGTTCGACGGGGTCGGCGGCGACCGCAGCCAGGTGCAGGCTGTGCGCTGGTTCCGTCAGGCGGCGGAGCGGGGGCTGACCGACAGCCAGTACAATCTGGGCCGCATCTATGAGCAGGGCGCCGACGGCGTGGCCGCCAATGCGGGCGAGGCCTACAAGTGGTATCTGATCGCGGGCCGCGCGGGCGACGAGCAGGCGCAGGTGGACGCGGACCGCATGGCGGGCGAGCTGTCGCCGGTCGTGCGCCGCACCGCGCGTCAGGCTGCCGACGCCTTCGAGGCTCCCCCGCCGGCCTGAGGCGCCCTTTTCGGGTGTCCGCGCTGGCGCATCACCGGATGGCTCGGTAGACCAGACTTCCACGCCTCCCCTTCGGAGGTTGTTTCGAGTTCCTGAGCCGAAGGCGAGCGCCTTGGACATCTACCTGCCGATCGCCGAAGTGTCGGTGAACGCACCCCTGCTGATCCTGCTGGGCGCGGCGGTGGGCTTCATCTCGGGCCTTTTCGGGATCGGCGGCGGCTTCCTGATGGCGCCGGTGCTGATCTTCATGGGCATTCCGCCGTCGGTGGCCGTGGCCAGCCAGGCCAGCCACGTGGTCGCCTCCTCCACTTCCGGGGTCATCACCTACACGGCCAAGAAGGGCGTGGATTACCGCATGGGCGGGATCATGGCCCTGGGCGGCGCCGTGGGCGCCATCGGCGGGGTCGAGCTGTTCCGTATGATGCGCCTGCTGGGTCAGGCGGATCTGGTGGTGGCCCTGTCCTATCTGATCTTCCTGGGCGCCATCGGCGGGTTGATGCTGAAGGAGAGCCTGGAAGCTATCATCCGCCGCAAGAAGGGCCTGCCCGCGCCGCGGCCCCAGAACCGTCGGCCCATGTGGCTGTACGGCCTGCCGTGGCGGATGAAATTCCCGCGCTCGGGGCTGTACATCAGCGCCATTCCGCCGCTGGGGCTGGGCGTTTTCGCCGGGATCCTGTCGGCCATCATGGGCGTGGGCGGCGGCTTCATTCTGGTGCCGGCCATGCTGTACGTGCTGCGCATGAAGGCCAGCGTGGTGGTGGGGACCAGCCTGTTCCAGATCATCATCACCACGGCCATCACGACGGTGCTGCAGTCGGGGCGGAACCAGACGGTGGACATCGTGCTTTCGTCCCTGCTGCTGTTCGGCGGGGTGGTGGGGGCCCAGTACGGGGCGCGCATGTCGGGCAAGTTCCGGGCCGAGGAGCTGCGGGCGGTGCTGGGCCTGCTGGTGCTGCTGGTGGGCATCCAGATGGGGCTTGAGCTGTTCGTGCGGCCCGCCGAGATGTTCGTCCTGGCCCCGGGGGTGGACTGATGTTTCAGGATCTCCCGCCCGAGCCGCCCGCCGTCGTCGCCGAGGCCCCGGCCCAGAGCCTGCAGACCCTGACGCCGGTGACCCAAGCGCGGGTGGCGGCGGCCCTGACCGAGACCAAGGTGGACATCGACACGGGCTTCGCGGGGGCCTCGATGGTGCTGTACGGGGCCGTGTTCAATCCGACCGACACCCCCGCCGACGTGGTGGTGGTGGTGCGCGGGCCGGACCAGCCGGTGCGGCTGGTGCGCAAGGTGCGCGTGGCGGGGCTGTGGCTGAACAGCCGCCCGGTGGTGTTCGAGGGCGCGCCCGGCTTCTACATGACCGCCTCGACCCGGCCGCTGAGCGACATCGCCAGCTTCAGCGTGCTGCGCCGGCTGGGCGTGGGCGTGGACCACCTGCGCATCAACGCCCCGGAGCAGGAGACCACGGTGACCCGGTTCGGGGTGAGGGACGTGGTCATCAACCGGCTGGGCGAGGACTATCTGGACTGGCGCCGGGCGGTGATCCGGCTGAAGGAGGACGCGGCCCTGTACGCCACGGACCCGGAGGGGGTGCGCTTCGTGGATCAGGGCCTGTTCCGGGCCGAGGTGGAGCTGCCCACCGAGGCGCCCACGGGGACCTATGAGGCCGAGGTGTGGCTGTTCCAGGAAGGGCAGGCCGTGTCGGTCAGCCGCATGGAGCTGACCGTGGACAAGGTGGGCGTGGAGCGGGCCATCTTCGACTTCGCCCACGACCGCTCATGGCTGTACGGCATCCTCGCCGTGATCCTGGCGGCCTTCACGGGGTGGGCGGCGTCGGCCTGGTTCCGGCGGACCTGATTTCGGACTCGGGGCCCGAAAAAAAGATAGTGCGAATTGTCCGAAATCTCGAAAAAGCCGTTTCAAAACAGAGTCCGAAATCGTCCGAAATCGCCGCCCTGATTTCGGACTCCGGCGCCGGGAAAAACAGGGTCTGAATCGTATCAATGGTATCAAACCGCTCTCCACGCTCCCGATTGAGCGACCATCATAAGGGTGCGGGGAGGGCGGGGGTGAAAGTCGTCAGATGCGCGGCGGAATCAGCCCCGAGGCGTTGGCGGCGACCCAGGCGGCGACGATCAGGATGAGGCCGGCGAACAGGCGGCGGCCCAGGGCGGCGCGCTCGCCCAGGCGCCGGGCGACGGGCAGGCCGATCAGGGTTCCGGCCGCACCGCCCACGGTCAGGGCGGCCACCACCGGCCAGTGGACCAGACCCGAGACAGCATAGTTGGCCGAGGTGGCCGAGCCGAACACGGTGACGCTGAGCAGGGAGGAGGCCTGGGCGTGGGCCAGGGTCATGCCCGTGGCGGCCATCAGGCCGGGCACGATGAGAAAGCCGCCGCCGATGCCGAAGAAGCCGGCCGCGAAGCCGGCGGCCAGACCCATGGGCGCCAGCCTCAGGGTCAGGGCGCGGTCCAGCCGCACGGCGGGATCGCCCTCGGACTTGGCCCGGCGCAGCATGGACAGGGCGATCAGGGCCATGGCCAGGGCGAAGAACAGCAGCAGGCTCTGGCCGTCGATCATTTTCGCCAGGGTGGATCCGGCGATGGAGCCGGTGATCCCGGCGCCGGCGAACAGGGCGGCGCAGGGCCATTTGACCCGTCCGGCGCGGGCGTGGCCGGACAGGCCCGCCAGGGCGTTCAGCGCCACCCCGGCGGCCGAGGTGCCGATGGCCACGTGGGGGTCACGGATGCCCACCACATAGATCAGCAGGGGCGCGGCCAGCACCGACCCGCCCCCGCCGAAGACGGCGAGGAACAGGCCGACCACCACCCCGCTGGCCGCGCTGAGCAGCAGGGTGGCGAGGGAGACGTCCATGATCAGGCCGCGCGCGTCCTGTTCCAGGGGGCCAGCATCAGCATCCGGGCCATGCCGCAGACGCCGGTGGCGCCGGCCATGAACAGGCCCGCTCCGACAAAGGCCGACAGGGCGATCCAGGCGGGATGGACCAGCCAGGACAGCAGGGCGCCCACCACCACCAGCGAACCGGCGATGATCTGGACCTGACGCATCAGCTCCAGCGGGGCCTTCTTGTCCACCGAGGTGGGAAGCCCGGCGTCCTTCCAGCCCTGCAGCCCGCCGTCCAGCACGAAGGCCTCGCCTTCGACGCGGGCGGCGAGGCGGACGCAGTTGGCCTGGGTGCGCATGCCCGAACGGCACATGAAGATCACGTCCTGATCCGGCGTGATGCCCAGGTGCGCGTCCTCGAAGACGGACAGGGGGGTGTGGGCGACGCCGGGGATGTGCTCGCGGGCGAACTCATCGGGCTCGCGGATGTCCACCAGACGGGCGCGGCCGGATTTGATCCGGGCCTGGACCTCGGCGGCGGGCAGGGGGGTGAGTATGGCGGTCATGGTCAGGCCTTCATCATTTCGGGGGGACAGAAGATCGCCGCCAGGGTCGCGATG
>NZ_PNLV01000113.1 GCF_013823285.1 Brevundimonas sp. | reverse complement strand
ACCGCCCGCGTCAAGCAGGCGCGCCACCTCCCACCGCTCGGCGAAGGCGCGGATTTCGGACGGGGTGCACAGGTCCGAGAGGAAGGCGTCGACCTCCTCGCGCGTGCGCAGGCTCAGGATCGCGTCGAAAAGTGCGGTCCGGGCGTCCTTGTCCGTGGGCGGGTCCTGGCAGGCCATGCGCGTTCCACTACGCTGTTACAGTGGTACGCGCAAGTCCCCTATCGACGCGCCTGAACGGCGATGGCGGGAAAGTCGCTGAACACGCCATCGACGCCCGCGTCATAGAGCGCACGGGCCCAGCCGGGCAGGTCGCCATGGGCGGTGGGGTCGTCGCCGCGCCGGTGGAGGGGCGGCAGGAAATAGTTCTCGGCGCGCAGGGTCCAGACGTGAACCTGAAGGCTGGCGGCGTGCGCGTTTTCCACCACGCCGGTGGGCGTTCCGCTGTCGTGGACGATGACCAGCCCGCTTTCCAGTCCCAGAATGTCCGCGTAGGTGGCGATCTCGGCCAGGCCCTCAGGGCTGAGCATCTGTGCGGGCGTCAGGTCGGGGCGGTCCCAGGGACCTGAACCGGCGGCGATCAACTGCACCAGCGGCGCCTCGATACGGGCGTTGAGGCGCCGCAGGGGCTCCACCTCGAAGCACTGGACCACCAGCGGGGCGTCAAGCCCCGCCCAGCCCTCGGCCTCCAGCACGGCGACGAAGGCGTCCTCCATGGGCAGGCCGATGGCGGCGAAATACGACGGGTGCTTCAGCTCGGGGATCACGCCGATGGGGCGGCCGGTGCGGGCTGTGGCCGCGCGGGCGATGGCGATGACTTCGGCGAAGGTGAGGATCGGGTCTTCGCCGTCAAAGGCCGCGTTGGCCGGGCGCAGCTGGGGCAGGCGCTCGCGGGCGCGCAGGGTCTTCAGCTCGGCGAGGGTGAAGTCCTCAGTGAACCAGCCCGTGACCGAGACGCCGTCGATGGTCTTTGTGCTGCGGCGGTCGGCGAATTCGGGGCGGTCGGCCACATCGGTGGTCCCGCCGATCTCGTTCTCATGGCGGGCGACCAGATAGCCGTCGCGGGTCATGACCAGATCGGGCTCGATGAAGTCGGCGCCCTGCTCGATGGCCAATTCATAGGCCGCGCGGGTGTGCTCGGGCCGCTCGCCGGACGCGCCGCGATGGGCGATGACGAGGGGTTCGGGGAAGGCGGACTGCGACAGGGCCGGGCCTCCGGCGAACACGAGGGCGGCGATCAGGATGAAGCGGATCATGCCCCGAGGCTAGACCCTGTTCGTGACGAACCTGTCTCAGGGCGTCAGGCGTCCTGCAGGATCTTGCGCAGCTGGCTGTGGACCTCGCCGTTAGCGGCGACGATCTGCTTGCCGGAGCGGGGATCCGTGTCGTTGTCCACGGCGGTGACCGCGCCGCCGGCCTCGGTGACCAGGAGCATGCCGACGGCCACGTCCCAGGGCTGGAGGCCCCGTTCCCAGAAGCCGTCGTAGCGGCCCGCCGCGACCCAGGCCAGGTCGAGAGTGGCTGCGCCAAGGCGGCGGATGCCGGCGGTGCGCTGGCCCACGGCGTGGATGTCCTTGATGGACTGGCCGTGGCCGGTCTTGCCGAGGAACGGCAGACCGGTGGAGAACAGGCAGGTGCTCAGGTCCTTGCGGCCCGAGACGCGGATGCGCTTGTCGTTGAGGTAGGCGCCCTTGCCCTTTTCGGCCCAGAACAGGTCGTTCATCACCGGATTGTAGGTGACGCCCGCGACGATCTCGGCGGAGCCGTCCGGCGCCTTGCGCTCCAGGCCGACGCTGATGGCGAAGTGGGGGATGGCGTGGGTGAAGTTGGTGGTGCCGTCGATGGGATCGACGATCCAGGTGTGGGTCTTGTCGGTGCCTTCGATCAGGCCGCCTTCCTCGCCGAGGAAGCCATAGCCCGGCCGGGCCTTGTTCAGCAGTTCGCGCAGGGTCTGCTCGGCCTTGGTGTCGGCGGCGGTGACGAAGTCGGCCGGACCCTTGCGGGACACCTGCAGCTCGGCCACCTCGCCGAAGTCGCGCAGCATGGGCCGTCCGGTCTTGCGGACCGCGTCGATGATGACGGAGACGAGGGCGGAAGCGAGAGCCATTCGATCAGTCGGCCCGGCGGACGTATTCGCCGGTGGCGGTGTCCACCACGATGCGTTCGCCGGCGGACATGTAAGGCGGGATCATGATGCGCACGCCGTTATTGGCGAGGGCGGGCTTGTAGGAGGACGAGGCGGTCTGCCCCTTCACGGTCGGTTCGGTCTCGGCGACTTCCAGCACCACCTGGTCCGGCAGCGACAGGCCGATGGGGCGCTCCTCGTGGGACTCGATGACCACCTTCATGCCTTCCTGCAGATAGGCGATGCGGTCCTCGCCGACCCAGTCCTTCTGCAGTTCGATCTGCTCGTAGTTCTCGTCGTCCATGAAGACCAGCGAGTCGCCGTTGTCGAACAGATAGGAGTAGTCGCGCTGTTCGAGGGTGACGCGCTCGACCTTGTCCTCGGAGCGGAAGCGCTCGTTCAGCTTGTTGCCGGTCTCGAGGTTCTTGGCCTCAACGTTGGCGAAGGCGCCGCCCTTGCCCGGCTTGACGTGGCTGGCCTTGGTCACGACCCACAGGCCGCCGTTCACTTGCAGGACCATGCCGGGCTTGATGGTGTTGCCGTTGATCTTCATCGAATGTCGCTGGGTTCGGGGTGGCGCGCGGGCGCGAAATTTGGACGCGACCCCTACAGGGACGGCGGTCAAAGGGCAAGCGGCGCGCATCGTCCCGCTCGTGCGGGCGAGCGCGGTCAATCAGTCGCCGAGAAGCGCGCTCCACCGGATAGCGTGAGCCTTTTTCCCCAGGGCCACCGCCAGGGGCGGCCGGGCGAACAGGCCTGCGAAGGCTGGGTCGCGCACGTTCAGTCCGCCGGCGTAGGCGCCGAAGGCCGGAAGGATCAGGCGCTGGCCGTCGGTGACGAAGCAGCGCCGCCGCACCGACCCGGCCGTCCCCTTCACTCGTGCGCAGGGGTGCAGGTGCCCCGCCGCCTCGCCGGGCGTGAGGCCGGGGCTGGGCTCGTGGCGCAGCACCAGTTTCGACAGGCCGATCTCCACCGCCGTCTCGCCCGCCAGATTCCCGGCGCCGTCCGGGTCGTGGTTGCCGGTGATCCATAGCAGCGTCGTGCGGCGGGCCAGCCCCGCGATGCGCTCCCGGTCGTCCGGCGCGATGCGGGTGGTGGCCGAGCCGTCATGCAGGGTGTCGCCCAGCAGCACCGTCACGCGCGGGTCCAGCGCCTCGATCTCGGCCTGCAGCCGGTCCAGGGTTTCGCGGGTGTCGTAGGGCGGCAGCATCTGGCCGCGCGCGGCGTAGGCCGAGCCCTTTTCCAGATGCAGGTCCGCCACGACGAGCGCGCGCTCGCCCTCCAGCCACAGGGCGCCGGAGGGCCGCAGGACCACCTCGGCGTCATTGACCGCCATGACCGCCGCGCCGCACGGCCGCTGATGCACCCGCCATGCCGTCACGCCATGGCCTCCTCGATCAGGGCCGCCTGCTCCAGCATCATCTCGGCGGCGGAAGACCCCGGCGCGCGCTCGCGGCCGATCTCCATCATGGCGGGCACGGCGAAGGGCGAAACCCGTTCCAGCCGCTGGACGCGGATGCGGCCCCGGATGCGCGACAGCAGCTCACCCAGCCGCGCCACATCCAGCAGGCCCCGCGCCGCGTCCGCCCGGGCGCATCGCAGCAGCAGATGGTCCGGGTCGTGGCGGCGCAGGGTGTCGTAGATCAGGTCCGCCGAGAAGGTCACCTGACGGCTGTTCTTCTCATGCCCCGGCATGCGCCGCTCGATCAGCCCGGCGATCAGGGCGCAGTCCTTGAAGGTGCGCTTCATCATGAAGCTCTCGTCCAGCCAGGTTTCAAGGTCGTCGCCCAGCATGTCCTGCTCGAACAGGGCGTCGAAATCGAGGCCATCCATGGGCTTCACCGACCAGATGGCCAGCATGTAGTCATTGGCCACATAGCCGATGGGGCCAACCCCCGCCCGGTCCAGCCGCCGGGTCAGCAGCATGGCCAGGGTGGAGTGGGCGATCCGCCCTTCGAACGGATAGGCCACCATGAAGCAGCGGTTGCCCCGGGCGAAGGTCTCGATCAGCAGGTCGTCGATCCCCGGCAGGCTGGAATGGTCGCGCTGGGCCTGAAGCCACTCCTGCACGTCGGCGGGCAGGACGGCCCAGGACGACGGGTCGCTCATCATTCGCCGCACCCGGCTCGCCAGAAAGGTGGACAGGGGGAATTTGGACATGCCCCAACTGGGCACCTTGGGCTCCTTGTCCGCCGCCCGAGTGACGATGGCGTTGGTCCCCTCGATGCCCATGAAGCGCCATATCTCGCCGCCGAAGACGAAAGTGTCGCCCGGCGTCATCTGTTCGAAGAACCACTCCTCGGCCTCGCCGATCTTGCGGCCCGAGCCGTGGCGGCCGGGCAGGCGCAGCGACAGGGTCTGGGCCGTGATGATGGCGCCCACGTTCATGCGGTGGCGGCGCGCGGTCTCCTCATTGCGGACGCGCCAGAGCCCGTCCTGCCCCCGCACGATGCGGCGGAAGCGGTCATAGGATTTCAGGGCGTAGCCGCCGGTGGAGACGAAATCCACCACCTGCTCCCAGTCCTCCCACGACAGGTCCGCATAGGGCGCGGCGCGGCGCACCTCGTCATACAGGGCCTGAAGGTCGAAGGGCTCGGAACAGGCGCAGCCCATGACGTGCTGGGCCAGCACGTCCAGTGCGCCGACGCGGATCGGCTCGCCGTCCAGGGCGTTTTCCGCCACCGCCTCCACCGCCGCCTGACACTCCAGCATCTCGAAGCGACTGGCGGGCACCAGAATGGCGCGGGAGGCCTCGTCCAGCCGGTGGTTGGCCCGGCCGATGCGCTGGACCAGCCGGGACGATCCCTTGGGCGCGGCCAGCTGGATCACCAGATCCACGGCGCCCCAGTCGATGCCCAGATCCAGCGTTGAGGTGCAGACCACGGCCCGCAGCTCGCCCCGGGCCATGAGGGCCTCCACCTTGCGGCGCTGCTCGGCCGACAGGCTGCCGTGGTGCAGGGCGATGGCCAGACCGTCCTCGTTGAGCCGCCACAGCTCCTGAAAGGCGAACTCGGCCTGCCAGCGGGTATTGACGAAGATCAGGGTGGTGGTGGCCGTCTTGATGGTCTCATAGACCTCATCCATGGCGTGCTGGGCGGTGTGGCCGGCCCAGGGCACCCGGCTCTCCGACAGCAGCACCTCCATCACCGGCGGCGCGCCGGGACGGCCCAGCACCAGATCGTCGCCCCGGTCCGACAGCCAGCGCCGCACCGCCACAGGATCGTCCACCGTCGCCGACAGGCCCACAAAGCGCGCGTGGGGCGCGAACTGACGCAGCCGCGCCAGTCCCAGCGACAGCAGGTCGCCGCGCTTGGAGCTGTGGATGGCGTGGATCTCGTCCACCACCACGCAGCGCAGGTCCGCGAAATAGCCCCGCGCGCCTTCCCAGGCGCAGAACAGGGCCAGTTGCTCCGGCGTGGTCAGCAGAATATCGGGCGGGGTGATCCGCTGGCGCTGCTTGCGCGCCTGCCCCGTGTCGCCGGTGCGGGACTCCACCACGATGGGCAGGTCCATCTCGCGCACCGGGGTCATCAGGTTGCGCTCCACGTCCACCGCCAGCGCCTTCAGCGGCGAGATATAGAGGGTGTGGACGCCTTTGGGGCCGTTGCGGGGGCCGCGCTCGGTCAGGTCGATCAGGCTGGGCAGGAAGCCGGCCAGGGTCTTGCCGCCGCCGGTGGGCGCCACCAGCAGCACGTCGGCGTCCTCGCGACCCTTGGCCACCATGGCCAGCTGGTGATCGCGCACAGCCCAGCCCCGCCCGGCGAACCAGTCGGCGAAGCGGGGCGGCAAACCCTGTCCGTCATCCTCGGGCTTGTCCCGAGGACCTACGGCGGCGGCTTTCGCGGAACTTGCGGCGCGGGGCGGTATGGGGCGGTCCTTCCACCAGCGGGTGACGGATGAGTGGGTCCTCGGGACAAGCCCGAGGATGACGGAGTCTATCTACATCCGTTCCCGTTCCGTTTCACCCCGTCATGACGGCGATCTCAAGGCGCGCCGTGCGCCCGCATCGCCGCGGCCAGCTCGTCGGCCATCACCGCCTTCAGCCGGTCGGGCGCGAGGATGCTGACCCGCTCGCCCCAGGTGAACAGGTGCCAGGCCAGTTCGCGCATGCCGCTGGCGGTGAAGCGCACGATGACCGAGCCGTCGGGCTGGTCCTCCAGCGTCTGGGTGGGGTGCCAGCGCCAGGCTCGCGCCTCGGCCGCCCCCTCGGCAGTGATGTGCAGGGCCACGTCCTCCACATCATCCTGATAGATGCCGAACGAGCGGTTGGCGAAGGCGGCAAGGTCGAAGCCTTCCGGCGGGCGGGCGGTCTGGTCCAGCGCCTCCACCGCGCTCATGCGGTCGAGGCGGAAAGTCTGGATCTTCTGCGTGCCCAGATCGGCGGCCACCAGATAGTTGGCCCGCCCGAACATCAGGCCGCAGGGCGCCACGGTGCGGCGGCGCGCCTCGGCGCCCGGCCGGCTGTAGATGAAGCCCAGGGCCCGTTCCGCCAGCACGGCGCTGCGGATGGCCGCCAGCATGGCCTCGTCCGCCGTGGGGCGGGGCCCCGCCTGCACCGCGATGGTCTCGGCCCGCACCAGCGCCTCCAGATCGGGCGCCAGCCGGTTCAGGGTGGTGGAGCGCACCGCCGACTTGATCTTGCGCTCAAGGCTTTCGAGGGCCGTGGCCCGCACCGGCTCGTCGGCCCGGCGCAGGGCCAGGGCGGCGCGGTTCAGCTCCACCAGCTCGGTGGTGGTGGGCGCCTGCTCGAAGGCCGACAGGCCGCCCCGGATGCGCCAGCGCTTGTTGGGCGGATCCGACACCTCCTCGGCCCCGGGAAACAACATCAGCACCGCATCGCGCAGGCGCTCGGCGGTGCGGCGCCCCACGTCCATGTCGCGGGCTATCTCGTCCAGAGTCAGGCCCTCGGCGCTGCCGGCCATGCGGCGGGCCAGGTCGATGACCACGGCGGCCTTGTCGTGTCGCATTTCACCTACGTCCGATTTTGACGCAACACTGTCATAGGGTGCTTTCATCAGCAAGACGCCACACCGATTTCCGAAGGACCCCGCCATGGCCAGCCAGATCGCCGCCAGCTACGCCCCCGCCCGCATCGTCAACGACGCCCGCTACCTGATCGTGCCCTGCGAGGCCGAGGGCTGCGCC
>NZ_PNLV01000112.1 GCF_013823285.1 Brevundimonas sp. | reverse complement strand
GGAATATCGTCGTTGAGGTCGTAGCTTTCCTTGGGGCCCGACGGCTTGTTGGCGCCGCCCGAGGAGAAGCCCGACGAATAGCCGTCGTCGTCACGCGGCCCCGAACCGCCGCCCTCGCTGCGGCCGCCCAGCATGGTCAGTTCACCGCGGAACTTCTGCAGCACCACCTCGGTGGAGTATTTCTCCACGCCCTGCTGATCCGTCCACTTCCGGGTCTGGAGGGAGCCCTCGATGTAAACCGTCGAGCCTTTCTTCAGATAGTTCTCGACCACGCGCACGATGTTCTCGTTGAAGATCACCACCCGGTGCCACTCGGTCTTCTCCTTGCGCTCGCCGGTCGCCTTGTCGCGCCACTGCTCGGAGGTGGCCAGCGACAGGTTCGCGACCTTCTCACCCGACGGCAGATTGCGGATTTCGGGGTCCCGCCCCAGGTTGCCCACCAGAATGACCTTGTTGACGCTGCCCGCCATTGCTTTTTCCTTGTTCAATAAGGCCTTCCCGAAGGCGCGCGAACGCTCTCAGGAACACCATGTTCACATATTGTTCACGCTCCGCGCGTGAGGTCAATCCGCCGTTTCAGTCCGGGCCGGCGGTCGCTGGATGACGCCGGGAATGGCCAGACGGCCGTCGCCGGTGCGGGCCAGGGCGAAAAACCGCCCCCCCTCCAGGGTCTGGCCGAAATAGACGCCGGCCCGCTCGATGAAGATGAACTGCCCCTGATACGCGCCTTGGATCTCGAGCACCGAGCCGCCCAGTCTCAGGAAGTTCAGCCGCATCTCCTCCAGCCTCGCGGCGCAGAACTCGATGGATTCCACATCCTCGGCCAGAACGTTGAAGCGCACCTCCTCACCTTCCCGCACCACATGATAGCAGACGCCCTGGTCGAACGGCGCCTTGGTGCCCGAGGAGCACGCGGCCAGGGTCAGGCCCGCCAGGGCGGCGGAAAGAAGCAGCGGTCTCATCAACGAAGCCCCGGGAACTGACAGTTGCGGTCCTGCTCGGCCAGGGTGCGGAAGCGGCTGTTGTCCTGGGACTGCTCAACCCGGCGCGGCACCAGCCGCAGGGTCAGGTCGCCCCAGCGGCCGTACTGGGCGTCGCCGGGCCGGACGCAGGTGCCCGCGAACAGGGCCTGGACACAGGCGCCTTGGCTCATGCTGGCCGACAGCTGACGCCATTCGCCTCCCACGTGGCGCAGGCAGGCCGCGCCCGCCTGCTGCACCGGCTGCGGTCCGGGGGGCGGGCTCACGGGGGTCGCGTCCGGCGGATTGACGCCGGCCAGGTCCGTCAGATTCAGCGGCGGTTCTTCCGGCGGCGGGGCGAACACGGCGGTCGGCGCGGCGGCGAGGGCGCCCGTTTCGTCCAGTCCGACGTCCAGCGCCTCGGTGGCCACGCCGTTCTGACGGGCGCAGTCCGCCAGGGTGGCCATGCCCACGAACTGCCCGTTGACGAAGCAGCGCAGTTCGCGCGTGGGCTCCAGATCCGGCGCCTCGGTCACATCCAGCTGCAGACCGGCCCGTTCCTCGGGGGTGTCCGGAGCATCATCGCCGCCCCGGCTGGTGAAGATCAGGGCGATGACCACGGCGGCGACCACGGCCAGCACGGCGCCCAGGGCCAGGATGATGCGGTTGTCGTTGGGAAACGCCATGAACCTCTCGCGGAACTCTTCCCGGCAATAACCCCCGGTGCGGTCCCGGCGTCAACCGCCAAGCGAAGTGGAGGCGGGGTTTTCCCCTATCCCCCCGTCAGGCGGTTCAGGGCGGCCTGATAATTGGCGATGCGGGCGGTCATATAGGCGGGCGCCTGTCCGACAGGCTTCTTGACGGCGTTCTGGGGCGACAGGTCCCGGTAGGCGTCGCGCACCACCTTCATCGCAGCCAGAATCGCCTCTCCCGCCGCCTTGGCGGCCTCCAGGCCGGACAGGTTCAGGTTGCCGGACAACTGTATGCCGTAAGTCTTCTTGGTGTCGGCTCCGCTGGTCTTGCCCACGAAGCCGGGACTCAGCCCCAGACCGGCCAGGGCGTCACGACCCGATTCCCCGGCTCGCAGAACGGCGCCTTCGCGGCCGTCCCGGGCCTGGATCGACAGGCGCTGGAAACCGCCCATGGTCAGGGTCGTCTCGCCATCCTTGCCGCTCACCTCGCCGCCTTCGGAAGCAACCGTGACCCTGAGCTGCATATTGGACGCCTGCTCGATCTTGCGCGCCAGGGTCTGCAGGGTGTCGCGCGCCTCGATGGTCACCGCACGGGATCGTCCGTTTGAGTCGGCGACATAGAAGCGATCCCCCACGCGCAGCGACGTGGCGGCCGTCAGTTGCTTGGAGTCCCCCTGGGCGATCACCCCTGTGGGCAGGCCAAGCCGGTCGAGGATGCTCGCTCCGCCCGAGGCCACAGCGATCGTTCCCGTCACCGCCTGATCACCGGCCCCCTTCCAGGTCCGCGTCCATTCCACAACACCGCTGGTCGGATCAATGCGCGACAGATAGGCCATGGTCGGGTCCTCGGGCAGACCGCCCAGAGGCCGGTCCGCCACCCCGGTGATCCAGACCTTGCCGTCATGCACCTTCACGTCTGCGACCGTGTCGTCGCCCGCCCCGCCATGGAACGTCAGGCGGTCTCCCCCGGCGGAGAGATCGCCATCCATCGACAGCACGAACGCGTCGCCGCCGCCGGAATGCGCTGTGTTCACCGTCGCGCCGGCGGCGAGGTTTTCGTTCCGCGTCGTGCCCGCCACGATCACACGTCCGTCCGACACAGCGATTCCGGCGATCTCGCCCGACATGGCGCCCAGATCGCGCATGCCGAGCAGGGTCGGCTGGCCCGCACCATTCAGTTCATAATGGCGCACCACCGCGCGGCCGTTCTCCACCCCGGCGGCATACAGATTGCTCCCGTCCACCGCGATCGAGGCGACGGAGTCCTCGCCTGCGGTTCCGAACTGGGTGGTGAACTGCAGCCCTCCGGTGATCGGGGCTGTGGGGTAAGCCTGTTGCTGGCTGAAGCCCTGCAGATAACCGTCCCATCCGCCCTGGGCCGACGCGCCGATCATGGCTGACTGGGCGCGCCCGGCCACATAGACCGTCCCGCCAGGTCCGAATGTCACCGCTGTCGCCTCGTCCGCCGCCGCAGCCCCCCGTCGCTGGGTCCACTGCTCCTCCCCTTTCAGGTTGAAGACCGTGACGAAGCTGTCTGACAGGCCCCGGTTCGCGCCGGCGACGCCGTTGTCCAGCGCCCCGGTCACCGAGCCTGCGACAGCCACGCGGCCGTCATCGGAAATCGCCAGGGCGTACCCCGACGCCTGGTCGGCGGCGCCCAGCGCCCGGCTGAACACCAGGCGTCCCGCCGAATCGAACTTCATCAGGGCGACGTCGCTGGTTCCCTTGATGGGCTGGTTTCCCAGCCCCTCGGACAGGTCCGCCACCAACCAGACATTTCCATCCGCGTCGGTGGCGGAGGCGCGAATGGCGCTGATTCCTTCAGGCAGCCCGTCCTGGGCCAGACGACCGTCCACCCAGTGGGTTTCGCCGATCCCCGCGCCGCTGGGCACGGCGCCGTCGGTGAATTTCAACAGCTGGTTCCCGCTGGCCGTGCCCTGGGTCACATAGACCGCGTCAGCCGTGGCAGGAGCCGAAAATTGCAGCGTCTCCACCGAAGATCCGCGCACCAGCAGGGCCCATCGATCAGGACCACTGGGCAGCGCCACGGTCTTGTCGCCGACCTTGATCGAGCGTTCCTCGGCCGGGATCATCTCTCGCCCTATGCGGGCCTGAACCCCTGCATCCTCCAGCTTGCCGTTGATGAAGCCGAGGACGTTGGTCAGGCTGCGGGTCTGGGCGCCCATATCGTTCAGGTCGATGTCGACATGAACCGTCTGCTCCAGCTTGCCGACGGTGATCCGGAACTGCACATCGCCCTGGAACGCCGCCACCGGATCGGTCGCCGCACCCTCGTGGATGACGCCGGTCAGCGACTTGGAGGTGTCCCGCGCGACCGCGGCCGTGCTCTTGGACAAGGACGAGGAGGTGCCCTGGACCAGGTTGAAGGCGTCAAAGCCGGCCTGCGACAGCCACCCCGAAACTTCGGTCAGGCCCGCATCAAAGCGCTTGTTCAGAAGAGCCAATTCTGTGGACGGCACAGACTTTCCGCCGGCACGGTCCGCCATGGCGGCGAGCGAGGCCAGTCCCTGATAGAGGGAGAACAGCTTGCCATAGTCCGCCGAGGCGCCCGGCAGGTCCAGTCGCGCGGCCTGGCCGTCGATCAGGCTGCGCCCTGCAAGTGCGGACCGCAGCAGATCGCTTTGCGGCGTCTGGCGTGCGTTTTCCCAGGGGGGCGTCGGCTGCGTCTTGACCTTGGGCGTCGCGACGGCCGCCCCGCCGCCCCAGGAGGTCGACTGGCCGAACAGGCCGAGCAGATAGCTGTTGTCGATCATGGGACGCTCCGTCCCCGACAGTGCAGGCGCAGGGGTAAGAAATTCCTAAGCTGCGCCGACAATCGTCCTTAACCGCCGCGGAACAGCGACAGGATCACCTGCGGGGCCTGGTTGGCGATGGACAGCGCCTGCACGCCCAGCTGCTGCTGGACCTGCAAGGCCGTCAGTCGCGCGCTTTCCTTGGCCAGATCCGCGTCCACCAGATTGCCGATTCCGGACTCCACCGTGTCCATGAGACGCGAGACAAAGCCGTTGTGCGACTCGATCTGCTTGGCCTGTGACCCCAGCGCGCCCAGCGCCGAGTTCACCTGGGAGATGGAGTTGTTCAGATCCGCCAGAGCCGTCGCGGCGTCGCTCATGTTCAGCAGGTTCGAACTGAGGGTCAGATCGATGATGCCGCCCCCCAGGCTCAGGTTGCGCGTGCTCAGGGTGACGAAGGCGTCAGCCTCAGCGTTGGCCAGGAAGCGCACGCCGGCGCTCAACGAGCCGTCCAGAAGATTGGCGCCGTCGAACTCCGCGTTCTGAACCGCCTGGCTGATCGACCGCAGCAGGGCCTGAAAGTCATCATTCAGGAGTTCACGCGACTGCGTCTTGAGTGATTCGTCGTTGGCGGCGACGACCTTTTCCTTGAGCTGGTTCAGCAGGTCCGAAATGGTCTCGCCCGCCGACAGCGCCACATCGGCGACCGAGGTGGCGCGATCCAGGCTCATCCGGACGGCATTCAGGGCGCCCAGATCAGCGCGTTGCCCCTGGGCGATGGCCCAGACCGACGCGTTGTCCTTGGCCCCCTGCACTTTCAGGCCGGTGTTCACCCGTCCCTGGACCGCTTCCAGACGTTCATTCGTCCGGTTGAGGTTCTGAAGCGCGATCAGCGCCGATGTGTTTGTGTGAACGCTGCTGGTCATGGGTCTTCGTTCCCCGAGGATTTCTAGGGGGACGGTATCGACCGAGTCGTATGCGTATGGTTAACGCGTGCTAACCACGATCGCCGCCTCGACCAGCGGTCGGGCGGTTCGGCTCTCTTAATGACGCTCGGGACTCAGGCCCGGGTGTCGATCACCGCTCCTGCGGCGTAGTTGGATCGGTCTCCGATGCGGGCCACCTCATCGCGAGGCAACTGCCGGACGACTTCTCCCGTCTCGCGGTCCAGGATCTTGTAGACGAACGCGCCCTTGGCGGCGCCCTCCTCGATCACCAGACGGTAACGCGCGAGGCGTTCGGCTTCTTCTGACGGTCCCGGATCCGCAAAGCCGCCCGAGCCGGACGACGATGTGGCGGCGACCACCGGAAATGAAGCGCGGCTTATCTTTGCATGTGCATCCATCCCTCATTTCGCCGGTCATCAGGCCGGCGCCTCCCGATTGGCGGGAAGATGGAGGGAGCGCCCGTGGACGCTCCCTCCCCGTTCCTGGATTAGCGGAACAGTCCCAGCAGCATGGAGGTCGAGGAGTTGGCGATCGACAGCGCCTGCACACCCAGCTGTTGCTTGGTCTGCAGAGCGGTCAGTCGCGCGCTCTCCTTGGCCAGGTCGGCGTCAACCAGGTTGCCGATACCGGCTTCCAGGCTGTCCTGCAGCTTGCCCACGAAGGTCAGGTGGGTGCCCAGCGCCTTGGAGCTGGTGCCCATCTTGGCCAGGGCGGCCGAGACGTTCGCGATGGAAGCGTCCACCAGAGCGAGCGCATCCGTCGCGTCGGTCGTGGTGGCGATGCTGTCCGCGGCGCCCAGGGTGACGATCGAGCCGCTGAGGCTCATGTCCTGGTTCTCGACGTCGATGGTCGAGGTGCCGTCGGCCGAGGCGAGAGCCTTGTAGCCGTTGGACAGGGAGTCATCGAGCAGGTTGGCGCCGTTGAACGAGGCGTTCTCGATGACGGAGGTGATCTGGTCGCGGATCGAATTGAAATCCTCGGCCAGGGCGTCACGCGACGCAGTGGTCAGGGTCTCGTCGGTCGCAGCCAGGGCCTTCTCCTTCATCTGCAGCAGCAGATCGGAGATGGATTCGCCGGCGGCCATGGCCACATCGACGGTCGACTGACCGCGTTGCAGGCTGTCCTTGACGGCGTTCAGGGCGCCCATTTCGGCGCGCTGGTTCTGGGCGATGGCCCAGATGGCTCCATTATCCTTGGCCGAATTGACCTTCATACCGGTGTTGATCCGGTTTTGAACGGTATTCAGTTCGGAATTGGTTTTGGAGAGGTTCTGGAGGGCGATCATTGCGCCCACGTTCGTGTTAACGCTGTTCAGCGCCATGGCACGGTGTCCTTCTTTCAAGGTGTCCGACGTCATTTTGACTGCCGGGAGCATTTTGCTCGGGTCTCTCGAAGCAAGGAGCGGGCCAGTCTGACCCCCTTGCGATGGCGGCCAACCTGTTGAAATAATGACGTTATAGGTTGATTTACCACACTCCGGACCCGGCATATTGTGCCGCCGGGCCGCCGCACCCGGCAGACATTGCCCGCCGCCCGGCAGAATTTGCCGGTCAGGGCCCTGACATGGCGCCCATCGCCTCCAGCGTCTCCACCGCAAGCCGGCGCGCCAGATCGCACTCGACCAGCTGTCGGCCTCTCAGGATGTAGGCGGTCTCAAGGTCCGCCCAGGTCGGCGCCTCGGGCAGGGTCGCGATCGGACACGGCCTCAGGGCGAACGCCGGCGTCGGCGGCGGCTGGATCGGCGCAGGCGCCGGGCGCCAGCTCGCACAGGCGGCGCTCATGCTCGCGCAGGCGATCAGCGCGACGGGAATCAAGCGGTGTGGACGCATCGGACGCGCTCCGGGCTTCATGGATGACGGGGTCGGTCAGGTCTCGCAGTTCGATCACCTGACGGTGGACGGTCTCGACGCGCCGCCCCTGTTCGGTCAGCGCCACGATGTGCGCGGCCTGG
>NZ_PNLV01000111.1 GCF_013823285.1 Brevundimonas sp. | reverse complement strand
CCGGCTCCGGCCGTCCCCCCGCCCCCGCCGCGGCCAGCCCGTGGCTGCACGCCGAACACCAGGACCATCCCGCCAGCGTCGGCTGGACGATGGAAGGCGCTGCCCTGCACGGCGGCCATCATCCCGGGCCCGGAAGCCTGGCCCGGGTGCTGCAGACCGCCGACGCCGAGCGCATGGCCCGCCCCTTCACCGTCACCATCCCCACGGACCCCACCCTCGCCTGGACCGTGGCCCACGAGAACAAACGGGTGCAGGACGCCCGCTCTCTCTATGTGGGCGGCGGCGACGGCGCGGTCCGCGCCGACATCCGCTACGACCAGTTCGGCGTCGGGGCGAAGGCGTTCGAATGGGGCATCGCGGTCCATCAGGGCACGCAGTACGGCTGGATCAACCGCTACCTCATGCTGGGCGGCTGCATCGCCGTCTGGCTGCTGGCGATCAGCGGCGTCACCATGTGGTGGAAGCGGCGTCCGCCAAGCCTGTCGGGCCGCCGTCTCGCCGCCCCCGCCGCCCCGCCCGGCCCGCGCGTCCGCGCCGCCGTGCTCGGCATCGTTTTGCCCCTCGCCATAATTTATCCCATGACGGGGGCCAGTCTCATCGTCGCCCTGGCGCTCGACCGTCTGGGCCGTCTGATCCGCCGCGGTCCCTCCCCCGCCTGACGCGGCGATCCGCAAGAAAAGAAGACATGAAGGAAGCTATCGAGATGCAACGCCTCGCGGTCCTGCCGCTGATCACCCTCGTCCTCGCCGCCTGCGGCGGTGGAGACTCCCGGCCCGAAGGCCCCGCCGTGGTCCAGGCCGAGGACGCCTGGTGCCGCCCCACCCCCAACGGCGTGTTCGTCGGCGGCTGCTACGTCACCCTCGTCTCCAGCCGCGACGACCGGCTCGTCTCCGTCGCGTCGCCCCTGTCCCAGGTGGTGGAAATCCACGAGATGCGCATGGACGGCGACATGATGCGCATGAACCAGCTGGCGGACGGCCTGCCCCTGCCCGCCGGCGAAACGGTGCAGATGCGCCCCGGCGCCGAGCATCTCATGCTCATGACCCTGTCCAGCGCGCTGGAGGACGGCCAGACCGTACCCCTGACCCTCACTTTCGAGCACGCCGCCCAGGTCACGGTGGAGGCCCAGGTCCGCCAGCCGGACGAAACCGCCGCCGAACACCGGAATCATTGACACGAACTTCGTGAAACACGATCTTCGTGTTCATGAAGAACGTCACCATCAGCATGGACGAGAGCGACCTGGCCTGGGCCAGGGCGCAGGCGGGCAAGGAAGGGGTCAGCGTTTCGCGCTGGATCGCGGGCCGCGTGGCGCGTGAGCGCCAACGCCCGTCCGATTTCCAAGCCCAGATGCTGGCTGTGATGGAGACGCCGCTGGCTCCGATGAGTGATGGAGGGCGGACGTTCAATCGTGAGGAAATCTATGACCGGCGGTTCATGAAGCGGTTCCGATGACGGCGCTGTGCTTTCTGGACACCAACATCCTCCTCTACCTCAATGACGACGCCGACCCTCGGAAGCGTGAGTTGTCGCAGCACATCGTCCTGACGCTGGCCGGGAGGCGAGGCTTCGTCGTCAGCCCGCAGGTTCTGAACGAGTATTACAACGTCGCGATCAGCAAGCCCGGCCAGTACGAACGACGCCGCGTCTATCGCGAGAACGTCCGGCGTTTCAGCACAGCCTGCACCGCCCCGTTCGACGACGCCGTGCGCGAGACCGCATGGGATTTTCAGGAGATCACCAACTATCACTGGTGGGATTTGCTGATCATCGCCTCGGCCAGCCGCGCCGGGTGCCGCTATCTCTTGACCGAGGACATGCATCACGGTCATGAGCTTGGCGACCTCACCGTGGTGAACCCCTTCTTCGCCGAACCGTCGGAACTGTTCGAGAAGCTGGACATACCCGCGCCCCTGTTTCCGCTGGAAGACTAATGTCCCTGAAAGTCGCGATCGTCGGCCTGCCCAACGTCGGCAAGTCCACCCTGTTCAACGCCCTGACCCAGACGGCGGCGGCCCAGGCCGCCAACTATCCGTTCTGCACCATCGAGCCGAACACCGGCGACGTGGCGGTGCCCGAGCCGCGTCTGGACGTGCTGGCCTCCATCGCCGGGTCGAAGGAGATCATCCCCTCGCGCATCACCTTCGTGGACATCGCCGGCCTGGTGCGCGGCGCGTCCAAGGGCGAGGGCCTGGGCAACCAGTTCCTGGCCAACATCCGCGACTGTGACGCTGTGGCCTTCGTCGCCCGCTGCTTCGAGGACGACGACATCACCCACGTGGAAGGCCGCATCGATCCCCTCAGCGATCTGGAGATCATCGAGACCGAGCTGATGCTGGCCGATCTGGAAAGCCTCGAGCGCCGCGTGGTCCAGGTGGAGAAGCGCGCCAAGGGCGGCGACAAGGAATCCCAGGCGACCCTGAAACTCATGAACCTGGCCCTCGAAAAGCTGCGCGCCGGCAAGCCCGCCCGCACCGCCGAGATCTCGAAGGAGGACGAGAAGGCCTGGCACATGCTCCAGCTTCTCACCGCCCTGCCCGCCCTCTACGTCTGCAATGTGGAAGAGGACTCCGCCGACAAGGGCAACGCCCTGTCCGACGCCGTGGCCGCCCGCGCGAAGGCCGACGACGCCAACTCCGTGGTCATCTCCGCCCGCATCGAATCCGAGATCGCCATGCTGGAGCCGGACGAGCGCAAGGAGTTCCTCGAAACCCTCGGCCTCGAGGAGCCCGGCCTCAACCGCCTGATCCGCGAGGCCTACAGCCTGCTGGGCCTGCAGACCTACTTCACCGTCGGCCCCAAGGAAGCGCGCGCCTGGACCATCCCCATCGGCGCCACCGCCCCCCAGGCGGCGGGCGAGATCCACACCGATTTCGAAAAGGGCTTCATCCGCGCCGAAACCATCGCCTACGATGACTATGTGGCGCTGAAGGGCGAGGCGAAGGCCCGCGAGGCCGGCAAGCTGCGCGCCGAAGGCAAGACATATGTGGTCAAGGACGGCGACGTCCTGCACTTCCTGTTCAACACCTGACCCCGCTCCCTCCTGTCGGGAGCGCGGCCCGGGCGACGCGACGATCGGGTGAGACGTCATGACTCTGGGTGTGTTCGCATCCCTGCTCGGCGGCGTCGGCCTGTTCCTGCTCGGCATGTGGCTGATGACCGAGGGTCTGAAGCTGGCGGCCGGCGGCGCCCTGCAGGCGGTGCTGGAATCCTGGACCCGGTCCGCCCCGCGCGGCTTTCTGGCCGGGGTCCTGATCACCGCCCTGCTGCAGTCCTCCAGCGCCGTGACCGTGGCCACCCTGGGCTTCGTCAACGCCGGCCTGCTCAGCCTGGCCCAGGCCGTCTGGCTCATCATCGGGGCCAACGTCGGCACCACCATGACCGGCTGGCTGGTGGCCCTGGTGGGGGTGAAGATCGACGTGGCGGCCCTGGCCCTGCCCCTGATCGGCCTCGGCATGCTGGGGCGGCTGGCGTTCCGCGGCCGCTCGCGCCTGTTCGGCGCGGCCCAGGCCATGGCCGGGTTCGGGGCCTTCTTCCTCGGCGTCGGCGTCCTGCAGGGCGCCTTCGCCGACCTGATGGGCGATATGGGTCATCTGTTCACCGGCGACGCCACCTTCGCCGCCCTGCTGATCGCCCTGGCCCTGGGCGTGCTGGTGACGGTGCTCACCCAGTCCTCCAGCGCCGCCATCGCCCTGGCCCTGACCGCCGCCGCCAGCGGCGAGATCCCCCTGTCCATGGCCGCCATGGCGGTGATCGGGACCAATATCGGCACCACCTCGACGGCGATCCTGGCGGCCCTCAGCGCCACCCCGGCGGCGCGGCGGGTGGCGACCGCCCACGTGATCTTCAACGTCACCGCCGCCACCGGGGCCCTGCTGCTGTTGTCGCCGCTGCTGTGGCTCAGCACCTGGCTCACGTCCGGCTTCAACCCCCAGGCCGACACTCCCGCGATCCTGGCCATGTTCCACACCCTGTTCAATCTGCTGGGCGCCGTGATCATGGCCCTGATGGGCGCGCGGCTGATCACCTTTCTTCAGCGCCGCTTCGTGTCCGCCGAGGAAAGCCTGGCCCGGCCCCGATATCTGGACCCCACCCTGGCCAAGGTGCCGGATCTGGCCCTGCGGGGGCTGGTGCTGGAGGCGGAGCGCATGCGCGAGGCCGCCTTCGCCATGGTCGCCCGGCGGCGGGAGGCGGGGGCGGGAGCGGGGGCGACAGACCCGGGCCAGCTTCTGCCTTTGGGGCGGGCGATCCGCACCTTCATCGGCGAGATGAGCGCCGGCCCCCTTCCCGACACGGTGGCCGACGCCCTGCCCGATGTGATCCGGGCCGTCCAGCATCTGGAGGAGATCGAGCGCATGAGCCTGCGGCTGCGCACACCCCCGGCGGACATCGCCGCCGCCTCGGCCGGCTGGCCGACCCTGCGCCAGGCCCTGAGCGACAGCCTGACAGGGCCCGGCCCGCACGCCGCCGATCCGGAGCTGGCCTATGCGCGCCTGATCGAGACCGCCGAACAGGCCTATCAACAGGTCAAGACCGACCTGCTGCAGGCCACCGCCCGCGGCGCCCTGCCGGTGGGCCGGCTGGATGACGCCCTGGATCTGGCCGACGCCGTCCGGCGCTGCGCCGAGATGGCCGCCAAGACCCACCGCCGCCTGGGCCCCTGGGAGGGCCACCCCGACACCGCCCACGAAGAGGCGCAGGCCGCCGCGGGCTGAGGTTCAGGCCGCCCGCGGGCGGATGCACGCCGCCGGGACCGCCCCTCTTCCGTGCGCCCGGTTGACTCCTGCGCCCTTCGCCTCAATAGTTAAGTGAATGCTACAGCATCAACCCGAACCGCTCGACCTCGCCTTCCAGGCCCTGTCCGATCCCGGACGCCGCGCCATGGTCGAGCGCCTGAGCCTTGGCCCCGCCTCGGTCAGCGAACTGGCCCGCCCCCTGCCCATGACCCTGTCGGCGGTGGTCCAGCACCTGAAGATTCTGGAGGCCGCCGGGCTGGTGAAGAGCGAGAAGGTGGGCCGGGTGCGCACCTGCACCCTGGAGATCAGGACCATGACCCGGGTCGAACGCTGGATCGCCGAGCGCAAGCGCTTCTGGGAGCGGCAATACGATCAACTGGACGCCTACCTGGCCGAGACCGCCCCCGAGGAGACAGACCGATGACCGTCACCAACGCCGCCTTCACCATCGAACGGGTGCTGAACGCCACGCCGGCGCGGGTCTTCGCCGCCTACAGCAGCCTCGAGGCCCGGCGCGCCTGGTTCAGGGCGCCGGCGGACATAGAAACCCTCAATCGCGATTTCGACTTCCGCGTCGGCGGCCGGGAGCGGTTCCACGCCCGCTGGCCCGACGGCAAGGTCACCGACTTCCAGGCCGTCTATCATGACATCGCCCAGGACCAGCGGATCATCCTCGTCTACGACATGTTCCACAACGGCGAGAAGCTGTCGGTCTCGCTTCAGACCCTCGAGTTCAGGGCCGAGGGCGACAGGACCCGGCTGATCCACACCGAACAGGGATCCTATCTCACCGGCGGCATGGAGGCGGTGCAGGGCCGCGAGCACGGCACGGCCTGGCACATCGACAATCTGGTCGCCGTTCTCGAAGGCCGCGAACCGAGGGCCTTCTCATGACCATCGACCTGTTCGCACACCCCTTCTCGTCCTACTGCCAGAAGGCCCTCATCGCCTTCTACGAGAACCACATCCCCTTCACCTGCCGCATGATGGAGGACGCCGGCGTGGGCGATGAACTGGCGTCCCTGTGGCCCATGAAGCGCTTCCCGATCCTGCGCGAGAACGGCCGGGTGGTGCTGGAGGCCTCCATCATCATCGAATACCTCCAGATCCACCATCCGGGGCCGGTGAAGCTGATCCCCGAGGATCCCAACCTCGCCCTCGAGGCGCGCATGCTCGACCGCGTCTTCGATAACTACGTCATGACGCCCCAGGGCAAGTTCGTGTTCGACGCCCTGCGCCCGGCCGACCAGCGCGATCCCCACGGCGTCGAGGAGGCCCGAAAGATGCTGGAGGTCAGCTACGCCTGGCTGGACCGGCGCATGCAGGGCCGCACCTGGGCGGTGGGCGAGACCTTCACCCTGGCCGACTGCGCCGCCGCGCCCTCGCTGTTCTACGCCGACTGGACCCACCGGATTCCCGAGCGATACGGGAACCTGCTGGCCTACCGCGCCCGCCTGCTGCAACGCCCGTCCTTCGCCCGCGCCGTCAACGAGGCCCGCCCCTTCCGCCACTACTTCCCCCTGGGCGCCCCGGACCGGGATTAGGGGGGTGGTGCGGCCCGTCATGAGGCCCGCCCGGACGCCCGAAACGGGTGGATGGCGGACGTTGAATCTGGACGAAGCTCTGCTACCTTGAGGGCTGTTTTCGGAGGTTCGGATGAGCGCAAAGCCAAAGTTACCTTTGGGCTCCACCATAGGCGGTTCAATGAAAATAGCGCTCTTCGCCTTGATCGCATTTGTGGCGTCCCATGCCCAAGCAATGGGCCAGGTCCTGAGTGCAGATGAACTGCAAGCCAGGGTCGTCGAGATTACGGATGCTCAGAACAGGGTTATGATGCGTGGCTCGACCGCTGCCGATATCGATGACCTCTTCTCCTTGTATACGCCGGACTTCATCTACATCCATGAGGCCTATGGGGGCGCCTATACCAGAGACGAACTGCAGGCGAACACCGTAAGGGCGCTGGAGGCCGGGAGGTATGACCTGACCGAACCGCGATACAGGGTGATTTCCATGATACCGGGTCACAATGGGATTGCTGTCGAGCGCGAGGAGGTCAGCAGGGGCGCCGCGAAACGCCACCTCGCGGTGTTCGAGTTTCGAGACGACAAGGTGTCCCGGATAATCGAATACTGGAGATAGCGCCCTATCGGTCGCAAGCGACTCCCGCCTGTCGATTCAGCGGCGACAGTGACACTGGAGGATTGTCCGGTGGGCAAAGCGTGCGCAGACTATCGAACGCTGAATGTCTGCCATGGTCGGGAGCTGACAGTCGCTTCGGGCTGGAAAGCAGACCTCGGCTATGCAGTATGAGGGCATGAGCAAGACCTCCCGGAACCGTAGCGGCGTGCCGTCAGACGCAAGTCTTCCGGGCTTGTCTGACGAAGAGTTGGACACGGAAGCCGCACGGGTCTCAGCGCGCCTCCGCATGCCGCTGTCGCCGATTGTATCGAAGCTGCTGCTCAAGAAGCGGCACGCGATTGAAAGCGAGCAGGCGCGCAGGAACAACTAACGTCCGCTACGGGTCGTCGGCGGACGTCTGCACCCGCCTGAACCGCCCCCTTGATCCCGCATTTTCGGCGGCCAACGCCCCTGAAAACAAGGGGTCGGCGTCCCAAACCCCTGTTTTTCGTCCCGCTGCTCCCGGGCGCCGGACAATGGGGGGATGAGCACCACCCAAGCACCCCCC
>NZ_PNLV01000110.1 GCF_013823285.1 Brevundimonas sp. | reverse complement strand
TTCCTTATCAGGATCAGAGCGCTTCGATCTCGGCTTCGGTCAGGCTGCGGGTCACGCGAATGCGGCAGCGGTCAGCGTCTCCGCCGAGGGCGGACCACCAGATCAGCCAGGTCGTTCACGCAAAGTCTGGATTCGCCGGCGTGGGGCTGGATGGCCACCTGATTGGCCCAGTCGATGTCGCGGCAATAGCCGATGGCCTCCAGTTCGAAGGCTGAACGACGCGTGGCGTGGACGACAATCTTGCCGTCGTCAGCGGCGCTGAAATTGCGGACCTGGTCGACAAAGAAACACCGGGCCGGCTCCACCTGCCCGTCGGGGCCCGTCGCAGACGGCGGCATAGGCGCGCATCCGGCGAGAGCCGCCGTGGCCAGCGCGATGGACAGGGTGATGGTGCGCATGTTCGAACTCCTGATCAGGCCCCCGCATGTATCATAGCGGTCGAGGCGCGGGATGGTCCATGAGGGCGCGGCGTATGCTGCTGATTTTGGCGTCCGTCTCGGCCAGTTCGGCGTCAGGGTCGCTGTCCGCCACGATCCCCGCTCCCGCGAGCGTGCGGAAGCGCCAGCCGTCGGTTGCGCGGCGCAGCGCCACCGTCCGGATCAGGACCGAGGCCTCCAGCGACCCATCAAACCCGGCCAGGAACAGGCTGCCGCACCATGGCCCGCGCGCCGCCTCGTGGCCCGCGATGACCTGCATCGCCTGATGCTTGGGCGCTCCGGTGATGGAGCCGGGCGGGAAGGCGGCCGCCATCACCTGGGCGGGGCCGGCGCCGGGTGCGGGGCGCCCCTGCACTGTCGAGACCAGATGATGGACGTTGGCGAATGTCTCCAGGCTGAACAGCTCCGGGACCGTGACGCTGCCGGGCGCGCACACGCGCGACAGATCGTTGCGCATCAGGTCCACGATCATCAGGTTTTCCGCCCGATCCTTGGCGCTGGCGAGCAGTTCTGCCTTAAGGGCGGCGTCCTCGCCCGGGCTCGCTCCGCGCGGCCGGGTTCCCTTGATGGGACGGGCCGTGAGGCTGCCTTCTCTCAGGCTCAGGAAGGATTCGGGCGAGTTGGACGCCAGGACGTGATGGCCCAGATCCCAGAAGGCGGCGTAGGGCGCGGGGCTGGCGCCGGCCAGACGCACGAACAGGTCGAAGGGAGTCTGGTCCGGGATGAGCAGGCCGGACCAGGCGCGGGCGATGTTGGCCTGAAAGATCTCGCCCGCCCCGATGCGCCGGACCACATCGGCCACGGCGTCGCGGTAGTCCTGCGCCGGCCGGTCAGGCGTGAAGGCTTCGGCCAGGGGGGCGACGGTCGTCTGCGGCGCCTGTGCGAGGGCCAGCCAGTCCGAAGCTCGATCCGCTGCCGCCGCTGAGCGGGCCCTGTCCTCGCCGCGTCCAACGGCGACCACCCGCTTCCGGTGATGATCGAAGGCCAGAACCGTCTCATGGCGGGCCAGGGTCAGGCCGGGCCAATCCTGATCATCTCCGCCGAGCGCCGCCTTCGGAGCGGCCAGATCATAGCTCGCCAGGCCCACGACCCCGCCAGTGAAGGGCGGCGCATCCGGCGACAGCGCCGCCCGATCGCCGAGCAGGCCCCCAATGCGGGCGAAGGGATCCGGCGCGCCGTTCGGGAATCGCTCCAGCCTCACGGGCTCAGCCGTCACATAGGACCAACGCGCGTCGGGCCCGCCGTCCGACAGCAGGATCAGGCGACCCTCCATGCCGTCCAGCCCCGCCGCCACATGCAGCGGGTCAGCCCACTCCCGTTCGATCAGGGTCAGCGACAGACCCGCCATGGTTCAGGCCGACAGCCGTTCGCCGATGCGGTCGCGCAGGGCCGTATCCACGCCCAGGGCTTGCTGAAGATAACTTTCGATGGAGCCGTGGGCCCCAACCATGGACTTGATCGCCGCGTCCAGGTAGCCGGGCTCCACGCCCAGAAAGGCGACGACGGCGGCGTGGGAGGCGGGTCGCCCCGTCCAGGTCTCCAGCTGTTTCGCCACTCCCGGGGCGCGACCCTCCAGATCCACGGCGTGGTTGGTCAGCAGATAGTCCTCCATCATCTCGTCGTGCTCGACGCCGAGCAGATGATGGGTCAGGGCGGCCAGCAGACCGGTGCGGTCCTTGCCTGCGGCGCAGTGGATGAGCACCGGCCCCTCGCTGTCGCCGAGGGTGTTAAAATAGCGGCGGAACAGGTCCAGGTGGGCGTCCTCGAACGGCAGGCGGCGGTAGGTCTGCGTCATGAAGGCCCGGCCGCCTTCCTCGGTCAGGGGCGAGGTCTTCAGAAAGGTGATGTGCGGGGCCTCGCCGTCATCGACCTGCTCCCATTCGATCACCTGGCCCGAAAACCCGGACGGCCGCCTGGAAGGCTGGGCCCGGCGCTCCGAAGCCCGCCGCAGGTCCACCACCGTTGCGACGCCCAGGGCCTCCAGCCGGGCCACGTCCGCCTCGGACGCCCGGGCATGGTGGCCCGACCGGAACAGGACCCCGCCTCGGACCCGCCGCCCCGCGGCGGTGGCGTAGTCGCCGTAGTCGCGGAAATTCTCGACGGCGTCGAAGCGGTGAAGGCGGGAGGAGGTCATGCCCTGTCTATAGGCGCCCTATCGCTGCTCCACCAGCCGGGACATGGCGTCCAGATAGTCCACGAACGCCTTGCGGCCCGGATCGGTCAGGCGCGCGCGGGTGAGGGGGCGACGGCCCTGAAAGCTCTTGATCACCTCCACGAACCCGGCGTCCTCCAGCTTCCTGAGATGAACCGACAGATTGCCGTCGGTGACCTGCAGGCGAGTCTTCAGTTCGTTGAAGTCGGCCATGTCCGCGCCGGAGAGATAGGCCATGATCCCCAGACGCACCCGCCCGTGAATGACCTCGTCGATATCAGCGATCTGGAAATCGTCGGCCATGGTTCAGACCACGTCCGAGGGTTCCTGGCGCATCAGGGCCAGGCCGGGGAGAAGGGCAACGAAGACCATCAGGCCCGCGAACACCAGATACCCCCACGTACTGTCCGCGAACACGCCCAGCAGCACCGCGCCGCCATAGGCGAGCAGAGCCACACCCTTCATCCAGCCGGCGCCGGACATGGCGCCCGCGACCATCCAGGCCGAGCCGTAGGCGGCGAACACCACGATGGGCATGGCGCGCATGAGCGTCCAGTCGCCGGAGCTGAAACCCACGGCCATGAAGGCCACCCACATGGCGAAGATGCCGAAGCCCACCGCCGTCCACGCGGCGCCCACGGCCTTGTTGCCGGGGGAATAGAAGCCGGGCTTCGTCTGCTGGCGCCGGATCAGAAGGGTCAGGGCGATGGCGAAGGCGCCGCCGGCTCCGAGCCACAGCCACAGCTGGGCCATGGGATCGACGACCAGCAGGTCGGTCACGATGGCCCACTGACCCAGGCTGGCCAGGCCGAAGATCACCCCCGCCGCCACCATCACAGGGCCGCTGAGCAGAGGGGCGTGACGCCCTTCGTCGGCCAGGCCGCGCATATAGGCGATATCGTCGTGGATGGATTTGCTGTGGTCGTCGGTCATGGAGCCTCTCCCTTGGATGGGCTGACCTTATCAAGTTGCTTTAAGATGTAAAGTGCTTTCTCGTGGTGTCTCTCCGGTACCCGGTGCAAGCCCGCCTCATGGCCGTGAACTTCAACCATATCGCCTATGAGGCGCTGGAGGTCTGCAACGCCGTGTCCTGGGACGCGGTGGGCGAGGCCGTCGCTGCGGCGGGGCTGAAACCCGGCGCGCTGGCGCTGGATCTGGGCGCCGGCAACGCCACTGTCGCCATCGGCCTGGCGCGCGACTTCGGCCTGAAGGTCCGGGCGGTGGAACGCGATCCCCTCATGGCCGCCCTGGCCGCCCGTCGCATCGCCGCTGCGGAACAGGCGGCGGCGGTCGAACTGCTGGTCCGGGACTCCAGCGAGGTTCTGGACCATCCGCCCCTGCCGGACCTGATCACGGTGCTGGGCGCCACCGATGCGGCGGCCCCGGGCCTGCGTGACCCCGTCGCCGTTTTCGCCCGGCTGAGGGCCGCCGTCGCCCCCGGCGGCTATCTGGTGTGGGGCGAACCGTTCTGGAAGGCCGAGCCCAGTGCGCCCCTGCGCCAGATCATCGAGATGACCAACAGCTACCAGACCGACGCCGGTTGGCGGGCGGCGGCCGAACAGGCCGGATGGCACGTCGTCCATGTCCGGCACAGCACCGATGAGGAATGGCGCGCCTACATCGACACCATGGATGCCGCGGTCCGCGCCTGGGCCGCCGCCCACCCCGAGGCGCCGGAAGCTCCGCGCCTGGTCGCCCGCGCCGACATCCAGAAGGCGATGTTCGAGACCGAAGGTTTCCGCGTCTTCGGCTTCGGGCTCTATTTGTTTGGGCGCTAACGCTCGCGTCGCGGACGCTCCCTGCTTGAGCGCATCCTTGACGCGCTATCGCTCGCCGCGCGGCGGCTCGCTGCTTGAGCGCGGGGCCGGAATTTCGGACTCCGGACTCAAAAAAACAGGGTGCGAATAGTCTGAATTGTCCGAAATGGCCCTCCCTGCTCGCAAGCCCCATCATAGGCCGGGGGAAAGCCCTGGGCGCAAATTCAATGTTGAGCCCTCGAACAGCGAGGCCCTGCCCGGCGCACGGCAGGACCCAACCCGCCCAGCCGCGAGGGTCCGCCAGGAGTAGGAGGCGCATAATGCCCTCAAGCAGCGAGCCGCCGCGCGGCGAGCGCCAGGGCTCTTTACCTGAAAGGCGGCTCGTCGAAGGCGCGGAGCTTGCGGGAGTGCAGGCCGAGGCCTTCCTGACGCAGCAGGGCTACCGCCTCGATGCCGATCTGGAGGTGCTCGGAGATGGAGCCCTCATAGAACCGGTTGGCCTGTCCCGGCAGCTTGATCTCGCCGTGAAGGGGCTTGTCGGACACGCACAGCAGGGTCCCGTACGGCACGCGGAAACGGTAGCCCTGGGCGGCGATGGTGGCGCTCTCCATGTCGATGGCCACGGCCCGGCTCTGGTTGAAACGCAGGGCCGAGCGGGAATAGCGCAACTCCCAATTGCGATCGTCGGTGGTGACCACCGTGCCGGTGCGCAGGCGACGCTTCACCTGTTCGCCCGGCATGCCCGAGACGGACTTGGTGGCGTCGTACAGGGCGCGCTGGACCTCGGCGATGGAGGGGATGGGGATGTCGGGCGGCAGCACCGCGTCCAGCACATGGTCGTCACGAAGATAGGCGTGGGCCAGCACATAGTCGCCGATGGACTGGCTGGCGCGCAGGCCGCCGCAGTGGCCGATCATCAGCCAGGCGTGGGGCCGGGTCACAGCCAGGTGGTCGGTGATGGTCTTGGCGTTGGATGGGCCCACCCCGATGTTGACCAGGGTCACGCCGCGCCAGCCGGGTGCGGTCAGGTGCCAGGCCGGCATCTGGTGGCGGCGCCATGCGCCGTCCGACAGGGCCGCGTCGGCGTCCGGATCATCCCGGGTCACCACCACCCCCCCGGCGCAGGACAGGGTTTCGTAGGGGCTGTCCGGGTCGGCCAGCTGTGCACAGGCCCAGCGCACGAACTCGTCCACATAGCGATGGTAATTGGTGAACAGGATGAAGGACTGAATGTCGTCCACCGGGGCGCCGGTGTAGTGCTTCAGCCGCGCCAGGGAGAAGTCGGTCCGCAGCCCGTCGAAGTGCGACAGGGGAAAGGCGCCCGCGGCCGGATCGAACAGGCCGTCGGCGATCTCGTCGCCGATATGGGCCAGCTCGGTGGTGGGGAAGTAGCGGGCGATGGCCGAGGTCATGGTGCGGTCCAGCGTCACGCCCGAGCCGTCCATCACATAGGGGAAAGGGATCTCCTGACGTGAAGCGGCCACCGCGAAGGTCGCGCCGTAGTCGGCTTCAAGCAGCTCCAGCTGCTCGCGGATGTAGGAGCGGAACAGGTCCGGGCGGGTGATGGTGGCGGCATAGTCGCCGGGCCGCGACAGGCGGGCGAAGGCGCGGGGCTCCAGATCGCCGGGCCGCTCGCCGCGCCAGCTGACCCTCAGCTCGGGATAGGCGAAAAGGCCCTCCGCGCGCGTGTCGGGATCGGGCAGGGCGCCGGTGTCGAGGAAGCGCTTTACGGCCTCGCGCAGGGCGCCCACGGAGTCAGAGTAAAGGTCTTGCAGGCGGTCCAGCACCGCCTCGATGGTCAGGGTCTCGGTCATGGCCCAGTCTAGCGGGCAAGCGTGACGATGGCGAGACGTGGCGGGCTACATCGCCCCGGCGCGGGCCAGAATGTCGAGAACCGCCTCGTCGTCGGCGTGGGCGCGGCGCAAGGCCTGTCCGTCCGCCTCCACGGCGTCACACCGGGCCTGGGACAACGCCGCATCGATCCGGGCCGCGCGCTCGGCGTCATAGCCTTCCTCACCCGCCCAGTGGTCGCAGGTCATGCGCCGCTGGGCCCAGGCGAAGACATCAGCCGGCACCCGCTCCGCCATCGCCGTGAGGGCGTCGTTCGCCTGCAACCCGGTCAGCGCCAGGCGGTCGTCCCGAATCTCGAAATCCAGAAAGGCCTCGCCGCCGGTGGGGCAGCAGTTGGCGTCGTTGCTGCGCCAGAGCGATGTTTCGGCCATCAGGGCTTCGTAGGCGAAATTGACGCCCTTCCACACCTCCAGCCCCCGGGGCAGCCGGGCGTCCAGATCGTCGCGCCAGCTGAAATTATCGATCTGACGCAAGGGCCTGTCCGCGTCATCCGTGAGGCGGAAAACCACGTCGGCGTTGTGCGCGCCCGTGCCGCCGTGCACGCCGGGAACCGCCACGTGCACGACGCCGCCCTCGCCCTCATCCCCGGCCCATTCGGGCTGGCCGTAAATGTATCCGGCATAGTCCCAGGCGACGGGCCGCAGGGTTGTTCCGTCCGCCTCGAGCTCCAGCAGTACGAAACCGCCCCCGATGCCCTGGGTCTCGGTGACGCCGCGCTGGAGCTGCCAGTACAGGGTCGGGCCGTCGCGCCGGGCCACATAGCCCCCCGACACGGTGTGGCAGTCGCTCAGGGCTATGGGCACACAGCCATCAGCCAGTAAGGCGGGCGTTGTCCGCAGGGCCCAGCCGGCGCGGTCGCGCGCGGCCCGCTCGGTCAGCTCATCTATCCGGGCCGTCGTCCCCTCGGGGGTCTGGTCGCCGTACTCGCGCCATTCGGCCTGCTCCCGATCCAGCGACAGGGGAACCGGACTGGCGGTCCGGGCCGCCTCCAGGGCGTTGGTCACCTCCGGGGACGCCGGCTGGGCGGCCGCACCGCCGCTCGCCAGCAGCAGTGCAACCGCCGCCGCAATCCCCGATGCACCCGCACTCCATGCCCTCATGCCCGGCCTCCTGATCCCATCCTGGCCATTCCGCGTCGAAATGGCCGCTGACGCAAGCTGACGATCAGGCCAGCGCCCTGCCCAGGAAAGTCGCCATGTCGTCCAGCACCGGCGCCTTGCGCCGGAACAGGGGGGAGAAGGTCGCGATCAGATCGGCGTGGTTCAGACCCTCATAGAGGCGCAGCGTCGAGGGCGCGCCCAGC
>NZ_PNLV01000109.1 GCF_013823285.1 Brevundimonas sp. | reverse complement strand
ATGGCCACGATGGAAGGCCGCGTCAGGACGGCGTCGGGCAGGTCCAGCGGGTCGGGGTTGGCCGCGCCGATGGGCTCGAACAGGCGCACCAGATCATAGCCGAACACGCCGAACACGCCCGCGGCCATGGGCGGGAGGCCTTCGGGCAGGGGGATGCGGGCGTCGTCCACCAGACGCTTCATGGAGGCGACCGCGCCGTCCGGTTCGGCTGTGAACCGGTCGGCCGCGATATCGTCGCCGCGCGCCACTTCAGCCTTGTCGCCGCGGCAACGCCAGACCAGATCGGGCGCCAGGGTCAGGATCGAATAGCGGCCGCGCCAGGCGCCGCCCTCCACCGATTCGAACAGGAAGGCGTAGGGTTCCCCCCGGCCCAGTTTGAGACAGGCGGAGACAGGGGTCTCCAGATCGTCGATCAGGCGGCGGAAGACCACCTGGGCCCGGCCTTCGCTCCAGTCACGCGCGAAGTCGTCCGGCGAGGGCGAAGCAGCGCCCTGGCTCATTCTTGCTCGGCGGCGGGGGCGGCGGGCATCTGGGTCGGATCGATTCCCAGGGCGTTCAGGGCGCGCTCGGGCCAGGTGCGGACATTCATCTGCCTGGTCGCAGCGGCGCGGGCCCCGTCGCCCAGAGCCTCGGCCGCCTGAATGCTCATCTGCGGTCGGATCTGCTCGGCGCGCGGGGCGGCGAGCGCCGGGACGGGCGCGCGGATGCGGTCCACACGTCCGATCACGAAGCTCTGACCATCCTGCTGGCCGCTGAACACCTGTTCCACGCCCTGGCTGAACAGCCCGCGCATGACGCCCTGGCCGACCTGGGCCTGGGTTTCCTCGTTCTGCTGAACGCCGGTGCGCGTCACCAGGGTCGCGTTCACGGAAGCCGCGACCTCGGCGATGGACTCACCGCCGCGCACCCGTCCGGCCAGCTCATCGGCGAGGGCCGCAAGGCGCCGGGTGTTCTCACGCTGCAGCCAGTTCTGGGCCAGCGGCTCGCGGACATCGTCAAGGGATGGCATGGCGGCGGGTGTGACCTCGTTCACCCGAACCACGAAATACTGGCCCTGGCCGGCGTCGATGACGTCGCTCTCGCCGCCTTCGTCCTGGGCGTAGGCGCTACGCAGCACCTGCGCGGGCGCGTTCAGCGGTTGCCCGTTGGGCAGACGGCCGTCCTCGGTGAACGGCGGCAGGTCGATGACCCGGGCACCGGCGGCCTCGACCGCCTCGGCCAGGGACGCGCCGTCCTGGCGGGCCTGTTCGTAGCGTTCGACGGCGTCATAGGTCTGGCCGCGCATGGCCTCCTCGCGCAACTCTTGAACGATGGCCTCGCGAGAGGACGCCAAGGTGGCGGCCTGACCCTCTGTGACGGACTCGACCACGATCACGGTCCGGCCCAGGCCGCTGCGGACGGGGCCGACGACCGCGCCCTCTTCGGCACCGAAGGCGGCGGCGGCGATGGCCGGATCCGTCACGGCTGAACGGGCGCGGTTCTCGTACTCCACCGGCTGCACCCCGTTGGCCGCGGCGACAGCGGCTGGAGATTGGCCGCCGCGGAGGGCCTGCGCGATGGCGACGGCGGTTTCCTCGTCGGGGGCGGTCAGGGTGGTGAAGGTGCGGGTCTCGGCCCGGGAAAGGGATTCGCGGCGGAACTCGAAGCGTTCCTGAATCTGTTCGTCGGTGAGCGGCGGCAGATCGGCTTCGGACGCCGGGCTGAACACCACCAGGGAGATGGACCGGAACTCGGGGCGGCGCAGCTGCGCGGCGTTCTCGTTCAGGTAGGCGTTCAGTTGCTCATCGGTCGGAGGCTCGGCCTGACCCGCCATGGCCGGGGTCACGACGAACCAGCTGCCGTCCCGGGTGTGCAGCGACTGCCCGGCGAGCACGGCCCCGTAGATGCGCGGCAGACGCAGGCCTGCGTAAATGGCAGCGCCGTAGTGGTTGGCCGCCAACTGGTCGCGGATCTCCGCCTCGAAATCGGCCTCGGTCACGTTCTGCTGGGCGAGGGCCTGGGCGTATTGCTGCGGGTCGAACTGACCGGTGACCTGATTGAAAAACACCGGGAACTCGCGAATCTGGGCGGCGATCAGCTCAGCGCCAGGACGCAGACCGGCCCGCCAGGCCCACGCGAGGAAGCCTTCGGTTTCGGCGACGCCTTCCAGAATCTGGAGGTGGCCGCCCTGGGCGACGAGGTCCTGCATCGTCACGGACTGACCGGACTGCTCGCGGAACGCCTCGATCCGCTGATCCACGATGCGCCGGTATTCGATCTGGCTGACCTCGCGGCTGCCGGCCTTGAGGACAGGACCGTTGCGGCTGCCGCCGCCCAGGAAGTCGGTCGTGCCGACGATCACGAAGCTGATTGCGATCAGACCCACGATGATCGGGGCGACCCAGGACTTCGAGAGCTTGCGGAACGAGGAGATCATGCGGCGGGCCCTGGATCACGAAGCGCAAGAGTGCGCAGACTGGCCGTATAGGGGAGGGGGCGGCGGTCCCGCAAGCGGGGAGCCCTTGGCTTGGCCAGAACCCCCGCCTAAACAGCGGTCATGACACACATCCGACCCCTGATCGCCGGAAACTGGAAGATGAACGGGACCGGCGCGGCCCTTGATGAGGCGCTGGCGCTCGCCGCCGCCCTGAAGGACGAACCCGCAGCCGCCCGCGTGGCCCTGTGCCCGCCCGCGACCCTGATCGAGCGCCTGGCCCGGGCCGTGGAGGGCTCGGCCGTCGAGGTGGGCGGGCAGGACTGCCATGCCCAGGCCTCCGGCGCCTTCACCGGCGACGTATCGGCCGCGATGCTGGTGGATGCGGGCGCGGGCCTGGTGATTCTGGGCCATTCGGAGCGGCGGGCCCTGCACGGCGAAACCGACGCCGACGTGGCGGCCAAGGTGGAGGCGGCGCTGGCGGCCGGGCTGGAGCCGATCATCTGCATCGGCGAGACCCTGGAGCAGCGTGAGGCGGGCGAGGCCGTGGCGGTCGTTCAGGCTCAGGTTGCAGGTTCTCTGACCAAGTCATTGAATGGAAAAGAATTTGCTGTGGCCTATGAGCCCGTCTGGGCCATCGGCACGGGGCTGACCCCGACGCTGGAGCAGATCGAGGCGGTCCACCGGGCCGTGCGGGCGGCGATGGTGGACCGGCTGGGCGAGACGGCCCGCGCGGCGCCGATCCTGTACGGCGGGTCGGTGAAACCGTCGAACGCCGCCGAAATTCTGGGCACGCCGGAGGTGGGCGGAGCGCTGGTGGGCGGGGCCTCCCTGAAGGCCGGAGACTTCCTGGGCATCATCCGGGCGGCGTGAGCACCCCCGGATTTCGGACTCTGGACCCAAAAAACAGAGTCCGAATAGTACGAATTGTCCGAAATCGGCTCCGCCGGGTCCTGATGGCCAACCATTGTAAGGGCGCCGGGAAGGCGTGGGTGTAACTCGTCTCAGCCGGCCTTCTCGGCCGCCTTGGCTGCGTTCCACAGGGCGTCCATTTCGGCCAGGTCCGACTGGTCCGGCGCGCGGCCGTCCTTCGCCAGTTCCGCCTCGATGAAAGCGAAGCGGCGGACGAATTTGGCGTTGGCGCCACGCAGGGCGTCCTCAGGCTCCACCTCCAGCTTGCGGGCCAGGTTGGCCACCACGAACAGCAGGTCGCCCATCTCCTCGCGGGCCTTGTCCAGATCGCCCGCCGCGATCTCGGCGCGCAGTTCGGCCACTTCCTCATGCAGCTTGTCGAACACCTCGTCGGTGGAGGGCCAGTCGAAGCCGACGCGGCCGGCGCGCCTGGTCAGCTTGGCGGCGCGGGCCAGGGCGGGCAGGCCCACCGGCACGTCGTCCAGCACCCCGTGCTGAGCCTTCGCAACCCGTTCACCCGCCTTGATGTCCTCCCAGCGCGCTTTCTGGGCCACGGCGTCCGTTCTGGCCGCTTCGTCGCCAAAGACGTGGGGGTGGCGCCGCTCCAGCTTGTCGGCCATGGCGACGGCCACGTCGTCGAAGGCGAACAGACCCTGCTCCTCGGCCATGCGGGCGTGGAACACCACCTGGAACAGAAGGTCGCCCAGCTCGCCCTTCAACTCATCCAGATCGCCGCGCTCGATGGCGTCCGCCACCTCGTAGGCTTCCTCGATGGTGTACGGCGCGATGGTGGCGAAGGTCTGGGCCACGTCCCACGGACAGCCGCCGTCGGGGTCGCGCAGGCGCTCCATGATCTGGATCAGGCGGTCGATGGGGCGAGGTTCGGTCATGGCGGGGACTTATCGTGCTGTGCTTGCGGCATCCAGAGCCGCGCGGATCTCGGCGTGGCGCGACTGGGTCAGGGGATAGCGATACAGCGCCCAGGCACCGAGCATCAGGCACAGGGCCGGGAGGCCCGCGAACATGACCTGCAGCCACATCAGGGCGGCGGGGCTGTTGTTCTCCACCAGCGCCGGATTGAAGCCCGCGAACTGCAGGCCGGTGAAGGTCAGCACCGACACCGCATAGCCCAGCTTGGAGGTGGCGGTCAGGATCGAGAACAGCAGGCCGGTGCGGTCCGCACCCTGCTCCAGCCGCACCTGATCGGCCACGTCGGCCATCATGGCCCGCAGGAGCAGGTCGCCCGACGCAAAGGCGAGGCCCACCAGGGCGACCATGATGGCCGCCATGATGAGGGGCGAGACGCCCAGCAGGGCGGCGAGGACGGGCGCGCCGAAGCTGGCCAGAAGCAGGGTCACGGCGAAATAGACGCAGGCCAGGATCAGGGCGGCGTGCTTGCCCAGCCGCACGGCCAGCGCGCTCCAGACGGGCGCGCCGAACAGGCCGGCCACGAAATAGACCAGCAGCAGGATGGAGGTCTGGGACCGCTCGAAGCCCTGCACCGCCTCGAAGAAATAGAAGAACAGCGCGCCCACCACGCCGCGGGCGACGCCCAGCATCAGGTCCGCGCCCAGCAAACGCTGCATGACCGGCAGCTTGAACAGGCTCAGATAGGCGAAGCGCGAGGCGGCGTCGGCGGGCGGCCCGGGGGGCGGCTCAGGGGTGAAGGCGAAGGTGATGGCCAGGGTCACGGGCAGGGCGATGATGATGAACCATCCCTGCCAGCGCACGGCGGCGGCGTAGTCGCCCCAGCCCATGGACTGGACCAGCACCGGGATCAGCAGCACGGTCAGCACGCCGACGATGTTGGCGGTCTGCCACCAGCCGTAGATGCGCGAACGCTGGTCGTAGTCCGAGGACAGGGCCGAAGCCCAGCTGATCTGCGACAGGATGCTGACCGAGAAGCCCAGCGACATGATGATCAGCCACAGGGCCAGATAGCCGCCGCCGGCGCCGGGCCGCACCATGAACAGCATGGCCACCGCCAGCATCAGCACCGGCGCGGCCAGCCCCATCCACAGGCGATAGCGGCCGAAGCGGCTGTGGGTGCGGTCGATGACCATGCCCAGGGCCGGATCGACGAAGATGTCGGCCATGCGGATGACGAGGAAGATGACCCCCACCAGCGCCAGATCCACGCCCACATGGCTGGCGTAGAACTCGGGCAGGGTCACGTAGACAGGCAGGCCCAGCGCCGCATAGGGCAGGCACGCGGCCGAGAAGGCGGCCAGCACGCCGTTGCTGCGGCGCGGAGCGGGTGCGGGCGATGAGGCTGAGGCGGCGGGCGAGGCGGCGGGCTGGGGCATGGACGGGCCTGAGACGGCCGCTGAGTCGCGGTCACGGGCATCTGAGCGCCGCGGATGATCCTCGGCAAGCGGCTTGCGGGCGCGCGCGGCCTGATCGAAGGTGAGCCCATGACCCCTTCGCGCCTGATCCTGGCCCTGCTGATCGCCTTCGGGCTGGCGACGACCGTCCGCGCCCAGGCGCCGGATGATCCCTGCTGGGTCGAGCTGGACACGTTCAGCGACGCGGCCGTGGCCAACGGGCAGTCGGTGCTGAGCATGGAATGGGCGCCCTTCGCCGGCGTTGAGACAGGGTGGGAGACCTATGCGCCGCTGATCCAGCAGGAACTGGCGACGCCCTGTTCGCCCGGTTCGCCCGGATTCGCCTCGGCCCTGGCCGCGTTCCAGACGCGCTACGGACTGGTCCCGACCGGGGTGTTCGACGCGGCTGCGTTCCAGGTGTTTCGCGGGGTCTGGCAGGAGCGGCGGCCCTTTGTCATGGCCCGGGTGGCCGGCGAGTGTCCCGAGCCGCCGCCCATCAACACCTGGGCCTATCTGCTGCCCGAGGAAGAGCACGCCGACCGCATCACCCGCATGCTGCGCCGGGACGTGCTGGAGGCCTATCGCCGGATGGCCGCCGCCGCCCGGGCCGAGGTTCCGGAGATCGCGGCGGACCCGGAGCTGCTGCAGATCTTCTCGGGTCTGCGCGATCCCGCCGCCGACGCGGCCCGCTGCGCCGCCGAGGGCAATTGCGACGGCCTGCGCCGGGCGGTGTGTTCGCCGCACCGGACCGGCACAGCCGTCGATCTCTATGTCGGCCACGCCCACGGCTATGGCGTGGACTCCACGGACCCCTACAACCGCCTGCACCAGAGCCGAGGGGCGACCTATCGCTGGCTGGTGGTCAATGCCCGCCGCTTCGGCTTCGTCCCTTATGTCTATGAGCCCTGGCACTGGGAGTGGGTGGGGCCGTGAGGGTTCTCCTCCCCATCGCCTGGGATGGGGAGGTGGCGCGGGCGCGATCCAGCGCCCGTGACGGAGGGGGCGGCTCGGTCTTCGACGCGTTATGGCCAGTCGGCTTCGCCCGCGCCGCCCCCTCCACCACGCCCTGCGGGCGCGGTCCCCCTCCCCACGGTGTGGGGAGGAGATATCCGTGTTGATCCGACCTCTCACTGCGGGCGAAAGGGATCTGGTCGTTGAGGTGTTCGGCGACGCCCTGACGCTGGATGGCGTCCGCATCCTGGCCTCGCCGTTCCCGCGTGCGTTCGTGCCGGGCCGCTGGTTCGGGCGGGACTGGATCGTCTGGCCGCGTCGTGGGTTGCCCGACGATATCGCCGCCGCGCGTCTGAGGATCCAGGCCACCTTCATTCATGAGCTGGTTCACGTCTGGCAGGCGCAGCAAGGGACCAACCTGCTGCTGGCCAAGCTGAAAGCAGGGGACAGCCGCGCCGCCTATGTCTATCCGATTGAGGACTGCGCATGGGACGGGCTGAACATCGAGCAGCAGGCCTCGGCGGTGGAGCACGCCTTTCGCCTCAGCCGTGGCGGAGCCGTTCCGGCGAACGCAGCCTTCTATCGAGCGGTTGCGCCGTTTCCCTGCGGACTGAAACCCACCTGACGCATCTTTTCTGAGCTGGACGGGTTGAAACCGGGTGAGACGGCGACCAAATCGGCAACTGATGCGGTTGCAATACCGCCGACCGGTTCATTCCAGACAGGGAGCTCCCCATGCCCAAGGTTCTTGTGCTTTATCATTCCACCTACGGCCACATCGAGAAGATGGCCGAAGCCGTCGCCGAGGGGGCGCGCCAGGTCGAGGGCGCCCAGGTGGACATCAAGCGCGTCCCTGAACTGGTGCCCGAGGAGCTGGCCAGGAAGTCCGGCTACAAGCTGGACCAGGCCGCCCCCATCGCCACCATTGATGAGCTGAGCGGCTATGACGCCATCATCATC
>NZ_PNLV01000108.1 GCF_013823285.1 Brevundimonas sp. | reverse complement strand
GATCACATTGACCACATTGGTGCCGCCGCCGCCGGAGTAGCTGTTCTCCCAGTGGAAGCGGGAGATGGACTCCATGCCGTCGCGGGTCATGACAGCCCAGGCCGCCGCGCCCACGCCGAGACCGCCGGTGACCGCCAGCAGGCCGTCACGCAGCCTGCGCGGGATCGAGCTTTCGGCCGGCGAGGTCTTGGGCATCAGATTCAGCGCCAGCAGCAGCAGCAGGATCGTCACCACCTCCACCGAGATCTGGGTCAGGGCCAGGTCGGGGGCGGACAGATAGACGAAGGTCAGGGCGATGGTGGAGCCCACCACGCTGATGAAGATCAGGGACAGGAACCGCGCCCGGTGGGCCACCACCACCGCAAGGGTGGCGGCGATCAGCACCAGCCAGGCGATCATGGCGACGGGGGTGGCGGCGATGATCTCGCGCGTGCCCTCGCTGTGGTTCGCAGAGAAGAAGCCGGCGATGCCGACCACGATTGCGGTTCCCACGAAGAAGGCCAGGTAGCGCTGCAGGGATGCGTTGTGCACCTTCAGGGTCAGGCGGCGGCAGGCGGCGGCCAGGGTCTCCACGACGGCGTCGAACATGGCCTTGGCCTCGGGCACGCCGAGGCGGGTCCAGATCGCTTCCAGATTGCGGTGACGCCACAGGAGCAGGGCGCCGACGCCGACGGCGAAGACACTCATGAACAGGGCCGGGGTGACGCCGTGCCACAGGCTGAGCGAATAGTAGGGCAGCTCCGCGCCGATCATGACTCCCGCCGTCGCCGCCACGATGGGGCCGGCGAACAGGGCGGGCATGAGCCCGATCAGGACCACCAGCGCCGTCAGGACCGCGGGCGGCCCCCACAGGCCGATGCCCGGATCGTGGGGTTTCTTCGGATAGTCGTCCCGCTTCGGTCCGAAATAGACGTGGATGACGTAGCGCAGTGAATAGGCGACCGAGAGCGTGGCCCCCAGGGTCGCCAGCACCGGAAACACCCATGGCTGGCCCAGCCAGACGGTGTGGGCGGCTTCCTCCAGCATCATCTCCTTGGAGATGAAGCCGTTCAGCGGCGGGATGCCGGCCATGGACAGGCCCGCGATCAGGGCCAGGGTCCCGGCGATGGGCATGAGGCTGAACAGCCCGCCCAGCCGCTTGAGGTCGCGGGTGCCGGCCTCGTGGTCGACGATGCCCGCGTTCATGAACAGGGCGGCCTTGAAGGTGGCGTGGTTGATGATGTGAAACACGCCCACCACCGCTGCGACCGGGGTGCCCAGACCGAACAGCATGGTCAGGAAGCCCAGATGGCTGACCGTGGAATAGGCCAGAAGCCCCTTCAGGTCGTCCTTGAACAGGGCGATGCAGGCGGCGACCACCATGGTGACGAGGCCCGTGCTGGCCACGATCAGGAACCAGGCGTCGGTGCCCGCCAGCACCGGCCAAAGGCGAGCCAGCATGAAGACCCCGGCCTTCACCATGGTGGCCGAGTGCAGATAGGCGCTGACCGGGGTGGGGGCGGCCATGGCGTGGGGCAGCCAGAAGTGGAACGGGAACTGGGCCGACTTGGTGAAACAGCCGCCCAGGATCAGCAGCAAGGCGGGCAGATACAGCGGCGAGGCCTGGATCGCCTCGCGGTTCTCCAGGATCACGGTCAGGTCGTAGGACCCGGCGATGTTGCCCAGGATCATCAGGCCGCCGATCAGGCTCAGCCCGCCCGCGCCGGTGATGGCCAGGGCCATGCGCGCGCCCTGCCGCCCTTCGGGCAGGTGCCGCCAGAAGCCGATCAGCAGGAACGACGACAGGCTGGTCAGCTCCCAGAAGATGAGCAGAAGCAGGATGTTGTCGGACAGGACGATGCCCAGCATCGCGCCCTGGAACAGCAGCAGATAGGTGAAGAACCGCCCCATGGGGTCGGCCTTCGACAGATAGAACCGGGCGTAGACGATGATCAGCAGGCCGATGCCCAGGATCATTCCGGCGAACATCAGCCCCAGCGGGTCGAGGAAGAAATTGGCGTTCAGCCCCAGGGACGGCACCCAGTCGATGCGCGCCTGGATCACCTCGCCGGCCATGACCGCCGGAGCCATGGTCGCCAGGATGATGATGGCGGTCAGGGTCACCAGCCCGGCCGCAAGGGCGCAGGCGTCGCGGCCCGCCCGGATCGCCAGGGCGGGGGCCAGGGCGCCGATCAGCGGCAGGACGGCCAGGAAGGCAAGCAGCAAGGCGGCTCCTCGGAATCAGTCCGGAACAACGATCACCCGTTCCCGAAGGCGTTTTGCTAGCGGGTAACAGCTGCGTTTAGAAGACCTGAGCGTCCGATTTCGACGCGGTGCGCAAGGTTCGCGCGCGTCATGAATAAAGAGTGGTCCCGATGTCGAAATTCGCCGTCCTGTTCGTCTGTCTGGGCAACATCTGCCGCTCGCCCCTGGCCGAGGCGGCGTTCCGGCTTGAGGCGGAGCGGCTGGGGCTGGCGGTCGAGGTCGATTCGGCGGGCACGGGGGACTGGCATCGGGGCCATCCGCCGGACCCCCGCGCCCGGGCCGTCGCCCGGCGCAACGGGGTGGACATCGGCGGCTATCGCGCCCGGCAGGTGAGGGGCGACGACTTCGCCCGCTTCACCCACATCGTGGCCATGGACGGAGACAATCTGGCCAGTCTCGCGCGAATGAAGCCCTCCGGCGCGCAGGCCGAGCTCAGCCTGATGCTGGAGCACGCGGGCCGGGCGGGGGAGCCGGTGGAGGACCCGTATTACGGCGGCGATGACGGCTTCGACGCGACCTGGGCGGACGTCAGCGCGGCGGCGCGCGGGCTGGCTGAGGGTCTGCGGCACGGCGGCGCTTGACTCCGAAGGGTTCCCGGCACAGGGAAGACGGGCTCTCGCGGGAGAGATCGAGGTCCTGATTCCGGGCTTCGGAGCCGAAGGCGCAACCGCCCCGGAAACGCTCAGGCAAAAGGACCGCGACAGCTCAGGAACGCTGGAAAGCAGCCCTCGGGCTCGCCGACGGAGCAAGTCTTGTCATCCCGGACGGTGCGGAGCGCCGAGCCGGGACGGGACGGAATCTCTCAGGCTTCAGGACAGCGGGGGCGCGTGACGGGCGAAGCTTCGCCCGGTGCGCCGCCGACCCACCCCAGCCGGAGCGCGCCATGAGCGACCAGACCCTGAAGACCACGCCGCTGAACGCCGCCCACCGATTGCTGGGCGCGCGTATGGTGCCGTTCGCGGGCTATGACATGCCGGTCCAGTACGAAGGCGTGCTGGCCGAGCACCGCTGGACCCGCGAGCACGCCGGCCTGTTCGACGTCTCGCACATGGGCCAGGCGAAGCTGACCGGCGCCGACGCGGTGGCGCAGTTCGAGCGCTTCGTGCCGGGCGACTACGGGATCGTGAAGGCGGGCCGCCAGAAATACTCCCTGCTGCTGAACGACCAGGGCGGGATCATGGACGATCTGATGGCGGGCAAGCCCGACCACGACGGCCTGTTCATTGTGGTCAACGCCGCCTGCAAGGACGCCGACTTCGCCCACATCGAGGCCGGGCTTCAAGGCGAGGCGAAGCTGACCCGGCTGGACCGCGCCCTGCTGGCCATCCAGGGCCCCGAGGCGGCCGAGGTGATGGCGGCGCACGAGCCCGTGCTGGCCGAGTTCGGCTTCATGGACTGCGCGCGGCTGATGCTGTTCGGGGCAGACTGCTTCGTCTCGCGTTCGGGCTACACCGGCGAGGACGGCTACGAGATTTCGGTCCCGGCGGACCAGGTCGAGCGCATCTGGAACACCATCCTAGAGGACGCGCGGGTCAAGCCCATCGGCCTTGGCGCGCGGGACTCGCTGCGGCTTGAAGCCGGTTTGCCGCTGTACGGCCACGACGCCGACGAGACCACCAGCCCCGTGGAGGCGGCCCTGACCTTCGCCCTGTCGAAATCGCGCAAGGAGCGCGCCGACTTCCCCGGCGCCGACCGCATCCTGAAGGAGCTGGACGGCGGCCTGTCGCGGGTCCGCGTCGGCCTGCATGTCAAGGAAGGCGCCCCGGCCCGTGAGGGCGCGGAGATCGCCGATGCCGACGGCGCGGTCATCGGCAAGGTGACCTCGGGCGGGCCGTCGCCGACGCTCGGCAAGAACATCGCCATGGGCTATGTGCCGCCGGCGTTCTCGGAGATCGGGACCGCCCTGACCGTCATCGTGCGCGGCAAGCCGCTGGCCGCCGAGGTGGTCGCCACGCCGTTCGTCGCCAACCGCTATTATCGCAAACCCAAGTCCTGAACTCAGGCCCGCAAGGAACCAGCCAATGCGTTACACCAAGGAACATGAGTGGGTCCGTCTGGACGGCGACGTGGCCACCGTCGGCATCTCCAAGCACGCCGCCGATGCGCTGGGCGACGTGGTGTTCGTCGAGACCCCGGAAGTGGGCAAGACCGTGAAGGCGGGCGACAGCTTCGCCGTGGTCGAGAGCGTCAAGGCGGCCTCGGACGTCTACGCCCCGGTCGCCGGCGAGGTGGTCGAGGCCAACGCCGTGCTCGCCTCGGCGCCCGAGACGGTCAACGCCGACCCCCAGGGTGACGGCTGGTTCGCCCGGATCAAGGTGGCCGACGCCTCGGCTCTGGACGCCCTGATGGATCAGGCGGCCTACGACCAGTATCTGACCACGCTCTAAGCCCCTTTCAGCACGGACCTCCCCGCCATGCGCTACCTCCCCCTGACGCCTGACGACCGCGCGGCCATGCTGGCCGCCATCGGGGCGAAATCCGTGGATGACCTGTTCGTGGACGTGCCCCAGGCGGCGCGGCGCGACGGCTTCGTGGACCTGCCCCGCGTGATGGGGGAGCTCGAGGTCGAGCGCAGCCTCAAGCGCATGGCGGGCAAGAACACCGTGGCCGGGGATGCGCCGTTCTTCTGCGGGGCCGGGGCCTATCGCCACCATGTGCCGGCGACGGTGGACCACATCATCCAGCGGTCCGAGTTCCTGACCAGCTACACGCCCTACCAGCCGGAAATCGCCCAGGGCACGCTGCAGTACCTGTACGAATTCCAGACCCAGGTGGCGAACCTGACCGGCATGGGCGTGGCCAACGCCTCGCTCTATGACGGCTCCACCGCCATGGCCGAGGGCGTGCTGATGGCCACCCGGGTGACGCGCCGGAACAAGGCGGTGATCTCGGGCGGGGTGCATCCGCACTATGTGTCGGCCACCGAGACGGTGGTCCACGCGGTGGGCGTCGAGACCCAGGCGCTGGACCCGGCCATCGACGCCGAGGACGCGGTGATCGCGGCCATCGACGCCGACACCGCCTGCGTGGTGGTGCAGACGCCGAACGTGTTCGGCACGGCCACCGACGTGACCAGGATCGCCGAGGCCGCCCAGGCCGCGGGCGCCCTGCTGATCGTGGTGGTGACCGAGGTGGTCTCGCTGGGCCTGCTGAAATCGCCGGGCGAGATGGGCGCGGACATCGTGGCGGCCGAGGGCCAGTCCATCGGCAACGCCCTGAACTTCGGCGGACCGTACGTCGGGCTGTTCGCCACCCGCGACAAACTGGTGCGACAGATGCCCGGCCGCCTGTGCGGCGAGACGGCGGACGCGGAGGGGCGGCGCGGCTTCGTCCTGACCCTGTCCACCCGCGAGCAGCACATCCGTCGTGACAAGGCGACGTCCAACATCTGCACCAACTCCGGGCTGTGCTCGCTGGCCTTCACCATCCACATGAGCCTGCTGGGCGAGACGGGCCTGCGCCGCATGGCCCTGCTGAACCACGAGAAGGCGCTGGCGACCCGCGATGCGGTGGCCTCGGTGCCGGGCGTGGAGGTGCTGACCCCGCGCTTCTTCAACGAGTTCGCGGTGAAGCTGCCGAAGAACGCCGCCGGGGTGGTCGATCAACTGGCCGAGCGCGGCGTACTGGCTGGCGTGCCCTATGGCCGCCTGAACCCCGGCGCCGGGTTCGACGACGTGCTGCTGATCGCGGCGACCGAGACCACCACCGACGACGACATCCAATCCCTGAAGACCGCCCTGGCGGAGGTTCTGTGATGAGCACCATGAACACTGTGGGACGCCCCACGACGCCGAACACGGTCGAGACCAAGCCCGACACCCTGACGGGCGGCCGCGGTCTGCTGCAGGACGAGGCGCTGATCTTCGAGGGCGAGGGCTGGGGCAAGACCGGCGTCGACCTGCCGGAGCCGAAGACTGACGGCGGCGATCTGGGCGGTCTGGTGCGGGCCGATCCCATCGGCCTGCCGGGCCTGAGCGAGCCCGAGGCCATGCGCCACTATGTGCGGCTGAGCCAGAAGAACCACGCCATCGACCTGGCCATCTATCCGCTGGGCTCGTGCACCATGAAGCACAACCCGCGCCTGAACGAGAAGATGGCGCGCCTGCCGGGCTTCTCGGACATCCACCCGCTGCAGCCGCAGTCGACGGTGCAGGGCGCGCTGGAGCTGATGGACTCCCTGTCGCACTGGCTGACCACCCTGACCGGCATGCCCGCCGTCGCGCTGTCGCCCAAGGCCGGCGCCCACGGCGAGTTGTGCGGCCTGATGGCCATTCGCGCGGCGCACCGGGCGGCGGGTCACGGCCTGCGCTCGGACAAGCCCCGCAACAAGGTGCTGGTGCCCACCAGCGCCCACGGGACCAATCCCGCCACCGCGGCCTTCGTCGGCTATCAGGTGGTGGAGATCGCCCAGACCGACGACGGGCGCGTGGATCTGGCGGACCTCGCGGCCAAGCTGGGCGACGACGTGGCCGCCATCATGGTGACCAATCCCAACACCTGCGGCCTGTTCGAGCGGGACATCCTGGAGATCAGCCGCCTGACCCACGAGGCGGGGGCGTATTTCTACTGCGACGGCGCTAATTTCAACGCCATCGTCGGCCGGGTGCGGCCGGGCGATCTGGGCGTCGACGCCATGCACATCAACCTGCACAAGACTTTCTCCACGCCCCACGGCGGCGGCGGACCGGGCGCGGGCCCGGTGGTGCTGTCCGAGGCGCTGGCGCCCTTCGCCCCGGCCCCCTGGGTGGTCGGCGGCAAGGACGGCTTCAAACTGGTGGAGTTCGCCGAGGACGAGGCCGAACAGGCGTTCGGTCGCCTGTGCGCCTTCCAGGGCCAGATGGGCATGTATGTGCGCGCGCTCAGCTACATGATGAGCCACGGCTCGGACGGCCTGCGTCAGGTGGCCGAGGACGCGGTGCTGAACGCCAACTACATCAAGGCCCGCCTCGAGGACCTGATGAGCCCGGCCTTCCCCGAGGGTCCGTGCATGCACGAGGCCCTGTTCGATGACGAGTGGCTGAAGGGCACGGACATCACCACCCTCGACTTCGCCAAGGCGATGATCGACGAGGGCTTCCACCCCATGACCATGTACTTCCCGCTGGTGGTGCACGGGGCGATGCTGATCGAGCCGACCGAGACGGAATCGAAGGCCGAGCTGGACCGCTTCATCGAGGCCATGCGCGCGCTGGCGACGGCGGCCAAGGCCGGAGACGTGGACCGCTTCAAGGGCGCGCCGTTCCACGCGCCCATGCGCCGTCTCGACGAAACCCGCGCCGCCCGCCAGCCGGTCCTGCGCTGGACCGCGCCGGAGGG
>NZ_PNLV01000107.1 GCF_013823285.1 Brevundimonas sp. | reverse complement strand
CCCTGCAGGGCGGCCACGGCGCCGGCCTTCTGGCTGGCCCCGTCCATCAGGCTGGCGTCCAGCTCATAGCGGCCGTCCAGATTGGGCGAGGCGCCGCGCCCGGCCACATAGAGCCCGGAGTCCTCCAGCATCACCACCGCCTCCACCGTCACGTCCAGCGCCGGGGCGCCCTCCGCCAGACGCGCGGCCATGGCCTCGACCACGGCGCGCATGTTCGCCATCTCGCGGTCGTAGTTCTGCGACCGGCGGGCGCCGGCGCCGCCGTGCAGAACGAGGGCTGGACGGGTCATGGGGGCATCTTCCTGAAGCGTTCGCCCTTTTCACGGGCCTTCGCGCTCATTAGCGTTCGGACGGGGCGGACGCCACCGTCCGGCCACCAGCTTCAAGCGAGGTTCGATTTGCGCGCGGTCCTGTCCCATGCCCCCGGCGGCCCCGAGACCCTCAAGGTCGAGGAGGTCAATGACCCCACCCCCGGCAAGGGCCAGGTGGTGATCGAGGTGAAGGCGGTGGGGATCAATTTCCCCGACACCCTGATCATCGAGGACAAATACCAGTTCAAACCCGAGCGCCCCTTCTCACCCGGCGCCGAGGTGGCCGGGGTGGTCGAGGCGGTGGGCGAGGGCGTCAAGAATGTGCGCAAGGGCGACCGGGTCATCGCCGTGCCCGGCTGGGGCGGTCTGGTGGAGCGCATCGCCGTGCCCGCCAGCCACGTCATCCCCATGCCCAAGGAGATGTCCTTCGAGGAGGGCGCGGCCCTCGTGATGACCTACGGCACCAGCTATTACGCGCTCAAGGACCGGGCCCGGCTGAAGGAGGGCGAGACCCTTCTGGTGCTGGGCGCCGCAGGCGGCGTGGGCGCGGCCGCGGTGGAGCTGGGCAAGGCGATGGGCGCGCGCGTGGTCGCCGCCGCCTCCACCGGCGACAAGGTGGAGTTCGCCCTGGAACTGGGGGCAGACAACGGACTGATCTATCCCACCGGCCCCATGGACAGGGCGGCCCAGAAGGAGCTGTCCGGCGAACTGAAGCTGGCCACCGGCCGCGACGGCGCCGATGTGGTGTTCGACGGCGTCGGCGGCGACTACGCCGAGCCCGCTGTGCGGGCCATGGACTGGGACGGCCGCTATCTGGTGGTGGGCTTCCCGGCCGGGATTCCGTCCCTGCCGCTGAACCTGACCCTGCTGAAGTCTGTGTCCATCGTCGGGGTGTTCTGGGGCGCCCATGTGGCCCGCGAGCCGGAGCTCCACGCCGCCAACATGGCCGACCTGATGCGCCTGTATGCCGAGGGCAAGATCCGGCCGCGGGTGTCGCGCACCTTCCCCCTGCACAAGGCGGGGGAGGCGATCAAGGCGCTGGGCGACCGTCAGGCCCTGGGCAAGATCGTGGTGACGGTCGAGGACCGGTGACCGCCGTCGCCCTCAACCCGGCTATGGATATGACGGCGGGGGCGCAGGCTCTCGGCGGGCGCGGCCGGGCGCGGGTGGCGGGCGTGCTGACCGATGACGCCGCCCGGGCGCTGCACGGGGCGCTGGCCGATGACGGACTGGCCTGGCGGCGCAGTCTCGACAATCCGGCCAATGTGGATGTGCCGGTGTCGATCTTCGAGGGCCAGCCCCTCGAGGAGCAGGCGCGGCTGATCGCCATGGTCCACGAGGGCGCCCGCGACGGCTTCCAGTATGTCTACGACCGTTTCCGCATCGGCTACGGGGTCCAGACCGGCGAGGCGATGCCGGAGGCGCTGGCGGCGCTCTACGCCCTGTTCAACAGCGAGCCGTGGCTGGATTTCGCGCGCACCCTGACCGGGGATGACCGTATCGCCCATGTGGACGCCATGGCCACCCGCTTCGGGCCGGGCCAGTTCCTGAACGGCCACAATGACCACCATGAGAAGGCCGGGCGGCTCTACGCCTATGTGCTGAACCTCTGCCCCGGCTGGCGGGCGGAATGGGGCGGCCTGCTGCTGTTCAAGGATGACGCGGGCGAGGTGGTGGAGGCCTTCACCCCCGGCTTCAATGTGCTGAACGTGTTCCGCGTGCCCCAGGCCCATGCGGTGTCCATGGTCACGCCCTTCGCCGGGGCCCCGCGCCTGTCGATCACCGGCTGGTGGCGCACACAGGGGTGAGCCCGTCTCCTCCCCCGCGAGCGGTGGAGGAGACCGGTCTGTCACTCCTCGCGCATCGCCTCCAGCGTCTCTTCCGCCGCCTGATAATGGCGGCCGCGGATGTGGGAGCCCACCAGGGCGATCATGGCGGCGATCACAGCCGCGTCGTCGGTGAAGCCGATGCCCACGAACACATCGGGAATCACGTCCACCGGCATGACGAAATAGCCCAGCCCCGCCAGCATCAATCCCTTGGCCCGCAGCGGCGTCTCGGGATCCCGCGCCGCGTGCCACCCCGCAATCGCCTCCCGCGCAAAGGGGATGCGCGTGGCCGTGCGCCGGATCTTGGGCCAGAAGCCGCGCCGCACCCGTTCGGCGTTGAGCTTGATCGTGGCGGGGACCAGGGCGCGCGCCGGGTCCAGCGCCTGTTCGGGCGTTTCGATTGAAGACGGTTTGGCGTTTGGCGACATGGCGTCTAAATCCTCGGCCCAGCTCAACAGTTCAAATCAATATAGGGATGAATGCCATGAAACTGGACGGTTCGATCGCGGCGGTGGTGACGGGCGGAGCCTCGGGCCTGGGCGAAGGCACGGCGCGGGCCCTGGCGGCCAGGGGCGTCAAGGTGGCCATCTTCGACCTGAACGAGGAGGCGGGTGAAAAGGTCGCGGCCGAGATCGGCGGGGTCTTCTGCAAGGTCAATGTGACCGACGACGCCTCGGTGGCCGCCGCCTTCGAAAAGGCCCGCGCCGCCCATGGCCAGGAGCGCCTGACCGTCAATTGCGCCGGCATCGCCACCGGCCAGAAGACCGTGTCGCGCAAGAAGGACACCGGCGAGATCCGCGCCCACGACATGGCCCAGTTCGAGAAGACGGTGACGGTCAACCTGTTCGGCACCTTCCGGGTGGCGTCCCAGTCGGCGGCGGGCATGGTCACCCTGGACCCCATGGAAGACGGCGAGCGCGGCCTGATCGTCAACACCGCCAGCGTGGCGGCCCAGGACGGCCAGATCGGCCAGGCGGCCTATTCGGCCTCCAAGGGCGGCGTCTACGCCATGACCCTGCCCATGGCCCGCGACCTGATGAACGAGGGCGTGCGGGTCAACACCATCCTGCCGGGCATCATGTGGACCCCCATGATGGCGGGCATGGACCAGAAGGTTCAGGACGCCCTGGCCGCCATGATCCCCTTCCCCAAGCGCCTTGGCACGCCGGCCGACTACGCCGCCCTGGCCCTGCACCTGGCCGAGAACACCTACATCAACGGCGAGTGCATCCGTCTGGACGGGGGGATCAGACTGGCGCCCAGATAAGAGCGCTACCGCTCGCCGCGCGGCGGCTCGCTGCTTGAGCGCATCCTGGGACGCTACCGCTCGCGTCGCGGACGCTCGCTGCTTGAGCGCGTATTGGGCGCGTTTGATGGGGGGATTTCCGAATTTCGGCGATCCCCTCTTGCAGCCCCCGCCCGCGCTCGGCTATAGGCCCGCCCTCGACTGAGAGCGCGGGCGTAGCTCAGGGGTAGAGCATCACCTTGCCAAGGTGAGGGTCGGGCGTTCGAATCGCCTCGCCCGCTCCAGTCGAAACGCAAAGAGCCTCGTCCCCGGACGGGGCTTTTTTGTTTTGGGCCTCAGACCCGCTTGATCCGTTCCCTGCGCATTTCAGCCCTGCCGACACGCCCCTGTCATACACAGGCGTCACCATGGGCCATCCCCTCACGACGACTGCGCCGATACGCGGTCTTGTTCAGGAACGCCGCACCATGTCGCGCAAGCTTCTTCTCGCCCTCGCCCTGTCGGCGGGCCTGGCCTTTTCGCAGACGCCGGCGCTGGCGCTTCAGCCGGCCGTGGTCGCGGCGCCGGCCTCGCCCCATGCCGCCCTCGAGGCCGATGTCTCGGACATCCTGGACCGCATGGTGCGCGAGATGGGGCCGGACGAGCGCCTGGCCCTGACGCCCGAGAGCGCGGCGGCCTTCCTGAGCGCGGAGGAGCGCGCGCGCCTGTCCACGGGCTTCGCCCGCTTCACGGTCGATCGCCCCGCGCGCCTGTTCGTGGCCTTCGACAGCGCCTGGGGCGAGACGCCCTTCTGGCTCGCCGACCTGGGCTTCCAGCGCCGGGCCGACCTGGACTTCATCGTCGATGTGGAGGACCCCTTCCACGTCTGGGAGAAGGCCGTGCCTGCCGGCGAGGTGAACCTGGGCGTGCCCAGCCTGTCGGGTGAGCTGAAGCCCTATGTGGTGTTCGCCGCGCCCGCCGAGGGCGCCGGAACGGTTGAGATCACCCCGCTGGTCCCGGGCGCCGATGTGCAGACGGCCCGCGAAGGCGGCGAGCCCTATGTGGACGACAACGATTATTTCAACGCCCTGCCCGCCCAGCTTGACGGCCTGCCCGTTCTGCGCAGTTTCGAGAGCTGGGAGTTCGTCTCGCGCATGGTGGGCTTCTTCCGGGCCACCGACTATCCGTCGTCGGGCGCGCCGGACCATCTGCAGCTGACCTGGCAGGGCGATCCCCGCACCGGGGTGACGGTGCAGTGGCGCACCGACGAGACGGTGCAGGACTCCATCCTGTGGCTGGCGCCCCGGGGCGACGACAGCGCGGGCCGCGTCCTGAGAGCCGAGGCCGCAGCCCTGACCAGCCGCCAGGTCGTCAACGACCCCGACATCCGCCTGCACCGGGTGCGGCTGGACGACCTGACTCCGGCCACGGACTATGAGTACGCCGTCAGCGCCGACAACGGCCAGACCTGGACCCGGCGCCGCCCGTTCCGCACCGCCGCCGAGGCGGGGGCGGAGCCCTACGCCTTCATCTATCTGGGCGATCCCCAGAACGGTCTGGACGAGTGGGGCGACCTGATCCGGCAGTCCGACGCCCGCTTCCCCGAGGCGCGCTTCTACATGATCGCCGGCGACCTGATCGACCACGGCACCGAGCGGGACAACTGGGACCAGTTCTTCCACGAAGGCTCGACGGTGTTCGACCGCACGCCGGTGGTCCCGGCCCTGGGCAACCACGACAGCCACGGCGGCCACCCCACCCTGTATCTTCAGCAGTTCGCCCTGCCGGCCAACGGCGCCGAGACCCTGGATCCGGGCCGCACCTACCATGTGACCTATCAGGACCTTCTGGTGGTGGTGATGGACTCCAACTACGACCTGGTGGAGCCGGAGCTTCAGACCGAATGGCTGGACCGGGTGCTGGGCGAAAGCGACGCCCGCTGGAAGGTGGTGATCTACCACCACCCGTTCTACGCCTCTCGGCCGGGCCGGGATAACTATCCGCTGCGCGACGCCTGGGGCCCCATCTTCGACCGGCACAATGTGGACATCGCCTTCCAGGGCCACGACCACGCCTATATGCGCACCGTCCCCATGCGCGGCCATCAGCCCGCCGCCGAGGGCGAGCACGGCACGGTCTATCTGGTCGCGGTGTCGGGGACCAAGATGTACGAGCAGGGCCTGCCCGATTTCGCCGCCTTCGGCGCGGTCAACACCCGCACCTATCAGATCATCGAGGTGGACCCCGTCGCCGGAACCCTAACGTACCGGGCCATCGACAGCGACGGCGGCGTCATCGACAGCTTCGACCTGTCCAGGGACTGACTGACACCGCCTCTTGTTTGATCGCCGTTCGTTGAGCGGCCCGGCTCTTGCACCGACGTCATGGAATACGGTGTAAGGCGAACGCATGTTTCTCGAAGGCGAGGTCAACTGGGCTCTGGTGTTCGGCGTGGTGGCGGCGATCTGCGCCGTCGTGGCCATTACGGGACTCGTCGCGGCCGCCCGCTGGGGTCTGGCGTATCGAAATGCGACGGCCCGGCTTGACCACGCCCTGATGAGTCACGAGGGCTCGGCCCGTCGCCTGCGCGAGGTGCTGGACGCCATCCCGGTGGCCCTGGTCGAGACCGACCTGGGCGGCAAGTTCATCTTCGCCAACCGCGCCGCGCACCAGCTGCTGGGCCGCCGCGACGCCGAGCTTCTGGGCCTGCGCTTTCACTCCGCCACCTGGGGCATCACCTATCCCGACGGCCGCCCGGTGCCGCCGGACCTGCTGCCCAGCGCCCGGGCCCTGCGGGGCCAGACGGTCAAGGGCTTCCAGCACATCATGGCCAACCCCTCCAGCCGCCGGAAGATGCTGGTCTCGGTCACGGCCATGCCCATCCTGGGGCCGGTGGGCGAGGTGATCGGCTCCACCGCCGCCATCGTCGAGACCGACAGCCTGATCCAGCCCGAACCGGCGCCCGCGCCGGAACCCGTCGTCGCCCCGGTCGATCCGGGCCTGACCCGGCGGGTGTTCGACGCCGCCTCCAGCGCCCTTGTGGTTCTGGATGCGGAGGGACGGGTGCGCGAGGCCAACCGCACGGCGCTGGAGCGCCACAGCCTGGACGCCGGGGCCGTCGCGGGCCTGGACTTCGCCGATCTGTTCCTGGCGCTGGACGAGCGCACCGAGGGCCGCATGGCCCTGAACGCCGCCCGCGCCGCCGAGCCGGGCGCGGCCGAGCCGATCGTGGCGGCCTCGGGCCTGACCTGGCGCATCCTGCCCCTGCCGGGCGAGGACGGCGCCCTGCTGCTGGCGGGCGAACGCACGCCGGAGCCTCTGCCCGAAACCCCCGCTGAAGACACGACCGACGACCCGGCCGAGGGCCTGCGCGCCGAGCTGGAGGAGGCCCGCGCCCGCCTGACCGCGCTGGAGGACCGCCTTGCCGACGAACAGGCGGAGCTGACCGCCGCGCGGCGGCTGGAGACCGTGGGTCGTCTGACCGGCGGCGTGGCGCACGACTTCTCGGCCCTGCTGGGGGTCATGACCAGCGCCCTGGACATGCTGCTGAAACAGGCGGACCAGCCCGACCGGGTGCGCCGTCTGGGCGGGGCGGCCTTGAACGCGGGCCGGCGCGGCGAGGCCCTGACCCGGCGCCTGGCCGCCTTCAGCCAGGGCGAGGACGCGGTCATGAACCGGCTGGACCTGTCGGTGCTGCTGAAGAGCATGGAGCCGACCCTGCGCCAGATGGCGGGCGAGGATGTGGACCTGATGATCGAGGCGCCCGACCGGCCCATGGAGGCGCTGATCGACCCGGCCGCCTTCGACGGCGCCGTGCGCGCCTTGCTGGACAATGCGGTGCAGGCGCTGGAGGGACGGGGCTCCGTGGCCATCCGGCTGGACGAGACGCCCGAGGGCCAGTGGCGCCTGTCGGTGCGCGACAACGGGCCGGGCATGGACAGCGACGTGCTGGCCCGCGCGTCGGAGCCCTTCTTCACCACGCGGGACGGCGCCACCGGTCTGGGCCTGTCACAGGCCTACGCCTTCGCGCGCCAGTCGGGCGGACGGCTGGCCATGGACAGCGCCCCGGGCGAGGGGACCGAGGTCGCCCTGATCCTTCCGGCCGCGCCGGAAACCCCCGCTGAACCGGCCCCCGCCGCCCCCGAGGCCGAACCCGCCGCGTCCTGAATCGGGATTTCGCCGTTCTTTCAGCGCCCGTCCACTGCTAGGCTGCGGCCGGAGGGAACAGGGAGGCGGTCATGAAGATCCTGCGGTTCATTCTGGTCATGGTGGTGATCGGCTATGCGGGCTGGCTGGCCTGGCCGTTCATCTCGCCGTTCCTTGAGGGGGCGGGG
>NZ_PNLV01000106.1 GCF_013823285.1 Brevundimonas sp. | reverse complement strand
GGCCGAGTTCCTGTTCGACGACGACGCCGCCATCACCCGGCTGGACATGTCCGAGTACATGGAGAAGCACAGCGTCAGCCGCCTGATCGGCGCCCCTCCGGGCTATGTGGGCTATGACGAGGGCGGCGCCCTGACCGAGGCCGTCCGTCGCCGCCCCTATCAGGTGGTCCTGTTCGACGAGGTGGAGAAGGCCCACCCCGACGTGTTCAACGTGCTGCTGCAGGTGCTGGACGACGGCCGCCTGACCGACGGTCAGGGCCGCACCATCGACTTCCGCAACACCCTGATCATCATGACCTCCAACCTGGGGTCCGAGTATCTGGCCAGCCAGGGCGAGGGCGACGACGTGGAGGCCGTGCGCCCGCTGGTCATGGAGGCCGTGCGCGGCCATTTCCGGCCCGAGTTCCTCAACCGCATCGACGAGATCGTGCTGTTCCAGCGCCTCGGCCGCGACCAGATGGCCGGCATCGTCCGCATCCAGCTGGCCCGCTTCGAAAAGCTGCTGGCCGACCGCCGCCTGACCCTGTCCATCGACGACGCGGCGTTGGCCTGGCTCGCCGACCGCGGCTACGACCCGGTCTACGGCGCCCGCCCCCTGAAGCGCGTCATCCAGAAAGACCTCGTCGACCCCATCGCCCGCAAGCTGCTCGCCGGCGAGATCGAGGACGGCGGGGTGATCGCGGTGTCAGCGGGGGCGGACGGGTTGGTGATCGGGAAAGCCCAGGTCCACTAGGACCTGGGCTGCCCGGGCATTGTCATCCCGGCCGAAGCGCAGCCGAGCGCCGGGACGGGAAGGCGGCGGCGCATGAGGGCGTCAATAATCTAGGGGGTTACGCGACTCGCAAAACCACGTGATGTTGCGGGATGCTGACGTTCGAAGAAATCGATCGCCTTCTCGCCTCACCCAAGACTATTGGGGGACGGCCGGGCTGGCGCGAGGATCCAACTAGCAGCGGTCGAGCTCTTTTGGTCGTGCCCCTACTCCTCGACGAAGTTGCCGTCAGTGGGCTTGAAGTGCGCGGCAATGCGACGGTCCGAACGCAGCGCCAATCTGCCAGCTTGGTGCTGGTGGTCTCTGGTGATCCCGTCCAAAGGCTAAGCTTCAGGCCTAAGGCTGAGCACGTAAATTCCCTGCGAGCCGATCTGCCCCGCGATCTTCGGGGCAGGCGATTACCCGCCGATGTTACGCGGTTCTACCCTTGGGAGCTAAACAGACGCTGGCCACGTCAGCGCCAACCCCGCGAACGATACGATGGGCTCTGCGTTGAGCCTCCCCTGACCGATTTCGACGCAGCGATGATGTTCTTCTTAGAGAGATGCAATATTATAGGGAGCATTCCGCCCCCGCCGCATCGGCCGGAACTTTTCTAGTGTCAGATCAATACGAAGTCTTGAGAGACGCGATTGCTGGTAGCCAGCAGCCTTGGTTTGCTGACGGCGGAATTCGCGTGCCCACAACCACGCTGTTTCCCAGCGGTGAGGTGATCAACCTCGCAGTGACCCCTAATCGAAGCGGTGGTTTTCGTGTCTCTGATGATGGCTTGGGGCGCACAGCAGTTTTGGACGAAGGCGTTCATCACATGCGACCGGGCGACCGTAGACGGGCCGAAGCCATCGCAGAACAATCGGGCATCCGGTTTGAAGGTGATGCTTTCGTTGCTGACGATGTGGGCGCGCAGAATCTCGTAACTGCCATGGCGCTGGTTGCCGAGGCGTCGCGTGCTTGGGCTACGCTGATGTTGGAGCGATCGGTGAGGCACCGCGAGCGGGCGCTTTTTGAGGTCGTCAAAGACAAGCTGGAGCGTGCCTATTCCTCCCCCATGGTCCAGCCGAAGGTCGCGGTGCTCGGAGCAAGCAGCAGCCAGTACGACTTCGATTTTGGCGTGAAGCTGAGTGACGGTCGGATCGCCTTGTTCGAGATCATTAGTCCTGCCCCGCCTTCTGTCGCGTTTGCGCATACGAAGTTCTCGGACGTCCAGCGAGCACAACCCGACTGGCCTCGAGAAGCGGTCGTTGAGAACCTCAATGATTGGCCCGCAGAGGCTCTCGCTCTGCTGTCGCAAGTCACCTCTCACGTCCGCCCGGCTAGCGCTGAGTGGAAGGATTTGCCGCTGATGGCTGCGTAGTTTCACAACCGCGTCGCGCTCGACGTGCGCCGCACAGGAACGCGCGTGGCTATATCGCCTCCGCAGCCGACCTGATTTCGTCGGTCACATCCCGCGCCCCCTGCATGTCCCAGCAATTCTCCTCAAGTCGCAGACGCCAGGCATTCGAGTGCGCACTAAACGTGCAACGCCCCTCCAGCCCCTCGTGGGGCAGGATGATCGCGCGCTTCACCTGATACCGGGCGTCGAACAGCAGGGCGGCAAGATAGTCGAACTTCTTCTCGGGCAGGCGGCGCATGAAGCTCAACTGCCGTGAGCCGTTGTGCGCCGTCAGGCGGCGGCTCTTGATCTGATAGCGCACCCCGTCCTTGTCCGTGGCGTCATGCCCCGCCGCCGACGAGGTCTCCAGCGCCCATCCGAACGCGGTCGAGAACAGCAATTCGGCATAGTCGCCGACGGGGCTGTTCGAGGTGCGCACCACCTCGCGCCGTCGTAGTTCCTCCATCACCTCCGCATGAAGCGTAAGAAGCTCGCGGATCGACGCGCGGGCCAGCGGCGGTTCGTCACCCGGCGGCTCCGTCGGACCCGAGGGCGCGGCGATGACGAGCGGCTGCTCCTGCCGGGGTTCGGCCCCGTAGTCCTCCGGCGGCACGGCCTTCCTCAGCATGTTGCCGAGGTTCATTCGAACCTGGCCGGGGTTCAGATGCGCGTACTGCTGACGCCGGTCGATGCCGTAGCGCAGCGCCACGGCGTGAAGGGCGTCGACATCCAGCGATCCGTCCGATGCTGTCACCTGCGGCCTGAGCCACACGTTGAACGCATCGTTCTTGGTGAGCCGCTCCCACCGCTCCCGCCGTTCCTTGCTGATCTTCATGGTCGCCTCCCGCAATGCATGAGGAAGCCTAACGACGACCCACGTCAAATGCGGGCGGAGCCGCCCTAGCCCTCTCCCATCGCGAGCGGGCAAACCATCCGCCGCTTCGGGCGTTCATCGACCATGACCGACAAAACCCCCGCCCCCACCGAACCCCAGCAGGCCCGCCTCGACCTCCAGGCCGGGCCCGTGTCCGTGAAAATGGAGGTGCGGGTCACGCCCGGCGGCCTGCTGGCCATCGGCGGGCTGGTCAGCGGCATCCTGCTGTCCACCGCCGTGCTGGTGTGGAGCGCCACCGCCGTCCCGCGCCGCCACCCTGTCGCCTGGCGCCTCGGCCGCTGACCGCGGTTCTTCTCCGGCGGCGGCAGGCGGCCGCAATCCCGCCCCAAGCATGTCAGTCCTGCAACCTTCTGAAATCACGGTGTTTCATGACGGCGATTTAACTGAGGGCCTCGCCGTTGTCCTGCTATCGGCGAGGTTGATCGGACCCTGTGCGTCCGAAGGGGCTCGACCACCATGATCCGACTGAAAACCCTCCTGCTGGCCGGCGCGGCCGTGGCCCTCGTCGGCGCGCCCGCCCATGCCCAGACGCCCCCGGCCGATGACGCCCCGCCGCAACAGGCGCCCGCCGACGATCAGGCCCCGGAGGACGCCGACCCCACCACGGTCGAGGAGATCGTGGTCACCTCCGACTCCACCGCCATCCGCACCTCCATCGACTCCACCAGCTACAGCCTGGCCAATGATCTGCAGGCGACCACCGGCAGTCTGGCGGACGCCCTGCGCAACATCCCGTCGGTGGACGTGGACCCCCAGGGCGGGGTGTCCCTGCGCGGCGATGGCAACGTCACCATTCTGGTGGACGGCCGCCCCTCCGGCATCCTGTCCGGCCCGGGCCGGGGCCAGGCCCTGCTGCAGCTTCCGGCGGACCAGTACGCCCGCATCGAGGTCATGACCAACCCGTCCGCCGCCTACAGCCCCGAGGGGTCCGGCGGGATCATCAACCTGATCAGCCGCCCCAGCGCCCCGCGCGCCGGGGTCCAGAGCACCGGCTCGGTGCGCCTCAATGTGGGCGACGACGGCCGCTGGAACGCCGGGCTCAGCGGCTCGCGGCAGCAGGACCGCCTGACCCTGTCGGGTGATCTCAGCTACCGGGCCGACCCGAACACCTTCTCCTCCCTGCGCACGCGCGAGCAGCTGGACCCCGTCACCGGCGCCGTGGTCTCCACCACCACCACCGACCAGACCATGGAGATGGACCAGAGCGGCGCCTTTGGCCGCTTCACCGCCGAATACCGCCTCACCGACCGCACGCGCCTCAGCGGCGAACTGCGCGGGGTGGCCTTCACCGGCGACGGCCTGAACAGCGCCCTGTTCCAGACCCGCGACGCCTCCGGCGCCGTGACCGCCGCATACCGCCGCGACGGCGAGGTGGGCTTCGACTTCACCAATTTCGGCGGCACGGCCCGCGTGGTGCATCGCTTCGACGACGCGGGCCATGAATGGTCCAACGAGGTTCGCTACGACGCCAACGGCAACGACAACGAGGGTCTGGCCGTCAGCCGCTTCACCACCCCCGCCGCCCCCGACGTCTATGAGCGGACGCGCCAGAACAACGACCAGGCCACTCTGGGTTTCACCAGCGCCTATGTGCGGCCCTTCGCCGAAGCCGGCCAGATGCGTCTGGGCTATGAACTGACCCGGCAGAGCCCCGAGCAGGAGGTGGAGTTCGCCCGCGGCCCGTCGCAGGCCGGCCTGACCGTTATCCCGGGCCTCAGCAACCGCTTCGAGGGCCGCCAGACGGTCCACGCCGTTTACGGCACCTACGAGCGGCCCCTCAGCGAAAAACTGTCGGCCCAGTGGGGCCTGCGGCTCGAGCAGGCGGACATCCGCATCGACGACGTGACCGGCGGTGCCTCGGCGTCCCAGGACTATTTCCGCGCCTATCCCTCCGCCCACGTCCAGTACCAGCTCACCGACGACCAGACCCTGCGCGCCAGCTATTCGCGCCGCATCCAGCGGCCGCAACTGGCCCAGCTGAACCCCTTCGTGTCCTATCAGGACCCCCAGAACCTGCGCTCGGGCAATCCCGATCTGGAGCCCCAGGAGACCGACGCCTTCGAGGTCATGTGGCAGAGGCGCGCGGGCCAGACCTTCTATCAGGCCACCGTCTATGTGCGCGACACCAGCGGCGCCTTCACCGAGGTGGCCACCGACGTGGGCGGCGGTGTCCTGCTGACGCGGCCCGAGAACCTGGGCTCGCGCCTGGACGTGGGGCTTGAGCTGACCGCCAGCGGACGCCTTCACCCCACCCTGCGCTACAACGGCAGCATCAATGTCTTCCGTCAGGAGATCGACTCCACCGGCATCCCCGGCGGCGGCGAGCGGGACGCGACCCTGGCCAGCGGCCGCCTCAGCCTGAACTGGCAGCCCACCGAGAAGGATTTCGTGCAGGTCTCCGGCTTCTGGCAGGGCGAGACCCTGCTGGCCCAGGGCACCCGCGAGGCCGGCGGCATGCTCAACATCGGCTACCGCCGCAAGCTGACCGACCAGCTGTCGCTGAACATCACCGGCCGCGACGTGCTGAACAGCTTCAGCAATGACACCACGTTCGAGACCCCGCAGTTCCGCGAGCGGTTCGAACAGGACATCCGCCTGCGCGCCTTCTACATCGGCCTGACCTACAGCTTCGGCTCCGGCCCCCGCCGCCAGCCCGAACAGTTCGACTTCTCGACGTCCCCCACGGGGGGCTAGAGCCTGATCGGTTGAGACGGAATCGCTAGGCGATTCCGCCGAGGCCGTGAATCAGGCTCTCTGTCTAGTCCCCCAGCACCGGCATGACCTCGACCCCGTCGCAGGGGAAGATGCTCATGTGCGGGTGACCCTCGAACAGGCGGGCGGCGGCCTCATGGCTGTCCGCCCGCACCACCATGAAGACGGTCAGCAGATTGACCACGTCGGTCACGTCGCCCCGGTCGTCGATGCGCTTCGTCGGCCCCAGCGGCCCGCCCTGATAGAGGATCACGTCCCGGTGCGCCTCGTCCCACGCAGCGATGGCGGCCAGGCCGGTGCGTTGCCTCTCGGCCTTCTGCTCATCGGTCAGGGCGCCCCACTCGCGCCATTTCGGCCCCGTCTTGTCCATGGTGAACATCGCCAGATACCGCCACTGGGCCATGCCGTTCCTCCATTTTTCCGCATCTCTGACCGCAGTTTAGGGCCCACCTTGCCATCCCGGAAGCCGCGCCAGCGGCTATCCGGGACGCAACCTGCTGAGGGCTGGCGGCTAGACCGTCGTATAGCCCCCGTCGACCAGGTAGTAGCCGCCGGTCATGAAGGACGCGTCCTCCGACAGCAGGAAGCGCACCACCGTGGCCACCTCCTCCGGCCGGCCCAGCCGGCCCAGCGGGTGTTTGGCGACCAGCCCCTCGCGGGCCTCCCGGGGCAGGCCTTCCAGCAGCGGCGTATCGATATAGGCCGGGCCAACGCAGTTGATGCGCAGGCCCTGCGGCCCGTACTCGGCGGCGGCGTTTTTCGTCAGACCCACGACGCCGTGCTTGGCCGCCGTATAGGCGCCGTTGCCGATGGCCGCCACCGCGCCGTGGATCGAGGCCATGTTGACGATGGCGCTCTGGTCCGCCCCGGCCTTCAGCATGGCCGGAATCTGGTAACGCATGCCGTACATCACCCCGTTCAGGTTGATGTCCATGACCCGTCTCCAGTCGTCCAGATCCACCTCGCCCGCCGGGGCCTGGGCCCCGCCGATGCCGGCGTTGTTGACCGCATAGTTGAGCTTGCCGAAGGTCTCGACGGCAAAGGCCACGGCCTTTTCATTGTCCTGCGGGCTGGCGCTGTCGGCCACGAAGGGCGCGGCCTCGCCGCCGGCGTCGCGAATGGCCCGGGCCACCCGGTCGGCGCCCTTTTCGTTGATGTCCGTGACCACCACCTTCGCGCCCAGTCGGGCCAGCTCGTGGGCCACCGCCTCGCCGATGCCCGACCCGCCGCCGGTCACCAGCGCTGTCCTGTTGTCGAAGGTCATGGCCCGTCTCCTTGTGTCGCCCGGCGCGACCGATCCGCGCCCTGCCTTGGTAAGCGCCCGCCTGCTCCGGCGGTTGCAAGCGCCGCGACGCCGCCCACACCGCCCCGCCCCCCACGAAGACGGCTGCGCCTCGCCTTTTTCATCCCCCCGCCCACGGGCGCCCTATAATGCCCGCCTCGACCCTGATCCCCGGAGGCGACTTCCTACGATTGATACGAGTCAGACCGTGTTTTTTCCGCCCCCGGAGTCTGAAATCCGGCGCCGATTTCGGACTATTCGGACTATTCAGACCCTGTTTTTTTGAGTCCAGAGTCTGAAATCCGGGAAGCCTCCATGCACGTCCTCTACATCGACGCCGACGCCTGCCCCGTGAAGGACGAATGCTTCCGCGTGGCCGAGCGGGTGGGATTCCGGGCCGTGGTGGTCTCCAACGGCTGGATCAACCTGCCCCGCGCCCCCTTCATCGAGCAGGTGGTGGTGGACGCCGGTCCCGACGTGGCCGACGACTGGATCGCCGAGCGGGCGGGGCCGGGCGACATCGTCGTCACCTCCGACATCCCCCTGGCCGACCGCTGCCTGAAGGGCGGGGCCCAGGCCCTGCGGCCCAACGGCTCGGTCTTCACCCCCGACTCCATCGGCTCGGCCCTGGCCGGACGCATGGTGGGCGAGCACCTGCGCTCGGTGGGCGCCATGACCTCGGGCCCGCCGCCCT
>NZ_PNLV01000105.1 GCF_013823285.1 Brevundimonas sp. | reverse complement strand
CCCAGCAGATTGTCATAGTCGTTGACGTAGGCGATGACCTCCAGGTCCAGCCCTCCGGACCGATGCCGCACCCCCGCCTCATAGTTCCACGAGGTCTCCGGATCCACCGAGGAGCCCGGGCCGGGGTTGGAGAAACCCCGGTGCGCCCCGGCCACCAGCCGCAGGGACGGGGTCAGGTCATAGGTCAGGCCCACGCCCGGAATCCACACGTCGACGCTGGACTCGACCACGGACAGGGGCGCGCCGCGCGGCCCGCCCACGAGGGCGTAGTTGGTGCGAGTCAGGTCGATGGTCTCATAGCGCACCCCCGGGGTCAGGGTCAGGGCGCCGGTGCGGATCACGTCCCGCACGAAGAAGGCCCAGGCCTCGGCCTCGCCGACCCGGTTGTCCTGGGTTCCGTCAACGCCGGCGCCGGTCAGAACCATGACCCCGTCGTCCATGCGGTACAGGTCGTTGCGCTGGAAACGGTCCTCGGAGTCCTGGTGATAGCGGGCCGAAACCTCCAGCTGGTGGGACAGGGCGCCGGTGTCGAAGCGCGCGGTCAGGACCGTCTGGATTCCCTCCGACTCATAGGCGCGGTTGTTGTTGCGCACCCGCAGGGCGCCGTCGGCGCTGGTGAAGCCGTCCGCCCCCACCAGCACGGCCATCTGGTCCGCATAGACGGCCGGATCGGCCAGCACGGCGCCGATCCCGACCCAGCCGGTTCCGGCCGAATTGCGCACGTCGTTCAGCTTGTACCAGGCGCGGGTGGTCTCGGTGCGGTAGGCGATGGTGGTCAGGTCCAGCGCGCTGGACAGGGCGATGCGGTGGGTCAGCTGCCAGGTGTCGTGGGCCACGTCCATGCGGTCCACCTGGCTGCCGTTGTAGCGCCGGAACGGATCAGCGCCGAAGTCCGCCAGGGTCAGGCCCAGATAGGTCTCGTGCGAGGTCTCGTCATAGGTCTGGTGCTTCAGCTCCAGCGACTGGGGCAGGGCGGCGCCCGGTCCGGTGCGCAGGGCCAGCTTGAACACCAGATCGTCGATGCCGAAACCGGTGGGGCCGCCGTTGTCCAGCGCCTTGAAGCCGTCGCTCTCCTCGCGCAGCCCCTCGATCAGGCCGCCGATCTCCAGACCCCCGCCCAGCGGCGCCCAGCCCCCGGCCCAGCCGTGGGCGCGCAGGGCGCCGTCGGTTCCGCCGAGAATCTCCAGTTCGCCGGCCGTCGCTTCGGGGATGGGCGTGGAGAACAGATTGATGGCGCCGCCGGTGGTCAGGGGGCCGTATTTGATGGCGCCGGGACCCTTGGTCACCTCTACGCCCGTCATGCGCGTGAGGCGGGGGAAATAGTAGGCGGCCGGGGCGGCATAGGGGGCCGGAGCGATCAGCACCCCGTCCTCCATGACCGCCACCCGGCCGGAGCGGTCGGTGCCCGAACCCCGGATGCCGATGTTGGGGCGCAGGCCGAAACCGTCCTCTTCCTGCAGGAACACGCCCGGCACCTGACGCAGCACCTGGTTGACGTCGGCGTGGCCGAAGACATCCAGCGCATCGTTGTCCAGGAAGGTCGCCGATCCGCCCACCGTGCGGGCGTCCTCCGCCGAGGCGGTGACGATGACCGCCTCCAGCACCACGGGATCGCTGTCTCCGGCCCAGGCGGCCGGGGCGGCCAGGGCGGCGGCGAGGGCGAGGATGGAGGCGGTGGCGCGGGGGTTCATGGGGCGGCGTTCCGGGTGCGGGCGTACGCTTGATTGCGACGCATTCTTAAAGGTCGGAGGCTCATAGGCCGGGTTCTCGCGAATGGCAATGCGATGCGTTCGCAATCCTTCTCCTGTGGCGCCGAAACGACATCGCCCCTCTCGCCCGGGGTCCAAAGCAGCGCTATGGCTCGGCCATGAGCACCTCGCCGCTTCCCGACGCCGCGCGCGCCAACTGGGTGGACCGCTTCGCGCCGGAAGGCCTGAAGCCGTGGCTGAAGCTGGGCCGCTTCGACCGGCCCATCGGCATCTGGCTGCTGCTGCTGCCCGGCTGGCAGGGGATTGCTCTGGCTCTGTTCGAGCAGGATCGGAGCCGAACGCCCGAGCATACGGTCTGGCTGGTCATCGCCTTCGCCGTCGGGGCCTGTCTGATGCGGGCGGCGGGCTGCGCCTTCAACGACATCGTCGACCGGGACATCGACCGGCAGGTGGCCCGCACCGCCGCCCGGCCCGTGGCTTCCGGGCGCATCAGCGTGAAGCGCGCCTGGGCCTTCGTCATCGGCTGTTCCCTGATCAGCCTGCTGATCCTGCTGACCTTCAACCTCACCGCTGTGCTGCTGGGCGTCGGATCGCTGGTGCTGGTGGCGGCCTATCCCTTCATGAAGCGCATCACCTGGTGGCCCCAGGCCTGGCTGGGCCTGACCTTCAACTGGGGCGCCCTGCTGGGCTATGCGGCGGCGGCCAGCATGTGGTCGTGGCGTGGAACCATTTTTGAATGGTTCAACCCGGACGTGGCGTTTTTCCATATGGATGCGGGCAATCCCGGAACCCTGACCCTGGCGGCCCTGCTGCTCTATCTGGGCGGCGTGTTCTGGACCCTGGGCTACGACACCATCTACGCCCTCCAGGACATCGAGGACGACGCCATGGTGGGGGTGAAGTCCTCCGCCCGGCGGCTGGGCGGCAGGGTCAGGACCGGGATCGCCGTATTCTACGGCCTGGCCGTGCTGTGCGCGGCGGGCGCCGGGGTGCTGGCCGGGCTCGGCCCGCTGTTCGCCTTGGGCCTGCTGGCGTACGCCGGTCATCTGGCGCTTCAGGTCGCCCGGCTGAAGCCCGACGACGGGGCCCTGGCCCTGCGCCTGTTCAAATCCAACCGCGAGGCGGGCCTGATCCTGCTGGCCGCCGTCGCGCTCGGCGCGATCCCGTTGTAGGGTCAGCCGTCCTTCCCGAGGAGACGTCAATGATGAGCCTGCCTTCCCGCGCCCTGATCGTGACCGCCGCCGTGGCCCTGACGCTGGCCGCCTGCGACCGCCGCGAGCGCGAGGCGCCCGCCCCCGAGGCCCCGGCCGAGGGCGCCGCCGTCACCCCCGCCGACGGCGCGGCGCCCATGACCTACGAAAGCGAGAACCGCTTCGCCCAGGTCGAGCTGGCCCTGCCCGACGCCGTGCGCGCCCAGCCGGACCTGCACGCCCGGCTGTATGCCGAGGCCGTGCGCGAGCTGCGCACCTTCTCCGAGGGCGCCCAGGCGGACCGCACCGAATACGAAGGCGACATGGATCTGCCGCCCTATTCCAAGCACATCGACTATGTGGCTGCGGGCGAGACCGGCAAGCTGATCAGCCTGCAGCGCAACAGCTCCGAATACACCGGCGGCGCCCACCCCAATCCGGCCTATGGCGCAGTGATCTGGGACAAGGCCCTCAAGCAGTTCGTCCAGCCGGCCCAGCTGTTCCGGCGCGGCGCCGACCTGTCGGCCCTGGACCAGGCCCTGTGCGACGCCCTCAACACCGCCCGGCGCGGCCGCAATCCGGACGCCGCGACCATCGGCCTGAACCCGACCCAGGGCGGCTGGTCCTGCCCCCGCGCCGGCACGACCCCCTTCGTGCTGGCCCCGTCCACCACGCCGGGCAAGGCCGGCGGGCTGATCTTCCTGATCGGCCCCTACCAGGTCGGCCCCTACGCCGAGGGCGGCTACGAGATCGCCGTGCCCCAGTCGGTGTTCCGGTCCCTGCTGGCCCCCGCCTACGCCGACGAGTTCGCCGGCCAGCCCCCCCGCACCGGCGACGTCACCGACCTGGGCTGATCAACGGCCAGCGCTCGCCTTAGCCCGGGATCCAGGAATGCCCATATCGACGTTCGCCGCCGTCCTGCTGCTGGTTCAGCCCGCGCCTCTTCCAGACGTGCAGATCGAGACCCTGGGCGATCAGGCGTATCGCCTCACAGTGACCCTCGAAGGTGAAACCCATCCCGGGAGCGCACAGGCCGCACTCCAGCCGACGGCGCTTCGGCTCTGCGGGTCGGAGTCCTATGTCTTCGGTCGCTACAGCTTCAGTTCCAGTGAAGCTGCACCGGCGAGCGACGATGCGGCCGGCGTGGCAAGCGTGACACTGGTCCAGAATGTGACCTGCGGGGCGGAGGCCGCGCCGGCAGCAAGCGCGGCGCCCGCGCCCCCGCTTTCAGAGACCGACCTCGAGCGCCTGACTCCGATGATTGACGGACTGACGGACCGCTACTTCTCCGCCATCGATGAGGCGCGCCACGCGGACTCCCTGGCGATGACGTCCGAAGAGATGACCGGCGGCGCCTCCCTCGCTGACTGGTCCCGCACCCAGGAACAGCGCAGGGTCGAAACCGGAACGCCCGTCTCACGCCAGATCGCGCGCCGGACCTGGTACATCAGCCCGGCTGACGTTCCCTCTGGCCTGTATGCCGCCGTGGACTACGTCGCCTCGTGGCAGCGGCAGGATGAGTGCGGCTATCTGATCTGGTTCAGCCCGGACGGCGTCATCCCCTTCACGCTCACGAGGCAGGAGCTGACATGGCTGGATCACGGACTGGATGATGAGACACGCGCCGCAATGCGCCAGCGATTCTGCGCCATCCTGTGAGGTGAAGCCTTGGCTCATCTCGCGCGTTGACCGCCCATGACCGGCGCCGCCCTGATCGACCTGGACTGCGAACGCGCCTGGCTGCCCGACCTGGGCCGCGCCTTCGGGGGCGCCCTGCTGTTCGGCCTGCCCCTGCTGATGACCATGGAGGTGTGGGAGGCCGGCGCCGCCATGGGGCCGGGGCGTCAGCTGGCCTTCCTGGCCTTCAGCCTCCCCCTGCTGTGGGGCCTGTCCTGGTACGCCGGGTTCAGCGATCAGCGCGGCCTCGTCGGCGACGGGCTGGACGTGGCCGTGGCCCTGGCCGTGGGCTTCATCACCGCCGCCGTCCTGCTCAGCCTGTTCGGCGTCATCCAGTGGGGCGACCCGGCTGGCGAGGTGGCCGGGCGGCTGATGCTGCAGGCCGCGCCCGCCGCCATGGGCGCGCTTCTGGCCCGGCGTCAGCTGGCGGGCGGGCAGGGCGACGATGGCGGCGACGAGGACAAGGCCTCCTATCCGGGAGAGCTGTTCCTGATGGCCGCCGGGGCCCTGTTCCTGGCCCTCAACATGGCCCCCACCGAAGAGATGGAGCTGATCGCCTACAAGGCCTCGCCTCTGCAGATCCTCGGCCTCATGGCCCTGTCCGTGACCCTGATGCACCTGATCGTCTATGCGGCGGGCTTCGCCGGGCAGGAGGAGCACGGGAAGCCGGTCACCGCCTTCTTCCACTTCACCCTGCCCGGCTACGCCATCGCCCTTCTGACGGGCCTGTTCGTCATGTGGACCTTTGGCCGGGTCGCCGATGAGGGCCTGGCCGAACTGGTGTCCGTGGTCCTCGTGCTGGGCTTTCCCGCCGCCATCGGCGCGGCCGCCGCCCGTCTTCTGGTGTAGCCCATGGCCGAATCGTCGCAATCCTCGAGCCCCGAGCACCCCGTCCTGCAGTGGATCATGGCCGGGCTGGGTCTGGTCCTGACCCTGGCCGCCGCCGGGGTCATCGTGCACGCGGCGGTCCAGCCGCCCAGCCCGCCGGACCTGACCGCACAGGTGACGGCGACGCGCCCCGCCGCGGCCGGCTTCATCGCCCAGATCGAGATCCGCAATCTGGGCCGCGACACCGCCGCCGCCGTGCAGGTGGAAGGCCGCTCGGGCGGCGAGACCGCCTCCACCACCGTCGACTATGTGCCCGGCAAGGGCCGCACCGCCGTCGCCCTGGCCTTCCCCGGCGCCCCCGCCCCGGTGGAGGCCCGCGTCACGGGGTGGTCGGAACCGTGAGATTGGCGTAGGCTGCGCCTCTGTTCTCCCGGGGGCGGCGAGCGAGCCGCTGAGATAGAGGTGTCCCTCTGACCGGTCGAACCTGATCCGGGTCATGCCGGCGAAGGGACGGGAACGGGCGGCCCTCACGCCACAGGACCGCTCCGCCTTTTCTGATCGTCGGCGCACCCTCTTGCGAACGAAGAGGCCGCGCCATGAACATCAACATCACCCCGAACGCGCTCAAGCCCGAAGCCGCGCAGGACGACAACGTCCTCAAGCAGCCGAGCGCCGCGCGCGAGGCGGTAGGACCCAAAAAGAAAAACCCGTCTCGCGCCCCCGAGACGGGCGACGTCACCGTCGGCCCGCGCATGGGCGGCCGGAAGATTTACGAGCCCGGCCTCCTCTTCCCCCACATCCGCGTGCCGCACCGCCAGATCGACCTGCACCCCACGGCCGACGAGTCCCCGGTGGTGGTCTACGACCCCTCCGGCCCCTACACCGAGGACGCCCCGGCCATCGACATCGCGCGCGGTCTGGGCCGTCACCGCGAGGCCTGGCTGGCCCGGCGCGGCGATGTGGAGCAGGTGGCCGATCCCCGGCAGGTGAAACCGGAAGACAACGGCGGCGCGTCCGGCGCCCATCTGGCCCCCGCCTTCGACGACAGCGCCCGGCCGGTCTGGCGCGCCCGCGAAGGCCGCCCCGCCACCCAGCTGGAGTACGCCCGCGCCGGCATCATCACCGAGGAGATGGAATACGTCGCCATCCGCGAGAACCTGGCCCGCGACGCCGCCCGCGCGGTCATCCGCGACGGCGAGGACTTCGGCGCCTCGATCCCCGACTACGTCACCCCCGAGTTCGTGCGCGAGGAGGTGGCCCGGGGCCGCGCGGTCATCCCCGCCAACATCAACCACCCGGAGCTGGAGCCGTGCATCATCGGCCGCAACTTCCTGGTCAAGATCAACGCCAACATCGGCAACTCGGCGGTGCTCAGCCACGTGGCCGACGAGGTGGACAAGATGGTCTGGGCGACCCGCTGGGGCGCCGACACGGTCATGGACCTGTCCACCGGCCGCAACATCCACAACATCCGCGACTGGATCGTGCGCAACGCCCCGGTCCCCATCGGCACCGTGCCCATCTATCAGGCGCTGGAGAAGGTCGGCGGCGTGGCCGAGGACCTCACCTGGGAGGTGTTCCGCGACACCCTGATCGAACAGGCCGAACAGGGCGTGGACTATTTCACCATCCACGCGGGCGTGCGCCTGCCCTTCGTGCCCATGACGGCGAAGCGGGTCACCGGCATCGTCAGCCGCGGCGGCTCCATCATGGCCAAGTGGTGCCTGGCCCACCACCGCGAGTCCTTCCTGTACGAGAATTTCGCCGAGATCTGCGAGATCATGCGCGCCTATGACGTCACCTTCAGCCTCGGCGACGGCCTGCGCCCCGGCTCCATCGCCGACGCCAATGACGAGGCCCAGTTCGCCGAGCTGCGCACCTTGGGCGAGCTGACCAAGGTCGCCTGGGACCACGGTTGTCAGGTCATGATCGAGGGCCCCGGCCATGTGCCCATGCACAAGATCAAGGCCAATATGGATGAACAGCTCAAGCACTGCGGCGAGGCGCCGTTCTACACCCTGGGCCCGCTGACCACCGACATCGCGCCCGGCTATGACCACATCACATCTGCGATTGGTGCGGCCATGATCGGCTGGTTCGGCACCGCCATGCTCTGCTACGTCACGCCCAAGGAGCATCTGGGCCTGCCCGACCGCGACGACGTCAAGACCGGCGTCATCACCTACAAATTAGCAGCGCACGCCGCCGACCTGGCCAAGGGCCACCCCGCCGCCCGCCTGCACGACGACGCCCTGTCCCGCGCCCGGTTCGAGTTCCGCTGGGAGGACCAGTTCAACCTGGGCCTGGACCCCGAAACCGCCCGCAGCTTCCACGACGAGACCCTGCCCAAGGACGCCCACAAGACCGCCCACTTCTGCTCCATGTGCGGCCCCAAATTCTGCAGCATGAAGATCAGCCAGGACATCCGCGACGCCGCCAAGGCGCAGAA
>NZ_PNLV01000104.1 GCF_013823285.1 Brevundimonas sp. | reverse complement strand
AGATCAACCCCGCCAGCGGCGACGACGGGTCCGCATACATCCGCTTCTTCATTCGTCCCGCCAGATAGGCTTCCCGCCCGGCGATCACCGCGTGCTTCATGGCCCGGGCCATGCGGATCGGCTCGCGGGCCTCGGCGATGGCGGTGTTCATCAGCACCCCGTCACAGCCCAGCTCCATGGCTACTGCCGCGTCCGACGCCGTGCCCACGCCTGCGTCCACCAGCACCGGCACCGACGACTGCTCCACGATCAGGTGAATATTGATGGGGTTCTGCACCCCCAGACCCGACCCGATGGGCGCGCCCAGCGGCATGATGGCCACGGCCCCGGCGTCCTCCAGCTTGCGCGCATAGACCGGATCGTCGGTGCAATAGACCATCACCTCGAACCCCTCGGCGGTCAGCAGCTTCAGCGACCGCAGGGTCTCCTCCATGTCGGGGAACAGCGTCTTCTGGTCGGCCAGCACCTCCAGCTTGACCAAGGTCCAGCCGCCCGCCTCGCGCGCCAGCCGCAGGGTCCGCACCGCCTCCTCGCCCGTGAAACACCCGGCCGTGTTGGGCAGGTAGGTGTAGCGCTTCGGGTCCAGGAAGTCGGTCAGCACCGGCTGGCCCGGATCGGTCAGGTTCACCCGCCGCACCGCCACGGTCACGATCTCGGCCCCCGCCGCCTCGGCCGCCGCGGCGTTGACGGCGTAGTCCTTGTACTTGCCCGTGCCCACGATCAGGCGCGAGGAGAAGGTCCGTCCGGCGACGGTCCAGGTGTCGTTCGTCTGGCTGGTGTCGGTCATGCGGTTCACCTAGGCCGCCGCGTCGCCGAGGGAAAGGGCCAGAAACGGCTTTTGATGGGCAAGCCAGGAACGGCGGCTCTAGCCGTTCAGCGCCTTCATCGCAGCTTCCGGATAGCGATCGCCATCGGCCGCGCCCTTGGGAAACACCGCCTCGATCCGGGACAGGTCGTCGGGCGTCAGGGTCACGTCGAGGGCGCCGACATTCTCCTCCAGCCTGTGCACCCTCTTGGTGCCGGGGATGGGGACGAGATCTTCGCCCTGGGCCAACACCCAGGCCAGCGCCAGCTGGGCCGGGGGGACGCCCTTGTCGGCGGCGATGGCTTTCACCTCGTCCACCAGCCGCAGGTTGCGGGCGAAATGCCGTCCCTGGAAGCGGGGGTTGGATTTGCGGGAGTCGCCGTCCTCGAAGTCGTCGGGCGAGCGCAGCGCTCCGGTCAGAAAGCCGCGACCCAGTGGGCTGTAAGGCACAAAGCCGACACCCAGTTCGCGGCACGCGGGCAGAATTTCGTCCTCCACGTCGCGGGTCCACAGGGAGTATTCGGTCTGCAGCGCCGTGATCGGATGCACGGCGTGGGCGCGGCGCAGGGTGGCGGCGGACGCCTCGGACAGGCCGAGGAAGCGAACCTTCCCCTCCGCCACGAAGCGGGCCATTTCGCCGACTGTGTCCTCAATGGGCGTCGCCGGGTCGACCCGGTGCAGGTAGTAGAGGTCGATGGTCTCGATGCCGAGGCGCTTCAGGCTGCCTTCCAAGGCCCGACGCGCATTGGCGGGCGAGCCATCCAGGGGCATGCCGCCGCCGGCCACGTAGTCGGTGCGGATGCCGAATTTGGTGGCGAGGAAGGCGCGGTCGCGCTTTCCGGCCAGGGCCTTGCCGACCAGTTCCTCATTGGTGTGCGGGCCGTAGATTTCTGCGGTGTCGAACAGGGTGATGCCCAGATCCAGCGCCCGGTGGATGGTGGCGACGGACTCCGCCTCGCTGTCGGCGCGGCCGCCGTAGAAGGCGCTCATACCCATGCAGCCCAGACCGATGGCTGAAACCTCGGGGCCGTTCCGGCCCAGCGTGCGCGTCTTCATGGGCGCTCTCCTGCTGATGGGGGGAGGGAACCGGCGGGCGTGGCCGCCGCCCGCTTTCAGTTGGGCGCCGTCCGGGCGGGATTCAAGGCGCGTTGATGGCCCGGATGGTCGGGGTTGCGTCCAGGGCGTTCGGCTCGATGGCGGGAGCGCGCAGCTTCAGATGGGCGAACATGGTCCGGGCGCCGTCCAGATCGTCCTCGGCCAGCGGGCGCAGATGCTCGCCGTCGCGCACGCCTGGCAGGATGGTCAGGGTGACGCTGTTCATGACGTTTCCGCCGACCAGATGGAACAGGCCCGCCGCCGCATCGACCCGCACCACGATGTCGCAGTGAAGCGGAGCGTACTCGCCGCTCTCGCGACGCCGATCGGCGAGCGACCGGTAGCTGGCCGAACCGCGCGCATTGCACAGCAGGTCGCCGGGCTGGACTTCAGCCTCGCCCGCGTCGTGGGCCACGAAGGCGGCGTCCGGCGCCTGGCCGTCGCGGGCGCGGATGGCCTGGTCGATGTAGACCCGGTGCGAGATGTCGCGCGCGAACTGGCTCATGTCGCCCAGCCCGCCCTCGCACATGACCCAGCTTATGAAGGCAGCGGACCAGGGCTGCACCCAGTCGATGGGGCGGTCTGTGCGGCGCCATTCCCGGTTCTGGTCGCCGATGACCTCGGCGCCGTCGGGGGTCGCCGACCAGTATCCCGCGATGCTGGCGGTGACGCGCTCACGGTTTTCCCAATCGCCAGAACGCAGCATGTGGCGCGCCTGTCGCGGGGCCGGGCGGCGCGGGTTGAGGGCGTCGGGCACGACCCCGTCCGGCAGGCGCCCCGTCTCCACCGGACGGGCGTCCACGGTCTGGAAGCCGAAGAAGGCCCACTCCTGAACCGCCACGTCGACGATGCGGCGCCGCGCCCAATCTGTCGGGCCGAGGCGGCAGCCGGGCTGGATGACGCGCATGGCGCCCGGTTCGCCCGAGACGCGCTCGGACGGCGGGATCACATCGAAGGCGTCGCGGGACAGTCGCGGGGTCTGCGCATGAACCGGCGCGGCCAGGCCGAGCGCGACAAGCGCGGCTACAGCGGCGCGCACGCCGCCTCCAGCCAGGCGCGGACGTCGTCGTCCACGTGGGGGCCGATCTTGTCGAGCACCTCGGCGTGATAGGCGTCCATGTACGCCCGCTCGTCCGGCGTCAGCAGACCCACCTCAATCAGGCGCCGGTCGATGGGGGCGAAAGTGAGGGCCTCGAAGCCATGCATGGGCCGTTCGCCGCCCTCGACGGGCGTGGCGGGCGTGACCACCTGCAGGTTTTCAATGCGGATGCCCCAGTGGCCGGGCTTGTAGTAGCCCGGCTCGTTGGAGACGATCATGCCCTCCAGCAGCGGTTGGGTGTTCACCGCCTTGGCGATGCGTTGGGGGCCTTCGTGCACACCCAGATAGCTGCCGACGCCGTGACCCGTGCCATGGTCATAGTCCAGACCCGCCATCCACAGGGGCAGACGCGCCAGGGCGTCCAGCTGATGGCCCGTGATCCCCGCCGGGAAGCGCACGACGGTCATGGCGATGTGACCCTTCAGGACGCGGGTGAAACGGTCCTTCTGCTCGACCGTGGGCTCGCCGATCGCCATGGTGCGGGTGATATCGGTGGTGCCGTCCAGATACTGGCCGCCGCCGTCCACCAGCAGCAGGCTGCCGCTCTCGATGCGGCGGATGGTGCTGGTGACAGGCTTGTAATGCGGCAGGGCGCCGTTGGGACCCGCGCCCGCGATGGTGTCGAAGCTGAGATCCTTCAGCGCGCCGGTGGCCTCGCGGAAGCCTTCCAGTTTTTCCACGATGGCTCGCTCGTCAGGCAGGGTCTGCTGCGCCTCGGTGGCGACCCAGTGGAGGAAGTTGGCGATGGCGGCGCCGTCGCGGATGTGGGCCTGGCGACTGCCCTCGATCTCCACCGCGTTCTTGGTGGCGCGCGGCAGGGCGCAGGGATCGGCCGCGCGGACCACGGTCGCGCCCGCGGCCTCCAGCTGATCGAAATACCAGGCCGAGGACTGGGCCGGATCAATCAGGACGCGATGGCCCTTCAGATCGGCGATGGCGCCGGGCAGGTCGTCGGGGGTCTCAAGCGAAACCTGATTGCCCAGCCACGACGGCAGGTCGTCGGTGACCTTGGCGGGCTCAAGGAACAGGCGCGCGCTTCCGTCGGCCTTGAGGATCGCCTGGGCCAGAGGCAGGGGTGTGCGGATCACGTCGCCGCCGCGGACGTTGAACAGCCAGGCGATGGACGACGGCGCGGTCAGGACGGCGGCGTCGGCGCCCGCGTCGTCCAGCCCCTGCCCCACCCGCGCGCGCTTGGATGCGCTGGTCTCGCCCGCGTAGTCGTCCGGGTGGGGGACCACCGGCGCCTGCGGCTGCGCCGGACGTTCGGCCCAGGCGGCGTCGACGGGATTGATCTCGACCGGCTTCAGCTCGGCGCCGGCCTTGTTGGCCGCGCGCCTGAGACCGGCCAGGGCGTCGGGGCTGTGCAGACGCGGATCGTAGCCGATCACGGCGCCCTTCGGCGCCCTGGCCAGATAGGTCGGGACATCGTCGGGATAGGACAGGATGTCGAACTGGTTGGCGTCCACCTGGGCGCGGACCTGAACGGTGTAGCGGCCGTCAGCGAAGACGGCGGCGCGGTCCGTCATGACCACGCCGGCCCCCGCCGAGCCGGTGAAACCGGACACCCAGGCCAGCCTGTCGTTGGCGGCCGGGAGGTATTCGTTCTGGTGCTCGTCCTCGTGAGGCACGAGGAATCCGTCGAGGCCCTGGGCCTTCAGTTGCTCGCGGACCCGCGGAAGGTGTTTCGCGCCGAAGGACGGGTCGGTGGTTTCGTCAAAGGTCTGTCTCATGGGCGCGACATAGCATCTCTATCCCCCCGATGAGGAGAGGCCATGTACCGGGAGACGCCGCTAGGGCGCGAGGCAGCGGTTGCAGTTGTCCTCCGTGAAGCGCCCGTTGCACTCCCGAAGGGCCACGTCCCGACCGAGGCTGGGCACGGCGCCCCTGTAGGCCTCGCAGGCCTCCGGCGGAATCGGCGTCACCGGGGTCTGGAGCCGGACCAGTCCGTCCTCGACGATGGTCATGCGAGTCCCCGCCGGGTCGGTCCGAAGGTCGATGGCGTCGCGCCCCTGCCAGAGGCGCAGGGCTGCCGCATTGTCGGGTCCCGCCACAAACAGGGCGTTCTGTTCGCTCTGCCTGTTGTCGAGCGTCAACAGCACATTGCCCGACGGCTCGAACGTCGCATAGCCGCTGCGCTCGCGCCCGGCCCCGTCATAGAGAATGACGCCCGCGGCTTGCTCGCCGCGAACCAGTCGTCGGCCATCGACCACGGCGTCGGGCAGATCGCCGCTGATGCGGACGCGCTCGACCCCGTCGGGATCCACGACCACCAGTTCCGACACCCGCAAGGCGCGGGGCTCGTCCGACACGAAGGCAGCCAGCCCGACCGCCATCAGGACCGCCAGCATCCCCATCTGCACGCGCGACTGCAGAGTCACCCGACGCAGTCGCCGGTTCATGTCCGCAAAGTCAGACGTCCCGTCCATCGTCACCCCTCCCGATCGACCGGACCCGTCCGGTCTCGGAAAAAGGATAGACCGCGCCGGACGCGACACGAGTGAATTCGGCTTAATGTCGGGGTGACGTCCCTACCCGACGCGCCTCAACACCAAGGCGCTCCAGGCGTCGCGGTGGATGCGCCGCTCCAGCCGGAAGCCTCGCGACAGGTAGGCGGCGGAGACGCGGCGCTCCTGGGTGCGGAGCAATCCCGACAGGATGGCCACGCCGCCCAGCTTCAGCGAGGTCTTGATGTCCTGGGACAGCGCCACCAGCGGCGGGGCCAGGATATTGGCGAACACCAGATCATAGGGCCCGTGACCGCGCACCGTCTGATCGTTCAGACCCGAGGCGTGGACGAAGCGGGCCGGCGCTGCGTTCAGCTTCGCGTTCTCGTTGGCGATGCGCACAGACGGCTTGTCGATGTCGGTGCCCAGCGCGACGCTGCTGCCGGTCTTGGCCGCCGCGATGGCCAGCACGCCGGTGCCGGCGCCCACGTCGAGCACCCGCTCGAACCGTTCGCGCTTCAGCAGTTCGTCGAAAGCCACCAGACAGCCGACCGTGGTGCCGTGGTGCCCGGTGCCGAACGCTGCGCCCGCATCGATCATCAGATTGACCGTGTTGACCGGCACCCGGCCCTGGTCGTGGGCGCCGTAGACGAAGAAGCGCCCGGCGCGCACCGGCGGCAGGCCCGACAGCGACATGGCCAGCCAGTCGGCGTCCGCCAGCTTCTCGATCGCCACGCGCAACTCCCCCTGCTCGCGCAGCCGCGCGGCGACGCCGTCCGCTTCCTCTGCCGACGTGGGGAAAGCGTCGATGCGCCAGATGCCCTTGTCCTCGTCCTCTTCCAGGATCGAGTAGGTCGCGCCCTCCAGCATCGGATCGGCGTCGATGGCGGCGGCGGCGGCCTCGGCGGCTTTTCGCGCGCCACGCGCAATTATTTGAACAGCGGACTCGGACATTTCTCAAACATGGGTATGGTGTGGAATCGCAAGACAGGAGCGCGCCCCTGCGCGCTCGTATCACCGAGGGGTCGGGGAATACATGGCCAAGAGTCCAACCACGTCGAAAACCACCGCCGCGAAAAAGCCCGCGACGGCCAAGTCCACGACGACGAAATCCGCCGCGGCGAAGCCCGCTATCAAGGCTGCGGCGCCCAAGGCCGCCGCCAAGCCGAAGACCACGGCCGCAAAGGCTCCGGTGAAAACCACGGCGGTCAAGGCGCCCGCCGCGCCGAAGACAGCCGCCAAGACGCCGGCTCGCAAACCCGCCGCGAAGGTGACGACGGCCGCCAAGAAGCCCGCCGCCCGCACCTCGGCCGCCAAGCCCAAGACCTCCGCCGCGACCCGTTCGACGGCGACCCGGTCCACAGCGCCGCGTCGCACAACCACGGCTACGCGTCCCACACCGGCGCCCGCGCCGAAGGCTGCTCCGACGCCCGCGACCGCGGCTGCTCCGGCCGCCCCGGCGCCCGCCGCTTCGACTTCGTCGTCGCGCAGCGCTCCGGCGAAGAAGGGCATCCTCGCCCGCATCGGGGACGCGATCTTCGGCAAGAAGTAACTCGCGCCTGAAACGACAAAGCCCCGGACGGTCGGACCGTCCGGGGCTTTTTCATGCCTTGCGCGCGGCGGTTACGCCGGGGGCAGATCCTCGGCCAGGATGGCCATCTCGAACATGAACGAACCGTCGTCGTCCTCGTCCTTGAAGACCACGCCGATGAACTCGTCATCCACATAGACCTCGGCGGAGTCGTTCTGCTTGGGGCGGGCCTTCAGGTTGATGCCGCCGGTGTTGAAGGTGCGCTTCAGATGGGTCTCGATGCGCTTGATGTCGGTGTCGTTCACGGTGGAGCGGCCTCTATGATTTGAAGGCGCGGACCCTATTGAAGCCCGCGCCGCTTTTCAAACGCACTGAACAGAAATCAGATCACGAAGTCATAGGCGATGTCGGCCAGGGTGTGGTCCATGGTGCGCGCAGGCTGTTCGCCGGTGGGGCAATTGACCAGACGCGCGGGCACGCCGGCGGCGGTGCAGTGCGCAGGCACGGGCTTCAGCACCACCGAGCCCGAGGCGATCTTGGCGTAGTCGCCGATGGTGATGTTGCCCAGCACCTTGGCCCCGGCGCCCAGCAGGACGCCGCGCCCGATCTTGGGATGGCGGTCGCCCCGCTCGGCGCCCGTGCCGCCCAGGGTCACGGCGTGCAGCATGGAGACTTCGTCGCCCACCACCGCCGTCTCGCCGATGACGATGCCGGTTCCGTGGTCGAAGAACAGACCGGCGCCCAGTTGAGCCGCTGGATGGATGTCCACCTGAAACAGTTCGGACATGCGGCTCTGAAAATGGAAGGCCAGGGTTTCGCGCCCCTGGGTCCACAGCCAGTGGGATATCCGGTGCGCCTGGATGGCCTGAAAGCCCTTGAAGTAGAGGAACGGCTGCA
>NZ_PNLV01000103.1 GCF_013823285.1 Brevundimonas sp. | reverse complement strand
ACCAGGCCGAAGCCGCTGTTGGCGAACAGGGGGTCGTCCGCCGCCAGGACCACGAACATGGGCGGTGCGGTCTCAGGGACTTCGACAGCGGTCATGGCGCCGTAGATCGGGGCGATGAAGGCGGGGCGCGTCTCCGGGGCCGTGAGCGTGGTCGCCAGGGTCGTTCCGGCCCCGGCCGAGAAGCCGACCATGCCGATGCGGTCGGGATCGACGCCCCATTCGTCGGCGCGCGAACGAACGAGTGCGAAGGCCGCCGTGGCGTCCTCGACCTGATTGGCCAATGAAAAGCCTCCGGGCGGCGGTCGGCGCGCGCCGGCGAACATGGCGGTCACGTCCTGCTCGAATTCGCCCAGGTCCCCGGGCGTCGGACGGACACGGTATTTCAGCACGAAGGCGGCCACGCCCTGACCCGCCAGGGCCTGAGCCACCTCCCAGCCCTCGTTGCTCATGGACAGGAACATGAAGCCGCCGCCGGGCGCGACGATCACCGCCGCGCCGTTGGCCGCGCCAGGCTCGGGCAGGACAGGGGTCAGGGTGGCCACGGTCACATTGCGGACGAAGGTGTCGCCCCACTGGCTGAACCAGCTCTCGGCGGCTTCGGAGCCCTCGACACCGCCGGTGCCGAGGGGGATGGCGTCGGGCTCCGCGGGCGCCTCCATGGCCGTCATGGGCGCCTGTTGCGCGACGGCGGGCGCCCCGCCCGCAACAAGGGCGACGAAGAAAAGCAGCTGCAACGTCCGGACCATGTTCGCCTCCCCGGCAATTTGATCAGACGTTGGTCGCCCGGCGTCCGAAAGTCAATTGTCAGACTATTTCCCGAGCCAGCGGTTCGGGGTCACCGCGTGGGCGCCACGCGCCACACCACATTGGCCATGTCGTCGGCGATGAACAGGGCGCGGGTGCGCGGGTCGAACAAGACGCCGACCGGGCGACCCCGGGCCTCGTCGTCATCGCTGAGGAAGCCGGTGACGAAGTCCACGGGCGGACCCGAGGGGCGGCCGCCCGAGAAGGGGACCCACGACACCTTGTAGCCGGACAGGTCCTGACGGTTCCAGCTGCCGTGCTCGCCGATGAAGGCGCCGCTGGCGAACGTCCCGCCGAAACCGCCCTCGACGGCGAAGTCCAGGCCCAGGGCGGCCACGTGATTGCCCAGCGCATAGTCCGGCGCGATGGCTGTGGCGACCAGATCAGGGTCCTGCGGCCGCACGCGGGGGTCCAGGTGCTGGCCCCAGTAGCTGTAGGGCCAGCCGTAGAAGGCGCCGTCGCGGACCTGCGTCAGATAGTCGGGCACCAGTTGCGGACCCAGTTCGTCCCGCTCGTTGACCACGGCCCAAAGCAGGTTGGTGGTCGGTTCGATGGCGAGGGCGGTGGGGTTGCGGATGCCGCGGGCGATGGTGCGGCGGGCGCCGGTCTCGCGGTCGATCTCCCAGACCACCGCGCGCTCTTCCTCCACCGCCATGCCCCGCTCGCCCGCATTGCTGTTGGAGCCGATGCCCACGTACAGGAAGCGGCCGTCGGCGCTCGCCGTCATGGCCTTGGTCCAGTGGTGGTTGAGTTCGGCGGGCAGGGGGGTCAGTTCTTCGCCCGGCGCGGTGATCTCGGTCTGGCCCTCCTGATAGGGGAAGCGCATGACCGCATCCTGATTGGCCACGTAGAGATTGCCGTCCACGAAGGCCATGCCGTAGGGCGCGTTCAGGTCGTCGATCAGCACGGTGCGCAGCTCGGGCACGCCGTCGCCGTTGGAATCGCGGATCAGGGTGATGCGGTCGCCACCCTCGACCGACGAGCGTCCCTGCGCCTTGATCAGCCCGGCCAGCACGTCCTTGGGCCGCAGGCGAGGCGCGCCGCCGCCGGACCCTTCGGCGATCAACAGGTCGCCGTTGGGCAGCATCAGCATCTGGCGCGGGATCATCAGGTTGTCAGCCACGACGCTGATGGTGAAGCCCTCGGGCACCGTGGGCAGGTCGCCGTTCCAGTCGCCCGGCGGAGCGATGTTCATGGACGGGACCAGCGTTTCGTCCATGGAGGGCAGGTCGGGGCTTGGGCCGGTTTCCTGAACGTCCGGGTCGCCGCCGGACCCTCCGCACGCCGCGAGACCCAGGGAAAGAGCCGCGATGCTGACAAGCCGCATCCTCATTGGACGACCTCCCGGACGGTGGATCTGGAATGGAGCAGCCAGCCGGCGATCAGAGCCAGCACGGCGCAGATGATGGACATGATCAGACCGGGCGCGCCCACCGAGCTCCACCCGTCCTGGCTGTGCCGGAAGATGTTGATCAGGCCGACGATGAACATGACGACGAGAACGGCCAGATAGATCAGACTGCGGGTCAGTCCGGGTGAGCGCCGGGCCATGATCGCCTCGATGACCGCCCATGCCACCACGAGGCCGTTGAAGAACAAGGCCAAGGTGATCGACCATGCGGAGAAGTTCGACCACTGGATCTCGGCGGTGTTCAGATAGGCGATGTCTGTAGCGACCGCGAAGCTGAACAGGGCGATGGGAAAGGCCAGCAGGATCGCGTGAAGGGGGTGCAGGATCCCGCACCAGTTTCTGTAGCCCGCCATCTGTCTCTCCCTGTCGTCTCCCTTTGCCAATCCCTCACCCGGCGTTCGGTTTCATCAGGGGGTGTGGCGGGGGCGCTATTGCCAAGCCGGGGCCGCGGCGTCAGGTTCCGCGCCCTTTTGCTCACGGCCCTGACCTGACCCTTCGATGACCGCCGCCGTCCGCCCCGAAATGCGCGCCGATCTGCGCGAGCTGCTGACCCTGGCCTGGCCGGTGGTGCTGGCGCGCGTGGGCATCATGACCATGGGCCTGACCGACGCCATCGTGGTGGGGCAGTACGCGGCGCGCGAGCTGGCGCTGCATTCCCTCGCCTGGGCGCCGTCGTCGGTGTTCGTGACCACGGCGGTGGGGCTGCTGATGGGGACGCAGGTGATGACCGCGCGCCTGATCGGCCAGGGGCGGCGCGAGGAAGCGGGGGCGGTGTTCCGGCGCGGGCTGGTCTATTCGGTGCAACTGGGCCTCATCTCCGCCCTGGCCCTGATCCTGGCGGGGCCGTGGGCGCTGGTGCGCGTGGGGCTGGAGGACGGGCTGGGGCAGGACGCGGCCGCGCCCCTGATGGTCCTGGCCCTGTCGCTGCCCTTCTATCTGATCTCGGTGGCGGCCCAGCTGTTCCTTGAGGCCCTGTCGCGGCCCCGGCCAGGCATGTGGGCCATGTGGATCGCCAACGGGCTGAACCTGCTGATGAACCTGTGGCTGGTGCCGGGGACCTCGGGCCTGCCGGTGGACGGCGCTGTGGCGGCCTGCTGGGCCACCTTCGCCGCCCGGCTGATGCTGGTGGTGTTCCTGCTGGTCTACATCGCGCGCATGACCGACGCCCGGGCGCTGGGCGTGTTCCGCAAGCCGCGCCGTGACCGGGTGATCGAGCGGGAGCAGTACAAGGTCGGCGTGGGCGCCGGGGCGTCCTACTTCATCGAGGTCAGCGCCTTCGCGGCCATGAGCATCGTGGCCGGCTGGCTGGGCGGGCTGGAGGTGGCGGCCTGGGCCATCGTGCTGAACCTGTCGGCCATCGTGTTCATGAACCCCATGGGTCTGTCAGCGGCGACCGGTGTGCTGGTCAGCCGGGCTTACGGCGCCCACGACCGGGCCGGTCTGATCCGCGCCGGGGTGCTGGGCCTTGGCGTCACGGGACTTCTGGCGCTGGCCATCGCCCTGGTGGTGTGGCCCGGCGCCGAGGTGATCATCGGCGTCTACACGACCGATGCCGCGCTGGTGGCCATCGCGGTCCCGGCCCTGATCCTGGCGACCCTGTTCTTCGTGGCCGACGGCATTCAGGTGGTGGCGGCCCAGGCCCTGCGCTCGGCTGGCGACGTGTGGTGGCCCACGGCCATGCATGTGTTCAGCTATGGCGCGGTGATGATGCCTCTGGCGTGGCTGTTCGCGCATCCCATGGGCATGGGCGTGGACGGCATCGTCTGGGGCGTGATCGTCGCCAGCCTGATCTCTGCGGCGCTTCTGACCGGCCGGTTTGTACGGGTGGCGCGGCGGATGCCCGCCTAGACCGAAATCGGTTCAGTTGGACGCAGTTCAACTGGGCTCAGATTTCGGTCCAGTTTAATGCGAGAGCCTGATTCACGGCATCGGTGGGATCGCGAAGCGATTCCACCTCAACCGATCAGGCTCTAGCGGACGCCGAGGATCCAGCCTTCCTCGGTCTCCACCTGACGGATCAGGTCGTCCGACGCGCCCTTGGGCGGAGCGAAGGCGGCGGCCAGCTCGTTCTTCTCGTCCATGCGGGCGAAGGTCTCGGCGGCGACGCGGACCTGGGCCTGGCTCCTGAACTCGCCCGGCTCGGGCGCGCCGCCGAACATGGCGGGCCAGACCTCGACCACCAGCGCCGACAGGGGCGCCACGTCCTCGGGCGTCAGGGCGCGCCAGCCCGTGCCGAACGGCCAGACGGCGGCCGCAGCGCCCAGCCGCTCGACCAGACGGCGCACGGTGGGGATGCCGATCACGGCGTGGCCGCCGACGGCGCCCGCGCCGTGCATCTGCCACACGGTCTTGGGCTGCAGCTTGCCCTGTTTCGCGGCGACCTCGGTGGCGCGCAACTCGGGGACGTCGCCGTAGCCGCCCTCGGGCTTGGTGGTGGTCAGCCAGCGCTGGGCCTGGCTGGCGGGGGCGCCCCAAAACGGCCGCGCCTCGTCGGTCATCAGCCGGTTCATCTTGGCCGCCACCTGATAGCGGTTGTTGGTGTTGTCGGGCTTGTCCCGAACATTGTCAGCCAGGAAGGCCCACAGACCGGACCAGCTCTGGTCCTTGAGGTTCAGGCGCGCGGCCGTGCCGACAGGGAAGCCCAGCGGCGCGTCAAGGCCGATCAGGGCCCGGTCGCCGCGCTTGTTCAGGTCGCCCAGGATGTCGGCCAGCAGCTTTTCACCCTCGGCGCGGGTGGCGGCGTTGTGGGTCTCGATCTTCAGCCGCATGCGCACGTCACGCTTGGCCACGGCGATCCACAGCGACTGCTCGCCCAGCTTCTTGCCCTCGGCGGCGGTCCAGTTGGCGATGACATAGGCGTCGAACAGGCGGGGCACGGGAAAACTCGCGGGTGAAATTACAGAAATCCGTCATCCTCGGGCCTGTCCCGAGGACCCATGCACGAGGTCGCGGGAACAGCGGATGGATGGCCCATCCCGTTGACACATCTCATGAACGTGCGGCGGACGCGTGGGTCCTCGGGACAGGCCCGAGGATGACGAGGTTTGATTCTAGCCTTTCGGGAGACATGTCGAAAGGGCGCGGTGCGCCTATTTCATCAAGGCTTCCACATGGGACAGCCAGCGGCGCCCCAGCCTGAGCGCTTCCGAGGGCGAGCCGGTCGAGGCGCCCGTCGCGGCGTTCCACAGGTCCAGCTCGAACTCGGGGTGGCGCGGATCAGCGAACATCAGACGCAGCACCACCTGGCCGGCGTCCGGGGCCATGACGTCCAGCGCCCGGCGCGCCTCGCCACGGCGCACGCGGGCCAGCACATGCCCGTCCACGATCATCTCGGCCCCGTCGATCTCGTCGAAATCATAGACCAGGCCGTTGGCGCCCCGGTCCCACAGCACGGCCGCCTGGCCGGTGTCGAAATCCAGGGCGCAGGCGCGGCCCTCGGCGGGAGAGACGGCCTCGACCTCGGGCGAGCCGCCCAGAGCCTTGTCCAGGGCCCGGTGCAGGCGCCGTCGGGGCTCCATCCACCAGGCCAGGGTCAGGCCGGCCGTGGTCAGGGCGGCGGCGGCCAGCGCCACCAGAAGGATAATCCTCAGCGCATCGACCACGCGGGCGGCTCCGGATCCAGCTCGACGACGACGGGCACGTGATCGCTGGGTTTTTCCATGTCGCGGGCGTCGCGATGGGTCTCGATGCCCCGGAAGCGGTCGGCCGCCAGGGCGGACAGCAGGGCGAAATCGATGCGGATGCCGTGGTCCCGCCGCCAGGCTCCGGCCTGATAGTCCCAGAAGGTCCAGGTCCCCTCGGGTTCATCGCCCAGCTCGTGACTGTCGGCGAAACCGAGCCATTTCAGGGCGCGGAACGCCTCGCGGCTCTCGGGCTGGAACAAGGCGTCTGTCACCCAGGCCTCGGGGTTCTTGGCGTCCCGGGGCGTGGGGATGACGTTGAAGTCGCCGCACAGGGCCACGGCTTCTTCATTGGTCAGCAGGTCCGACGCATGCAGGCGCAGGCGCTCGAACCAGGCCAGCTTGTAGGCGAATTTCTCGGTCCCCAGCGGATTGCCGTTGGGCAGATAGATGGACGCCACCCGCACCGGCGCCGGGGCCTCCACCAGAGCCTCTATGTAACGCGCCTGCTCGTCCGAATCGTCGCCGGGCAGGCCGCGCCGCACATCGGACAGGGGGAATTTCGAAAGCAGGGCCACGCCGTTGTAGGTCTTCTGGCCGTGGGTTTCGACGTTGTAGCCCAGGTCCTCGAAGGCCTCGCGCGGGAACTTCTCGTCCACGCATTTGATCTCCTGCAGGCAGGCCACGTCCGGCTGGGCCTGGCCGAACCATTCCAGCACGGTGGACAAGCGGGCGTTGACGGAGTTCACGTTCCAGGTGGCGATGCGCATCAGGGACTCAGCAGTTCAGGACGGCGCCACGCTAACGCACCGCGGACCTGCACAAAAGAAAAAGCCCGCCGCGATTGCGACGGGCCTTTCCGTTGGGGTGAAACGTCGAGTCTTACAGCACGCACTCGTCGCCCTGACGGGCGGCGGCGGCGCAGGGCAGCAGCTGACCGGCGGCCTGACGATCGTCGGGGAACTCGCCGAACCAGCCGCGGCCGTCGTCGCACTTCACCTCGGCCACGTCGCCATCACGCCCCGCCATGCGGGCGACCACGCGATAGTCGACCACATTGCAGTTGCGGTTGCTGGCCGTGACCATCCGGGTCAACTCGGCGCTGATCGTTTCACGCGAGACGAACTGGCACTCCAGACCGCGCGAATCCATGGTGAAGCAGTCGAACGCCTCGACCTGGCCCGAGCCGCCGGCGACGGGGAAGAAGCCCGTCAGGCCAAAAGGCTGATCGGCGCAGTCGAACTCGTAGATCTCACGACCGGGAGAGCCGTCCGGCGGGCTCTCCACCGCGACGATGCGCTCTTCGTTGACCGAGCAGGTCCGACCGACCTGGGCCAGGGCGGCGGCGCGCTGCTCGGCGGCGGCGGACTGGGCCGCCGTGCTGTCGGTCAGGGTGCATCCGCCGGGCACCAGCTGCGGACGGCTGCAGTCACGGGCGTCCTGCGGCTCTCCCGCAGGGTTGGTCTGGGCGATGAAGCCGAAGCCCTCGCTGCACTTCACTTCGTAGAAGCGGAACTGCTCATTGGCGCCCACGAAGCGGCCCGCTTCGGGGGTGCAGGCCTGAGGCGCCACCGAGGCGAAACGCGCCTGGAAGCCGGCCATCTGCTCTTCGTTTGTGGTGAAGGCGCACTCGCCGCCGGCGGCCGCGACCTCGATGCACTCCAGCCGGTCCAGGTATTCACCGGCAGGGCTCACGCGAAGCCAGTAGCCGTCGACGCCGGCGCAGCCGATTTCGTAGCGTTCCTCGCCCGACTGCGTACGGCCGACCCAGCGGGTCTGGTCCACCTGGCAGGTGACGCCGGCGGACTGGATATAGCCGGCCATGACCTGTTCGGCGTTGGCGTTCTCTGGCAGGGCGCAGGTCACCTGGGCGGGCGCATCGGGGTTTTCGCGCGCAAACTCCTCGGCCTGCTGGGCGACGATGAGGCAGTTCCGCGAAGCGGGCTGATCGCCATCGGTGAGGATGTGGCCCAAGCCGGTGGCGCAGGCGACCTCGTAGATGTTGATATCGCCGTTGCGGCCCGGGCTGACGGCGTTGACGATGTCGCAGCTGGTGTTGGTGGCGGTCGCGACCGCCTGGGCCTCGGCGAGGACCTCGGGACCGGTGCGGGGTTCGGAAGACGACTCCTGAGCCCCTCGGCGGG
>NZ_PNLV01000102.1 GCF_013823285.1 Brevundimonas sp. | reverse complement strand
CGGATCGAGACCGACGGCGGCGTCCTGACCCTGACCCACGGCGGCGCCGACCTGTTCATCGACGGCGAACACCAGGTTCGCCCCACCCACGATGTGGCCCTGGGTGGCGAGTATGCCCATCTCTACCGCCGCTTCGCCGACCTGATCGCGGCGGGACGCAGCGATGTGGACCTGACGCCCCTCAGCCATGTGGCGGACGCCTTCATGCTGGGCGAGCGGATCGCCGCGCCGGCCTTTCATTTCTAGCGGTTTTGACAGGCCCGTCGCTTTTCTGATTGCGGCGGACGTCCTATCCGGCATATTTGTATGAGTTATGTCAAGCCGCACCGAAACCGCATTTCCGCATGCGCCAGGCCGCTCGTTTGGCGCTCATCATTCGGACGACCTTTCACCCCATGACTGACCAGCCCCCTCGCACCCTGCGCTCCCGAGCCTGGTTCGCCGACGAGACAAATACCGACATGACCGCCCTGTACCTTGAGCGGTACATGAACTTCGGCCTCTCACAGGCTGAGCTTCAATCTGGACGTCCGATCATCGGCATCGCCCAGACCGGGTCGGATCTGTCCCCGTGCAACCGTCACCACCTGGTCTTGGCCGAACGGGTGCGCGAGGGCATCCGCGAGGCGGGTGGTATCGCCCTGGAGTTCCCGACCCACCCCATCCAGGAAACCGGCAAGCGGCCAACCGCAGGACTGGATCGCAACCTGGCCTATCTCAGTCTGGTCGAGGTTCTGCATGGCTACCCGCTGGACGGGGTGGTGCTGACCACCGGCTGCGACAAGACCACCCCCGCGTGTCTCATGGCCGCAGCAACTGTGGACATACCGGCCATCGTGCTCTCGGTCGGACCGATGCTGAACGGCTGGTTCCGGGGCGAGCGAACCGGCTCGGGCACCATCGTCTGGAAAGCCCGCGAACTGCTGGCCAAGGGCGAGATCGACGACGCGGGCTTCATCAAGCTGGTGGCTTCGGCGGCGCCGTCCACCGGCTACTGCAACACCATGGGCACGGCCTCCACCATGAACAGCCTGGCCGAGGCGCTGGGCATGAGCCTGCCTGCCTCTGGCGCCATCCCCGCGCCCTACCGCGACCGCCAGGAATGCGCTTACGAGACCGGCAGGCGGATTGTCGAGATGGTGCAGGTGGACCGCAAGCCGTCCGACATCCTGACCCGCGAGGCCTTCATCAACGCCATCCGCGTCAATACCGCTATTGGGGGATCGACCAATGCGGTGATCCACCTGAACGCCATCGCGCGGCACATCGGGGTCGAGCTGACCATGCAGGACTGGCAGACGCACGGTCACGACCTTCCCCTGCTGGTGAACATGCAGCCGGCCGGCGAATACCTGGGCGAGGACTTCTACAGGGCCGGCGGTGTGCCAGCCGTCGTGGCGCAGCTGATGGCGCAGGATCTGATTGAGGATGCTGTCACGGTGAACGGCCGCACCCTGGCCGAGAACTGCGCCGGGGCCGAAATTCTCGATGCGGACGTGATCCGGGCCTTCGACCGTCCGCTCATGGCCCACGCAGGATTCCGGGTGCTGACCGGCAATCTGTTCAACAACGCCATCATGAAGACCAGCGTGATCTCGGAGGCGTTCCGGCGGGATTATCTGTCGAACCCGGACGACCCGGAGGCCTTCGTGGCCAGGGCCATCGTCTTCGACGGCCCCGAGGATTATCACAGGCGCATCGACGACCCGGACCTCAAGGCCGACTCGGCGACCATTCTGGTCATGCGGGGCACGGGCCCGCTGGGTTACCCCGGCTCGGCCGAGGTGGTGAACATGCGCCCGCCGGCAGACCTTCTGAAGCAGGGAATAAACGGCCTGCCCTGCATGGGCGACGGGCGTCAGTCCGGGACCTCTTTCTCGCCATCGATCCTGCACGCCTCGCCCGAGGCGGCGGCGGGCGGCGGCCTGGCGCTGCTCCGGACCGGTGACAGCGTGCGCGTCGATCTTCGCAAGGGCGAGGTCAATGTCGTGATTTCTGACGAGGACATGGCATCCCGTCGGAAGGCTCTGGAAGATGCGGGCGGCTATGCCTATCCGGAAAGCCAGACGCCCTGGCAGGAAATGCAGCGGGGAGTCATCAGTCAGCAGGACGACGGGGCCGTGCTGACGCCGGCGGTGAAATATCAACGCATCGCCGCCCGGGGCGTGCCGCGCCACAACCACTGATCGCCGCGCCAGGCGCGGATCCCATCCGCGCCATTCAATAAATCACACAATTGACTTGCCCAGAAAGCAGACCTGTTTTATAAGTTTATTTGTATGAGTTAATAACTGAAGACGGAACATCGTCTCAACTCAAACCGCACCCTCGGGAGGGGGTGCAAAGACGCTCTGGGGAGGGCGCACATGAAGAGTTTCCTGATGTATTCCGCCGCCATGTCGGTGGTCCTGTTCAACGGCGGCTCGGCCCTGGCGCAGGTCGTCGGCGGACCGCCCGACGAGGTTACGGAGGTCGATGAAATCATCGTCCGGGGGGTCCGGGCCAGCCTGGCCCAAAGCATCGACATCCGCCGCAACTCGGTGCAGATCGTCGACTCCGTGGTGGCCGAGGACATCGGCAAGCTGCCGGACAACAATGTGGTCGAAGCGCTTCAGCGCGTGAGCGGGGTCCAGGTCACCAATCGCGCGGGCGGCGAGGCCGACGGCATTTCGATCCGGGGCCTGCCCGATATCAGCACCACCTGGAACGGGCGCAATATCTTCACGGCCTCGGGCCGTCAGTTCGCCCTCCAGGACATACCGGCGAACCTGGTTCGCCGGATTGACGTCTACAAGACGCGCGCCGCCGACCAGCTGGAGACCGGCATCGCCGGTCAGGTGGATGTCTTCACCCGCCGGCCCTTTGATTTCAACGGACCGCAGGTCTCCCTCAACGTTCGCGGCAGCTATCAGGAACAGGGCGAGTATCTTGACCCCAATGTCAGCCTGTTGCTCAGCAATCGCTGGAGCACTGGCGCCGGCGAAGTGGGCGCCCTGGTCAATTTCAGCTACGTCAACACCCGGTACCGCGACCAGAGCGTGACGGCCGGGGCGGTCATCCCCTTTGCCGATCCGACCAATCCGCCGCCGGGGTTCGTGCCGCTGGAGCGCATCTTCAACACCGACGGCCGCGTCGCCGAGAATCCCATCTGGCAGGCCGGTCTCGATCGCGGCCTCCCCTACGCCGCCGGCTCCACCCTGTCGTTCAACGGGGTCGATTATCCCTACGTCCTCGCCCGTGACGCCTTGTTCGCCTCGGATCTGACGGGGGAGCGCACACGACCGGCCGTGAATGTGGCGCTGCAATGGGCGCCGAATGACTGGTCGGAATACACCTTCGAGTTCTTTTACGACGGGTTCCGCAACGAGACCTTCAACAGCCTCCACTTCACCTTCGCGGACTGGTGGGGCGCGCTGGGCGCCGATCCCGCCAGCACCATCGAGTTTTATCCCGGCACCAACATTGTCGCCGCGCGGTCGTTCGTCGGATTTCCGTTCGGGTTCCAGAGCGGCGATCTGACGGAATCGCAGACTGACAGTTTCGTCTACGCCCTGAACGCGGACTGGCAGTTCACCGACCGTCTGAACGTGGTGGCGGACCTGTCGTATCAGTCCAGCGAGTTCCAGACCGATTTCTACGCCATGCGCACCGAGCGCGTGCCTGAAGGCCTGACGCTGGACTTCAACGACGGACGCGGGCTGCCGTCCTGGCATTTCGTCAATGCCGCCGGCGACAATCAGGACGACCTGTTGCTCGACCCCGCGTCCTGGACCGTGGCCCAGTTCTATGACAACGCGGGCCGCGCGGAAGGCGACGCCCTCACCCTGAGCATCGATGTCGACTACGATCTGTTCCGCCCCGGCTCGATCGAGCAGAAGTTCAGCTTCGGCTTCAGGCACGACATCCGCACGGCCGCCGAATACCAGCGGCGTCCGCGCGGCGACGTCTTCCTCGGTCAGCCCCTGTCGAGCCTTGATCCGGGACTGCAGCACGTCAACCAGGGCTTCTTTGACGGCCGCGCGGACGTGCCCACCTCGTGGATGGTCCCGAACGGCTACTATATCCGCGACAATATCGAAGACATCCTCGCGCTCTATGGTCTGCCTGCGCGCGATCAGCTGGGCCTCGATCGGGTGTTCGATATCACCGAGACCACCACGTCCGGCTACGCGATGCTGGACACCGAAGCAATGATCCTTGATCGGCCGCTCATGGTGCAGGCGGGCCTGCGCCTTGTGAATGTCGACACGGAGATGGACTTCACCGACATCAACAGCGGCGCCCAGTCCTCGGCGGAGCAGTCCATCCGACGCTTCCTGCCGTCCTTCACGGTGCGCTACGATGTGGCCGAAAATTTCCGGCTCCGGTTCAACTACGGCGAGACCTTGCGCCGGCCCAATTTCATCGACCTGAACCCGAACTTCAGCCTGACGGGTGATCTGACCAATGTGGGCTACGGCACCGGCTCCGGCGGCAATCCCGATCTGGAAGCGACCAGCGCAACGAATTTCGACCTGGGCGCCGAGTGGTATTTCGCCCGGGACAGCGCCCTGTACCTGACCCTGTTCCGTCGCGAGATCGACGGTCTGGTGGTGCCGCTGACGCGGCGCGTCACCATCCCCGGCTCCGGCCTCAACACCGACTCCTTTGTGGTGACCCAGCCTGTGAACGCCTCGGACGGCGTGCTGGAAGGCTACGAACTGGGTCTTGTCTACTTCCCTGACTACCTGCCGGGCCTGCTCGACGGCCTGGGCGTGCAGGCCAGTCTGACAAGCCTCCGTTCCTCCCAGAACATCCCGCAGACCGACTCTGCCGGAGTCATCATCGGCCAGGAGAACACCTCGTTCTTCGGCGTGTCAGACCTGTCCTACAACGTCACCATGGCATACGAGCGTGGCGGGTTCGGAGCGCGTCTTTCCTATGTCTGGCGCGAGGACTTCCTGAACAACAACGAAGCCCGGATCTTCGCCAATCCGATCGGCATCTGGCGGCGGCCCGAGCAAAGTCTCGATTTCCAGGCGAGCTACAACGTCAATGATCGCCTGGCGATCAGCTTCGATGCCGTCAACCTGACCGATGAGTTGCAGCAGTCCTATTACGCCTTCGGCGATTCTGGCGGACCGGACCTCTACAACTTCGGTTCGACGCTGATCGGACGAACCTTCTCGGTCGGCCTGCGCTGGTCCCTCTACTGATCCGGGTCCTCCTCTGATCGGTTGCACCCCGCCCATTTCTAAGGAGCGGAACTGAAGGCGGCGGCTCCGGCGACGAAGCCCCGCCTTCTCTTCTTCCCATTCCGCCCAAGCCTTTTTCCTTGTCAGCGAGGCCCTGATCCCTACCATGCACTTGTATGAGTTTTTGATGCAGGAGCACGGCTCATGACGTCCATGGCCCCAGCCCCACGACAGCTTCCGCGGCGCGCTGTTCTCGGCGCCGCCCTTGCGGCGTCTGGCTGTGCGGCGGTCCCGGCGATCGTTTCGGCGGCCTCGATCAATGCCCGTATGCGTGGCGACATCTCGCCAGTCCACGACCCCTGCATAATTCGGCAGGGCGACACAGCCTATCTGTTCAGCACGACCGGCTCGGCGCGGGAGGCCGCCGAGGGTCTGATCCCCATCCGCACCTCCCGTGACCTGATTCACTGGCAGCGCGCCGGTCATGTGCTGGCCGAGCTGCCGGAATGGGCGCGGCAGGCGGTGCCGGACGCCGCTGGCGCCTGGGCGCCGGACATCGCCCACTTCAACGGGCGCTTTCACCTCTACTATTCGGTCTCGACCTTCGGCTCCAACCACTCGGTCATCGGCCTTGTGTCATCGCCGACGCTGAACCCGTCGGACCCGGCCTACGCCTGGCGCGATGACGGCCAGGTGATCGCCTCGACCCGGCAGGACGATTTCAACGCCATCGATTCCAATGTCGTTCGCGACCTGAACGGAGACTGGTGGATCAGCTGGGGCAGCTTCTGGACAGGCCTGAAGATCGCCCGCATGGACCCCGGGACCGGCAAGCCCTCCGACGACCGCGTCCATGCCATCGCCCGAAGGCCGGAGCATCCGGGGGCGGTGGAGGCGCCCTTCATCATCACCCACCATGGCTGGCACTATCTGTTCGCCTCCTTCGACCTGTGCTGTCGCGGCCTGGAGAGCAGCTACACCCTGGTGGTGGGTCGCTCGCGCGACGTCCTGGGGCCGTATCTGGACCGCGAAGGACGCGACATGATGCAGGGTGGCGGCTCGCCGATCATCGCGCCCAGTCCCCGCTACCCGGCCTTCGGACACAACGCCGTCCTCCAGGATGCGGGCCAGGATTATCTGGTGTTCCACGCCTATGACCGCGACCGGGACAGCGCGCCGGTGCTGCGCGTCTCGCCCATTGCATGGAGCGCCGACGGCTGGCCCGGCGCCAGCCTCTGACGCGATCAGAACAAGCAGACAGGCGCATCCGGCGCCGGACAGACTGGGAGGAAGACATGAAGAAGAAAGCCATGCTGACGGGCGCGGCCCTGGCGGTCGGGGCCTTGCTGGGCGCGACCGCCGCCGCGGCGCAAGATCCGGTGTCGGTGGAGGTGACCATCCGCGCCGACCAGCCGGGCGCCACGATCAACCCCAACGTCTACGCCCAGTTCGCCGAGCACCTGGGCGCTGGCATCTATGAGGGCGTCTGGGTCGGCGAGAACTCCGACATCCCCCACACCAATGGCTATCGCAACGATGTGGTCGCCGCCCTGCGCGATCTGCAGGTGCCGCTGGTGCGGTGGCCCGGCGGCTGCTTCGCTGATGACTACAACTGGCGCGAGGGCATCGGGCCGCGCGAAGACCGCCCCGTGCGCGTCAACGCCCACTGGGGCGGGGTCCCCGAAACCAACGAATTCGGCCTGCACGAATTCATGGCCTTTGCCGAGATGATCGACGCCGAAGTCTATATCAGCGGCAATGTGGGCTCCGGCACCGTGCGCGAGATGGGCGACTGGCTCGAATACATGACGTCCGACACCGATTCGGCGCTGGCCAACGAGCGGCGGGCCAACGGCCGCCAGGAGCCGTGGACGGTCCACTATTTCGGCATCGGCAACGAGACCTGGGGCTGCGGCGGCAGCATGCGGCCCGAGTACTACGTCGATCTCTTCCGCCAGTACGCGACCTATGTGAACATCCGCACGCCGCACGCGCGCCGTCCGGTGATCGTGGCGTCCGGCGGCAATGATGACGGCACGCGCTGGGCCGAGGTGCTCGCCAGCATGGGCGGTAACGACGTGCACGCCATCTCCCACCACTACTACACGCGTCCGCGACAGGAGCGGTGGGAGGACAAGGGCCCTGCGACCGGCTTCGCGGAGGATGAGTGGATCTCCACCCTGCGCAACACGATGCTGATCGACGACTACATCACCAGCAATGTGCGCGTGCTCGACGAGCATGATCCACAAGGGCGCATCGGATTCTTCGTGGACGAATGGGGCACCTGGTACGACCCGGAGCCCGGCCGGGAGCCCGGCTTCCTGTATCAGCAGAACACCATCCGTGACGGCCTGGTGGCGGCGCTGAACTTCAACATCTTCCATGAGCACGCCGAGCGCGTGCGCATGACCAATATCGCCCAGATGGTGAATGTGCTTCAGGCCATGATCCTGACGGACGGCCCGCGCATGACCCTGACGCCGACCTACCATGTGTTTCACATGTACAGGCCCTTCCAGGGCGCCACGCACCTGCCCGCCGAAATCCAGACGCCGCAATACAGCGTGGGGGACGTCACCGTGCCGTCGGTCAGCGTCTCGGCCGCGCGCGGCGAGGACGGCCGCATCCACTTGGCCCTGGTCAATCTGGACGCGACCCGCGAAGCCGTGGTGACCGCCAGCGTCGCGGGCTCCACTGTTCGGGGCGCCGCCGGACGGGTGCTGACCGCGGATGCCCTGGACGCCCACAACACCGTGGACGCACCCACCGTCGTGACGCCGGCCAGCTATTCGGCCAGCCGTAACGGCGACGACCTGGTCCTGCGCCTGCCGCCGAAATCGGTGGTCGTCGTGGCGCTGGACTGAGCCGCACCAGTCCGTTCCCCGGCCTGCATTCGCGGGCCGGGGCTTGCGGTCTGTCTGACGAACTACCCTACCGTCCAAAT
>NZ_PNLV01000101.1 GCF_013823285.1 Brevundimonas sp. | reverse complement strand
GTCCCACGACGGGCCGGTGGTGCAGGCGCCCGCCGGGTCCGTGAGGGGGGAGGCGCTGAACGGCGTCTCCGCCTTCCGGGGCATTCCCTACGCCGAGGCGCCCATCGGCCGGATGCGCTGGCGCGCCCCGGTGACGGCGGCTGGCTGGGACGGCGTGCGTGACGCGACGCGGTTCGGCCCCGCCTGTCATCAGCCGCCGTCGCGGCCGGGCAGCATCTATGCGCCCGCCGAGACGCCGCGCATGAGCGAGGACTGTCTGTCCCTGAATATCTGGATGCCGGAGGACGCCGGGAATGCGCCGGTGTTCGTGTGGATCCACGGCGGCTCCCTGACCGGCGGATCGGGCGCCGAGGTCATGTATGACGGCGCCCGCATGGCGGCCGAGGGCGTGGTGGTGGTGACTATCAACTATCGCCTGGGCGTGCTGGGTTATCTGGCCCATCCGGATCTGAGCGCGGAGTCGCCGGACGGGGTGTCGGGCAACTACGGCCTGCTGGACCAGATCGAGGCCCTGCGCTGGATTCAGCGCAACATCGCCGCCTTCGGGGGTGATCCGGACAACGTCACCATCGCGGGCGAGTCCGCAGGCGCGCTGTCGGTCATGTATCTGATGGCCGCGCCGCAGGCCCACGGGCTGTTCCACAAGGCGGTGGCCCAGAGCGCCTACATGATCTCCACACCGGCCCTGCGCGAGACGGTGCACGGCACGCCGTCGGCCGAGGAGGCGGGCGTGGCGCTGAGCCGCCAGCTGGAGGTGAGGGGGCTGCCCCGGCTGCGGGCCATGGATCCGCAGGCCCTGACCGTGGGCGCGGCCATGTCCGGCTTCCTGCCGCTGGGCAATGTGGACGACCATGTGCTGCCCGCCCAGCCGGTGGAGGCGTTCGAGCGCGGCGAGGCGGCGTCCGTGCCGATTCTGGCCGGATTCAACGAGGGCGAGATCCGCTCGCTGCGGTTCCTGCTTCCGCCGCAGCCAGCGAGCGCGGCGGCGTATGAAGCGGCCACTCGGGCAGCCTACGGCGATCTGGCGGATGACATGCTGGCCCGTTACCCGTCCGGGAACCTGGACGAGGCCATGCTGGCGACCACGCGGGACGCTATGTACGGCTGGACCGCCGAGCGGCTGGTGCGCAGCCAGACGGCGCAGGGCCGGCCGTCGTTCCTGTACTATTTCAACCACAGCTATCCGGCGGCGGACGAGGCGGGGCTGCACGCATTTCACGCCAGCGAGATTCCGTATGTCTTCGGGGGCGGGGATCGGACGCCGCCGCACTGGCCGGCGATCCCGGACACGGATGTGGAAGCCGGATTGTCCGACGCCATGCTGGGCTACTGGGTCAGCTTTGCGCGGGACGGCGTTCCTTCCGCCGAAGGCCAGCCGGACTGGCAGGCCTATGGCGAGGACCGGGCCTATATGGCCTTCGACCAGACGCCGGTTCCGGGCGAGCATCTGATGCCGGGCATGTTTGAACTGGTGGAAGAGGTTGTCTGCCGCCGCCGCGCCCATGGCGGATTGCCGTGGCACTGGAATGTGGGCGTCGCCTCGCCGCCGCTTCCTCCAGCAGCGGAATGCCCATGAGCGACGGGGAGATGCAGGCCTTCCCGCTGACCCTCGACCGGTTCCTGGATCATGCCGCAAAATGGCATCCGGGCGTCGAGGTGGTCACGGCGCGTGGCGATGGTTCAAGCGACCGTATCGGCTATGGGGCCTTGGCGGCGCGCAGCCGCAAGGTGTCGGCGGTTATGGACGGGCTGGGCGTGAAACCAGGCGACCGGGTCGCCACCCTGGCCTGGAACACCCAGGCCCATGTGGAGGTCTGGTATGCGGTCATGGGCATGGGGGCAGTGTGCCATACGCTGAACCCGCGACTGACCGAGGCGCAGCTGGCCGACATGGCGACCCGGTCGCAGGTCCGGATCCTCATTGCGGGCGCGGATCTGGCGCCGCTCGCGCGCCGCATCGCCGCGCGGGCGCCGCTGATCGAGCGCGTGCTGGTGATCGATGCGGGCGCGACGGACGAGCAGACCGATCTGCTGGAGCCGATGATCGGTGCGGTCGAGGGCGAGGTGGTCTGGGGGGCGTTCGATGAGACTGCGCCGAGCGGACTGTGCTTCACCTCGGGCACCACGGGCGCGCCCAAGGGGGTGACCTACACCCACCGGTCCAGCTTCCTGCATACGCTTCGGGTGCTGCAGGCGGACGTGATGGCGTTCACGGCCGACGACGGCATCCTGATGGCCGTGCCCATGTTCCACGCCAACGCCTGGGGCCTGCCGTTCGCGGCCCCGGCGGTGGGCGCGCGGCTGATCCTGCCCGGCCGCTATCTTGACGGCCCGAGCCTGGCGGCCCTGATCAATGCGGAAGACTCCACGGTTGGCGTGGGCGTGGCCACGGTCTGGCTGGCGCTGCTGGAGCATCTGGAGGCCACCGGCGGCCAGACCCCGTCGCTGAGGCGGATCGTGGTGGGCGGCGCGCCGCTGGCCCCGGCGCTGATGGAGCGCATCGAGCGCGGGCTGGGCGTCACCGTCCAGACCAGCTGGGGCATGACCGAGATGTCGCCCTCCGGCACGGTGGCGCGCCCGGCGGACCCGGACCGCGCCGCCCACAAGTCCGGCCGCCCCGCCATCGGCGTGGACCTGCTGCTGACCGATGCGGAGGGCCGGGCGCTGCCGGAGCAACGGGGCGTGGAAGGCCATCTGAAGGTGCGCGGCGCCGCGGTGATCCAGCGCTATTTCGGCGAGACCGAGAGCGCCACCGACCCTGACGGCTGGTTCGCCACGGGCGATCTGGCCCGCATCAGCCCCGACGGCGACCTGATCATCACCGGCCGGGCCAAGGACCTGATCAAGTCGGGCGGCGAATGGATCAATCCGGCCGAGATCGAGGCGGTCGTCAGCGAACATCCCGAAGTGTCTTTGGCCGCCGTGATCGCGCGATCCGATCCCAAATGGGGGGAACGGCCCATTCTTCTGGTCCAGACCCGGGAATCGGACACGATTAGCGACGAAGCCCTGCTTGCGCCGTTGCGCGAGAGGGTCGCCCCGTGGTGGATTCCCGACGCGGTCATCCGGCTGGACCAGATGCCGCTGGCCCCCACGGGCAAGATCGACAAGATGCGTTTGCGAGTAGACTATGGCGGCTGAGCCGAAGACGAAGACCAAACCTGCGGCTGTCGCCGAGGCCAAGCCTCGCGAGGCGGTCGCGCGGGCCGCGCCCAAGCCGCGCAAGCGCCCGGTCAAGGAGCAGCAGCGCGCCGACAAGATGGAGCAGATCCTCGACGCGGCGGAGTACCTGTTTTCGGTGCACGGCCTGTACGGGGTGACGCTGAAGGACGTCGCCCAGAAGGTCGGCGTCCACCATACGCTGCTGAACTACTATTTCACCGACAAGAAGACCCTGTTCGACGCCGTTATCGGACGGAGGGCGGGCGTCACCAGCGGTCTGCGCATGAAGGCGCTGGACGAGTACGAAGCCGCTTGCGGCGGCAAGCCTACGGTGGAGGGCGCCCTGCGGGCCTTTCTGGACACCGACCTGGACCTCTACAGCCAGGGCGGCGAGAACTGGAAGAACTACGGCGCCCTGGGGGCGCAGGTGTCCAACACGCCCTACGGCGCCGAACTGTTCGATCTGCATTTCGATCCGCTGGTGCTGCGCCTGATCGACATCCTCAAGAAGGCGCTGCCGGATTGCGCCGAGGAGGACATTTTCTGGGGCTATCACTTCGTCACCGGCGCGCTGATGCTGACCCTGGCCCGCACGGGCCGGATCGACCGCTTGTCCGGCGGGCTGTGCAGCTCCGACGATTTCGAGGCCGTGAAGGATCGCATGGCCGGCTTCATGGCCGCGGGCTTCATGTCGATCTGCAAGAGCAAAAAGAGCGCGGCCGACTGAGCGCGCCATCACAAAATCAAATCAATGACAGGAGAGTGGGACATGGCGCTTCAAGGGCGTGTGGCGATCATTACGGGTTCGGGCGGGGGACTGGGCCGCGAACATGCGCTGTATCTGGCGCGCAAGGGCGCGAAGGTCGTGGTCAATGATCTGTCGCAGGGCGCGGCGGACGCGGTGGCGGAGGAAATCCGCGCGGCGGGCGGTGAAGCCCTGGCCGTCGCCGCCTCGGTCACCGACGAGGCCGCCGTCAGCGCCATGGTCAATCAGACCGTGGAGACGTGGGGGCGGATCGACATCCTGATCAACAACGCCGGCATCCTGCGCGACAAGAGCTTCGCCAAGATGGACATGGCCGATTTCCGTCTGGTGGTGGACGTGCACCTGATGGGCGCGGCCATCTGCACCAAGGCGGTGTGGGAGCAGATGCGCCAGCAGCAGTTCGGCCGCATCGTCATGACCACCTCGTCGTCGGGCCTGTACGGCAATTTCGGCCAGGCCAACTACGGCGCTGCCAAGATGGCGCTGGTGGGCTTCATGCAGACCCTGTCCATCGAAGGTGAGAAATACGGCATCCGCGTCAACTGCCTGGCCCCCACGGCGGCGACCCAGATGACGGCGGATATCCTGCCGGAAGCGGCGTTGAAGGCGCTGGACCCGGCGCTGGTCAGCCCGGCGCTGCTGCCCCTGGTCGTGGATGGGGCGCCGACGCGCACGGTGATCTGCGCCGGCGCCGGGCACTTTGCCACGGCGACCATCACGCTCAGCCAGGGCCGCTACATCGGCGGCGGCGACGATGCGGGCGAGCGCCTGATCGCGGCGTGGGACGCGGTGTCGGACCAGACGGGCGCGCTGGTCCCCAACTACGGCTTCACCCAGGCCGAGCGTGAGGTACAGAGCGTCGTGGCCGCGTCCACGACCTGACGCACGGCGCAATCAGGAGGTCGCCATGATCGACCGTCGCACGCTGATGATCTCGGGCGCCGCTTTCGCCGGGTTGGCCGCCGGTCCCGCCCGGGCGTCGGATGCGCTCGATCCGGTGGTGGCCCGTCTTCGCGAATTCGTGGAGCAGGGCGATCTCCCGTTCGCCTCGCTGCGGGTGGCGCAGCGCGGCCGGGTGCTGGCCGAGGCGCACATTTCGGGCGCCGAGACCATCGGGCCGGAGTCCATCTATCGCATCTATTCCATGACCAAGCCCGTGGTGGCGGCGGGCGCGGTTCTGCTGATTGAGGACGGCGACCTGACGCTGGACACGCCGGTGGCCGGGATCGTGCCCGAGTTTGCCGATCTTCAGGTGTTGGGCGAGGGCGACGCGCGCGTTCCGGCTCGCGTCATGACCGTGGGTCATCTGCTGACCCACACCGACGGCCTGGCCAACAGCTGGAGCGATGCGCGCGTGGCGTCGTTGTATCGACAGGCGGGCCTGACCGCCGCCGCCTGGATGTACGATCCGGAAATCGGCGGGCTGGCGGGGTTCGCGCGGCGGCTGGGCGAACTGCCGCTGGAGCATCAACCGGGGGCGGACTGGCTGTACGGCTACGGCCTCGATATCGCGGGCCTGATCGTTGAACGGATCAGCGGGGAGTGGCTGGGCGACTTTCTCAAGCGCCGCATCTTCGACCCGCTCGGCATGGCCGACACCGGCTTCTTCGTGCGCGAGGACAGTGCCGACCGGCTGGCGGGGCTCTATACGGCGGGCGAAGGGGGATTGAACCGCGTCCGGTCCGGCGCCGAGCGGACCCCCCTGCGCCGGCCGCTGGCGGACTCGGGCAGCGGGGCGCTGGTCTCGACGCTGTTGGATTACGGCCGGTTCGCCGACATGCTGGCGAACGGCGGGGCCGTGGACGGGGCGCGGATCATGAGCGCGGACTCCGCCCGCTTGATGATGACGCCTTGGGGGCCGCAGGATCACATCGAGCCGCGGCTGCGCCAGTTCTATGGCGGGCGCCTGGAGGGCCGGATGGGGCAGGCGCTGGGCGGGGTGACCCGGCTGGATGACGGATCCGGGCCCGGGTCGACGGGCGAATACGCGTGGGGCGGGGCGGCGGGCACCGGGTTCTGGGCCACGGCCGGGCTCGGACTGTCGGTGACGATGATGACCCAGGTCATGCCCGCCGGCTCCGCGCCCGCGCGCGACGCCCTGAGGCCGCTGATCTATGAGGCGCTGGCCGGAGCCTGAGCCGGCCAGCGCGTCAAAAGCCTAGTAAATCTCGAACAGACCGGCGGCTCCCATGCCGCCGCCGACGCACATGGTGACGACGCCGTATTTAGCGCCGCGCCGCTTGCCCTCGATCAGCACGTGGCCGGTCATGCGGGCGCCGGACATGCCGTAGGGGTGCCCGATGGAGATGGCGCCGCCCGAGACGTTCAGCCGGTCATTGGGAATGCCCAGCTTGTCGCGACAGTACAGGACCTGGACCGCGAAGGCCTCGTTCAGCTCCCAGATGCCGATGTCGTCCACGGTCAGGCCGTGCTGCTTCAGCAGTTTCGGCACGGCGAAGACGGGGCCGATGCCCATTTCGTCGGGCTCGCAGCCGGCCACCGCCATGCCGCGATAGGCGCCGAGCGGCGTCAGGCCGCGCCGCTCCGCGTCCTTCGCCTCCATGATCACCGAAGCCGAGGCGCCGTCCGACAGCTGCGAGGCGTTGCCCGCCGTGATGAAGCGGCCCTGCTCGATCTTCTCGCCGCCGCCGAAGACGGGCTTGAGCGAGGACAGGCCTTCCAGGGTGGTTTCGGGGCGGTTGCCCTCGTCCTTCGAGAGGGTGACTTCCTTGGCCGAGATCTGACCTGTGGCCTTGTCCTGCACCTGCATGGTGGTGGTCATGGGGACCACCTCGGCGTCCAGATAGCCGGCCGCCTGGGCCGCGGCGGTGCGCTGCTGCGACTGCAGGGCGTATTCGTCCTGGGCCTCGCGGGAGACGCCATAGCGCTCGGCCACCACCTCGGCGGTCTCCAGCATGGACATGTAGATGTGGGGCGAGAGCTTCAGCAGCGCCTCGTCCTTCATGCGGTAGAGATTCATGTGCTGGTTCTGGACAAGGGAGATGCTCTCCAGCCCGCCGCCGACGGCCACCTGCTGGCCGTCGATCATGACCTGTTTGGCCGCCGTGGCGATGGCCATGAGGCCCGAGGCGCACTGGCGGTCGAGGCTCATGCCGGCGACGCTGGCGGGCAGGCCGGCGGCCAGGGCCACTTGACGGGCGATGTTGGGCGAGGTGGGACCCTGCTGCAGGGCCGCACCCATGATCACGTCCTGGACTTCGGCCGGATCGACGCCCGCCCGCTCGACGGCATGGCGCACCGCGTTGGCCCCCAGCTGCTGCGGCTGGGTGTCATTGAAGGCGCCGCGATAGGCCCGGCCGATGGGGGTGCGGGCGGTGGAGACGATGACGGCTTCGCGGGACATGGAACACCTCTGAATGGTTCGGGGAGCGTAACAGGAGTTGAACACGGCAAAGCCTGCCGGGCCAACGAAAAAGCGGCCCGAGCAGGGTCAGTCTTTGCGCTTTTCCGCCCTAATAGACGTCGCGGCGATAACGGCCCTGGCCAGTCAGATCATCCAGGGTCTCCACGCCCAGAATTTCGCCCAGCGCTTCGTGGACTCCGGCCCCCATGGCCACGGCGCCGCAGACGTGGATGACGGCGCCCCGGGCGATCCAGTCGCGCACCAGATCGGCGTGATCGCGCAGATGATCCTGCACGTACCGGCCGCCGTCGCCGCGCGAGAAGACGCGGTCCAGCCGCGCGAGCGCGCCCTCGGCGCGCCAGGCTTCCAGTTCGCCGTGCAGGATGCGGTCGTGGTCAGGGTGGCGCTCGCCCAGGATCAGCCAGTTGGCGCCGCGCCCGGCCGCCTGCCGTTCCCTGAGGTGCGCGCGCAGGCCCGCCAGCCCGCTGCCCGCGCCGATCAGGATCATGGGCGGGTCGCCCTCGGGACCGTGGAAGGCGCTGTTGGACCGGATGCGCAGGTCCACCGGCGCGCCGATGGCGCAGGTGTCGGTCAGCCAGCCGGACGCCAGACCCGGCGTTCCGTCCGGCGCGCGCATCAGCCGCACGATCAGCTCCAGCTGTCTGTCGGCGGGCAGGGAGGCGACGGAGTATTCGCGGTGGGCGTGGGGCGGCCGGCCGGGGGCGGAGGGCACGCCGATCTCCGCGATGTCGCCGGCGCGCCAGTCGGGCAGGTCGCCGAGCGGCTCCAGCGCGATGCGCCACAGGCCCTCGCCGGGGCTGTCGGGGCCGTTCAGCCGCTCGCGCGCGATCAGACGCCATGGGGCGTAGGCGGGCGGGGCCCAGTCCGGCGCGTCGGTCCGGCCGGTGATGCGGTTCAGCTGATGCTGCCAGTGGCGGATCGCGCCGGCCTCGCCGTTGTCCACCTCGACCCGGTCGAAGAGGGGGCGGGCGCCGTTGGT
>NZ_PNLV01000100.1 GCF_013823285.1 Brevundimonas sp. | reverse complement strand
TAGGATACCTGGGCGCCCTGCCGGGCATGGTGCTGATGGCCGCCTCGGATGAGGCGGAGTTGGCAGGCATGATCGCCACCAGCCTCGAGATCGAAGACCGGCCCTCGGCCTTCCGCTATCCGCGCGGCGACGGGGTGGGGGTGGAGATTCCCGAACTGGCCGCCCCATTTGAGATCGGTAAGGGCCGCATCGTGCGTGAGGGGGCGACCGTCGCGATCCTTTCGCTCGGCACCCGGCTGCAGGAATCGCTCAAGGCCGCCGAGGCTCTGGCGGCGCGGGGCGTGTCCGCCACCGTGGCCGACGCCCGCTTTGCCAAGCCGCTGGACGAGGACATGATCCTGCGTCTGGCTCGTGAGCATGAGGCCCTGATCACTGTTGAGGAGGGCGCCATGGGCGGCTTCGGCGGCTTCGTGCTGCAGATGCTGGCCGAGAAGGGCGCGCTGGATGCGGGTCTGAAGGTGCGGACCCTGCACCTGCCCGACGTGTTCCAGGATCAGGACAAACCCGAGGTCATGTACGCGCAGGCGGGCCTGAACGCGGAGCATATCGCCGCTGCGGCCCTGGCGGCCCTCGGAGTGGACGCGGCGAGCGCCAAGGCGCGGGCCTGAGACCAGCTTTCCTCTCCGCCGACTGGAGAAGGAACCGTCATGATCGCTCACGATTTGTTACGGCGCGGCGTGGCCTTTGCTGCACTGCCGCGCTAGCTTCGCGCCGGCTCAGAGGCGGGGACCAACCTCGCCCATTCCACAGACTGAACTCAGGAACGACGCAGACATGACCCAGTGGGTGTACGGCTTCGGCGGCGGCTCCGCCGACGGCGACGCTTCGATGAAGAACCTCCTCGGCGGCAAGGGCGCGAACCTTGCGGAGATGTCCTCCCTCGGCCTTCCGGTGCCGCCCGGTTTCACCGTCACCACCGAGGCCTGCGTCCACTATTTCTCCCAGGGCCAGACTTATCCGGGCGATCTGGACGGCCAGGTGAAGACAGCGCTGGACAAGGTCGAGACGCTGACCGGCAAGCGCTTCGGCGACGCGGCCAATCCGTTGCTGGTGTCTGTGCGTTCAGGCGCCCGCGCCTCCATGCCGGGCATGATGGATACGGTTCTGAACCTGGGCCTGAACGACCAGACGGTGGAGGGGCTGGCGGCCCTGTCCGGCGACCGGCGCTTCGCCCTGGACAGCTACCGCCGCTTCATCACCATGTACTCCAATGTGGTTCTGGGCATCGGCCATGACCTGTTCGAGGAGGTTCTGGACGACCACAAGGACCGCCTCGGCGTCTCGGTCGACACCGAGCTGACCGCCGAAAACTGGGAAAAGGTCGTCGCCGACTACAAGGCCGTGGTCGAGCGCGAACAGGGCGCGCCCTTCCCGCAGGATCCCGCCGCCCAGCTGTGGGGCGCCGTGGGCGCCGTGTTCGACAGCTGGATGAACGACCGGGCCAAATTCTACCGCCGCATGCACGACATCCCCGAGAGCTGGGGCACGGCGGTGAACATCCAGTCCATGGTGTTCGGCAACATGGGCCAGACCTCGGCCACCGGCGTCGCCTTCACCCGCAATCCGTCCACGGGCGAGGCGAAACTGTACGGCGAGTTCCTGATCAACGCCCAGGGCGAGGACGTGGTCGCCGGCATCCGCACGCCCCAGTCCCTGACCAAGGCAGGCCGCGAGGAAATGGGCGAGAGCGCCCCCTCCATGGAAGAGGCCATGCCCGAGGTGTTCGGCCAGTTCGTGGACGTGGTGGGCAAGCTGGAAAGCCACTACCGCGACATGCAGGACATCGAGTTCACGGTCGAACAGGGCCGGCTCTACATGCTGCAGACCCGCAACGGGAAGCGCACGGCCAAGGCGGCGCTGAAGATCGCTGTGGACCTGGCCGCAGAGGGCGTCATCGGCCAGGAAGAAGCCATCCAGCGGGTGGATCCCTCGGCCCTGGACCAGCTGCTGCACCCCACCCTCGACCCCAAGGCCCATCGCAACGTCATCGCCGCCGGCCTGCCCGCCAGTCCCGGCGCGGCCACCGGCAAGGTGGTGTTCGATTCCGACGAGGCCGAACGACTGGGCCAACTGGGGGACGCGGTCATTCTGGTTCGCGAGGAGACCTCGCCCGAGGACATCCACGGCATGCACGCGGCGCGGGGCATCGTCACGGCGCGCGGCGGCATGACCAGCCACGCGGCGGTGGTGGCGCGCGGCATGGGACGCCCCTGCGTCTCCGGCGCCGGCGAGATTCACATCGACGAGGACGCGGGCCTGTTCCGCGCCCGGGGCCGCGAGTTCCGCGCCGGCGAGATCATTACCATCGACGGCTCCCGGGGCGAGGTGCTGGAGGGCGCGGTCGACATGGTGGAGCCGGAGCTGACCGGCGATTTCCAGACCCTGATGGCCTGGGCCGACAAGGTCCGCCGCCTGAAGGTGCGGGCCAATGCGGAGACGCCGTTGGACGCGAAGACGGCGCGCGGTTTCGGCGCCGAGGGCATCGGGCTGTGCCGCACCGAGCACATGTTCTTTGACGAGACCCGCATCGCCGCGGTGCGCGAGATGATCCTGGCCGACGACGAACAGGGCCGCCGCGCGGCCCTGGCGAAGATCGAGCCGTTCCAGAAGGCGGACTTCACCGAGCTGTTCCAGATCATGGCCGGCCTGCCGGTGACGATCCGCTTGCTGGACCCGCCGTTGCATGAGTTCATCCCCCATTCCGACGAGGACATCGACGCCCTGGCGGCGTCATCGGGCCTGGACGCGGCCAAGCTGAAACGCCGCGCGAAGGACCTGGCCGAGACCAACCCCATGCTGGGCCATCGCGGCTGCCGGCTGGGCGTGGCCTATCCCGAGATCTACGAGATGCAGGTGCGCGCCATCCTCGAGGCGGCCTTGGCGGTGAAGGCCGAGTCCGGCGCCGCGCCGACGCCGGAGATCATGCACCCGCTGGTCGCGCTGGGTCTTGAGATGAAATACCTGCGCGAGCTGACCGACCGCACCGCCGAGGCGGTGTTCGCGGCGGCGGGCGACCGGGTCGACTATCAGGTCGGTACGATGATCGAGCTGCCCCGCGCCGCCCTGCGCGCCGGGGACCTGGCCGAGAACGCCGAGTTCTTCTCTTTCGGCACCAACGACCTGACCCAGACCACGTTCGGCATCAGCCGCGACGACTCCGGCCGCTTCCTGCAGGCCTACATGGACAAGGGCATCTTCGAGACCGATCCCTTCGTGCGGCTGGATCAGGAGGGCGTGGGCGACCTGATCCGCATCGCCGCCGAGCGGGGCCGGGCCGTGCGGCCGGACGTCAAGCTGGGCATCTGCGGCGAGCACGGCGGCGACCCGTCCTCCATCGCCTTCTGCGAGCACGCCGGCCTCGACTACGTCAGCTGCTCGCCCTACCGCGTGCCCATCGCGCGGCTGGCGGCGGCCCAGGCGGCCCTGCATGCGCAGGCTGGCACCGAGCGGGAAAAGGACCGCTAGCGGCAGACGGTCTCGAGCCAGGCGATGTCCCAGGGCTTGGGCGGCGCGGTCTGTCCCCGCGCCGCCAGCGCCGTCTCCAGATAGAGCGGCTCGTCGGACGGGGTGACCCGCATGTCCGCTTCATAGAATGGGTGGCTCTGCGCCGCTTCGAGGGAGACGAACTCGGCGCCCTTGCCGCGGTAATGGGCCAGCACATGAGGTAGCATCCGGGCGTGGAACGCGCCGGTGTGCAGCAGCAGGACATAGGGGATGTCCTCGCCGTACAGCGCCCGGGCCATGGCCCGGGAATGGTCGAAGGCGGCGTCCGCGGCCTCCATATAGGCCCGCTCCATCCGCGCGATGGCCGCGTCGTCGCCCTGCGCCCGGCAGCGCACATAGGGTTGGGTCCAGGCCCAGTCGTCAAAGCTCATGGTGACCGAGGCCACGCGATAGCCCCGCTCATCCAGAAAGCTTCGGATCCGGTCGCGCAGGGCCGGGTCATCGCCCTCGGCCAGAAACGGATAGCGAAACCAGCGCCAGTCCCGCTCGCCCATCAACAAGGCCAGCAACGGCTCGTTGTGCAGGATCTCCGCTTCATAGGCCTCGGCCCCGATGGCATTGGGATTCTGATGCGTCCAGGTGTGGTTGCCCAGCGCCTGGCCCGCCGCCCGCCACAGATCCAGCGCCGCTGCGGCGTCCGGGTTCTGCTCGATGGACCCGCCATTGATGAAAATGGTCGCCGGGGCGTCGCCCGCCTCGCTCAGCGCCGCGATCATGCGGGCGGCCACCCCCACATAGGTCTCACCCTCGGGCACGGGGCCATGCACCGGCGCATCGTCGATGGTGATGGCGATCTGCTGCGCTCCGGCGGCGACGGGCAGGCACAAGGCGGCGGCGAATACGATCAGGGCGAGGCGCATCAGTCTTCGTGCGCCAGGAACAGTCTCAGGTCCACCGCCTCGCCCATGGCGCGGTACCCTTCGATGGAGGGGTGCAGGCCGTCGCTGTCGTACTCGGGCCGCAGGTGGGTGGGACGATGCGGGTCGCGCATGACTGCGTCGAAGTCGATCACCGCGTCCACGTTCCCGGGTGTTCGGAACCAGGCGTTGATCGCCTGCCGATCCGCCTCGTTGGCTGCGTCGGGGCGGTAATAGTCCGACCCGCCATAGGGTGTGATGGTCGCGCCGATGACGGTGATCCCCCGCTCCCGAGCCCGGGCGGTCATCTGGGCATAGGCGCCGATCATGTCGGCGACCAGCGCCTCATGGGCCTCAGGCGTCGCGGGGGCCTCGCGGGTGAGGACGCCGAGGTCGTTCACGCCTTCCAGGATGATCAGATGGGTCACGCCGGTCTGGCTCAGGACATCCCGCTCGAACCGCGCAAGGGCGTTGGGGCCCAGACCGTCGCGCAGCATCCGGTTGCCCCCGATGCCGTGGTTCAGGACGCCGAGGTGCGCGGTGCGGGGATCGGCTTGCAACCGCTCGGCCAGAAAATCGGGCCAGCGGGTGTCCGTGTCCGGGTGGACGCCGTAGCCGTCGGTGATGGAATCGCCCAGCACGACAATGGATCCGGCGTCTGCCGGCCCCAGCACGTCCACGCCCGAAAGCAGATACCAGCGGGTGAAGGTGGTCTCATCGGTCAGGACGGCGGCGCCCGTCTGGTCGCCCGGCGCCATGCGGCCGGTGGCCCGGGCGCCCGGATGGGCGGTCAGGCGCGGCGGCGCGTCCGCCACATGAAAGGTGACGGCGAGATGCGACAGGGCCTCCGCCTCGAAATCCACAGGATCGGAAACGAACTCGGCTCCGGCCGGGACCATGACGCCGGACCGGCCGGCGAAGGTGAGGGGCGTGGCCGTGGCCGGATCGACCATGGCGCCGTCGCGGGTGCGGGGTCGGCTCACCGTGGCGCGGGTGATCTGAAGGGGTGCGTCGCCGAAGGCGTTGGACACCCGGACCCTGATCCTGTCTCCGGATGCGGTGAGCCGAACCACCTGTCGCAGGGTGACATCGTCCATGGCGCCGTCGGGCAGGGCGTGTTCGTTCTCCGCGACCATCTGTGACGACGCCCAGCCGCCCACCCATCGCCCATCATCGGCAAGGGCCGCGACCGGCGCCAGAATGAGGCCGAGGGCGGCGAATGCGCTCACCAGGCGGCGTCTCGAGAGCATGATCGTCCTCCCTGTCGCGCGCCGCGATCTCAGTGTCGTGGTAGCGCTATCAGGCCTGAAGGGTCCGGCTTTCCACCCACATCGTCAAGGGGGCCGCAGAACGCCGTGTGTGGCTTTCAGGTCACCGTTACGCTTGTGTAATCGTCCGGCCTTGGAACCGCCCCAAGTCGTACCTACTTGAACAGTCGCTGGGATCAGGGGCTGGCGACCAAAGAAGTCGCTGCTCACGGAGTGTTACTAAATGAAAACGATTCTTCTCTCTACCGCCGCCATTGCGATGTTCGCCGCCGCGCCTGCCATGGCGCAAAGCTGGCCCGCTCCCGAATACTACGGTTCGCTGGGTTATTCGCACATGGAAGTTGACGAGGTCGACGCTGACCTCGGCGCCATCACAGGCCGTTTCGGCGCCAAGCTGACCCCGTACTTCGGCTTCGAAGGTGAGGGCTCGGTCGGTGTTCGCGACGACCAGGTCACCATCGGCGGCGTCGCCGTCGATGTTGAACACCAGTACGACCTGGCCGCCTACGGCGTGGCCTTCCTGCCGGTCAATTCGAAATTCGAGCTGTTCGCCCGTGTCGGTTACGGCACGACTGAAGTCAAAGCCTCGGCCGGCGGCGTCAGCGTCACCGACGACGGCAACAGCTGGAACTACGGCGTCGGCGCCAACTACTACTTCGACGGCCAGAACGGCATCCGTGGCGACTGGACCCGTCGTGACTTCACCGACGATGGCGGCGAAGCCGACGTCTGGTCGGTGAGCTACATCCGCCGCTTCTAGGCCGGATGACATCAGGGCTCCGGCGACGGGGCCCTGCTATCGAGCAGGGAAGGCGCGCTTCGGAGAGGAAGCGCGCCTTTCTCTTTGTGCGCTAACGCTCGGCCCTCGGGGCTTTGCGGCTTGAGCGCATATTGGGGCGCTAACGCTCGCGACGCGGTCGCTCGCTGCTTGAGCGCATTGTGGCGCTAACGCCCGGCCCGTGCGGCTTGAGCGTCAGGCGCGCTTTCTGACGAACACCGAGCCTGCGGAATAGCCGGCGCCGAAGCTGCAGATCAGGCCGGTGTCGCCCGGCGCGAATCCCTCGTTGTGCAGGTGGAAGGCGATGATTGAGCCAGCCGAGGAGGTGTTGGCGTAGTCGTCCAGGATGATGACGTTCTCGCCCGGCGCGGGCTCGCGGCCCAGCACGCGTTTGCCGATCATTTCGTTCATGTTGATGTTGGCCTGGTGCAGCCAGAGGCGCTTGAGGCCCGTGGGGTCGATGGCCAGATCGCGGGCGTGGTCCACGATCATTTCGGACACCATGGGCACCACGTCCTTGAAGACCTTGCGGCCCTGCTGAACGAACAGCTTGTCGGTGATCCCGTCTGGGCGCGGGCTGTCGGGGGCGGCGGTCACGTCCTCGCGGGCGGCGCGGTTGAGGAAGCCGAAATTGTTGCGGATGTTGTTGGAGAACACGGTCTTCAGGCGGGCGCCCAGGATGTCCCAACCGCCCGTGGCCTGATCGGCGGCCTCGACGATCACGGCGGTGGCCACGTCGCCGAAGATGAAGTGGCTGTCCCGGTCCCTGAAGTTCAGGTGGGCCGAGCATATCTCGGGGTTCACCATCAGCACTGCCTTCACCGAACCCGAGGCGATGAAGTCGGCGGCGGTCTTGAGGCCGAAGGTGGCCGAGGAGCAGGCCACGTTCATGTCGAAGGCGAAGCCGTCGATTCCCAGGGCCTGCTGCACCTCGATGGCCATGGCCGGGTAGGGGCGCTGCATGTTGGAGGCGGCGCAGATGACGGCGCCGATCTCGCTGACCGGCTTGCCCCAGCGGGCGATGGCCTCCCGCGCGGCCTTCACCGCCATCTCGGCCAGCACCGAGAGCTGGTCGTTGGAGCGTTCGGGGATGTGCGGGACCATGCGGTCAGGATCGAGGATGCCCGATTTCTCCACCACGAAGCGGGACTTGATGCCCGAGGCCTTCTCGATGAACTCGGACGAGGACGGCGTCAGCGCCTCCAGCTCGCCGGCGGCGATGGCCCCGGCGTTGGCGGCGTTGAAGCGCTCGGCGAAGGCGTTGTAGGCCGTCACCAGTTCGGCGTTGGAGAGCGCGTGTTCGGGGGTGTGCAGGCCGGTGGCGGCTATGACCGCTCTGGGAGAATCGTTCACTGGGTCCGTTTCCTTGACGAGCCCCATCAATAGGACGGCGGGGGCGTGCGGTCGAGACTGGCGCGGATGCCGGTCCACCAGCGGGCGATCTGGTTTGCGGGCGCCCTTGGCGGGGGGACGCCCCTGGCGGCGATCAGGGCCTCGACCAGATCCTCGGCCTCGCAGGGCCAGCCGCCCGGGGCCACATAGACCGGGTAGAGGATCAGGGCTGCGGCGACCAGTTCGTCCAGCGTCGCCCGGCGGGTGCGGCGGGGACAGGCGACGCGGTCTTCGGTCAGGCCCCAGCCCGCGAAGAAGGGCGTGCCGTAGGTGGTGACGGGCTTGCCACGCAGCAGGGCCTCGAAGCCCGACAGGGAGGTCAGGGTCGCCAGACGATCGGCGTGGTCGAGGCACTGGATGATGTCGAGGCCGTCGGCCGACGCGTCCACGGCGTCCAGCGCCGCGCCGTCCAGCATGCCGGGGCGATTGCCCGCCAGCACGTCGGGGTGGGTCTTGTAGATCAGGAAGGCGTCCGGGTGGTTCGCCCGTACAGCGGCGACCAGCCCGGCGTTGGTGCGGATGTCGGCGCAGCCCTTCAGGATCGACTGATCGTTCTCCACCTGGCCGACGATCAGGATGCGCGGGCGATCCGT
>NZ_PNLV01000099.1 GCF_013823285.1 Brevundimonas sp. | reverse complement strand
TCGACGCCCGGGGCAAGGAGGCGGCCTTGCCCGCCTTTGCCATGCTGCTCGGGCGGCCCGGCGGCCCGGCGGCCCGGCGGCCCGGCCCCGACCGCTACCGGCGCCGGTCCAGAAATCTTGACCATCGGCCTGCCGCCTGTGGTCTCGTCGCCGCGGAAGGAGGCTCGATCTCGGGCATTGGCAGTTCCACGATCACGCGGGCGCCGCCCGTGGCGATGTCCTGGGCCTGGACGACGCCCCCCATCCCTTCGGCGAAACGTCGCACGAGGCTCAGTCCCAGCCCGGCGCCCTGATCGATGTCATTTGCCTGGGTCGCGCCGCGCGAGAACAGCCTTGCCCGGATTTCCGGAGAGAATCCAGGGCCTGTATCCTCCACCACGAACCGGTAGATGGGCGCGGCGGGTGTCGGCGTGCGCTCCACGCGAAAGGCGACCTGCCCCTCTGTCGTGAACTTCACCGCATTGCTGAGCAGGTTCGTCAGCACCTGGTTCAGGCGCACCGGATCGCCTTTCACCACCACACCGGCCAGATCCGGCGCAGACACATGAAACGCCAGGCCCTTGCGGCGGGCCGCCACGGACCAGATCCCCGAGAGCGCGTCCAGCAGCGGCTCCAGGGCGAAGGCTTCAGAGGTGATGTCGGCTGCGGCGGCCGGGGCTTCCCCGGCCGGGGTCTCGCCGATCTCCCGGGCATCCCGGAGCGTACGGTTCAGCAAGGCGAGCATGGCGGCCCCGGAATCCCGGATCAGCTTCGCCAGTTCCAGATCATGATCGGGGAGAGGACGCGCCGCCAGGACATCGGCGATGGCCAGGACGCCGTTCAGCGGGGTTCGCAACTCATGGCTGAGGTCCGCGATCTGGGCGCTGAAGCGGCCCGCGACGGCGCGGGACGCTTCCAGCGTTCGCAGGCGGGCTTCGGCGCTCTCCAGGGCGGCCATGAGCCTGGCCACCTCGGCGGCGCCGCCGTCGACGAAGGGCTGGGCCTCGATCAGGATGAACCAGGGGGAGGGCGCGTCCAGGCCCCTGGCGAGGCCGATCCTCACGCCGTAGGTGACGACGCCGTCAGGCGCGGAGAAGGCCCGCCCCGACACCTGGTGCGCACGGACAGGTCCGTCAGCCCATCTGCCGATGGCGGCCGCCAGGTCCGCCCCGGTCAGGGTTCTGAGCGGTGAACCCCTGAGGGATGAGAGGTTCCCCCAGCCCTCATCAATGGTGGTCTCGCCGTCCGGCCGGCTTGACACCCTGACAATGAGCGGTCCCGCCTCGGCATGCTCAAGCAGAGCGGTGGGCATGGCCAGGCGCTGGGCCCCCGCCAGTGGCGTTTCAAGGATCAAATGCATGGCGACTCCAGCCAGGCCTCAGGCGCGCCTGGCCGCCTGTCGTAAACCGAAGCCCGGAGGCTGACTGTAAACGAAGGCAACACGGGCGCCGGTTCCGGGGCCATGAGGGAACGAGGACGCGCCGACAGTTCCCGGCCGTTCACACGGCGCAGAGACGGGACGTCCCAGGGTCATTGGCGGGCGTCCGTCGGTCCACGGCGTGCAGGCGCGACTGGACAGCCTTCCACAGGGCCATCAGTTCGGCTTCGGCCAGCTGGGACCCCAGCTCCAGCGCGGACCGGCCTGAGGCGAGCGACGTCTGATAGACCTGGCGGGCGCTCAGCCGGGCCAGCAGCGGCAGTCCGGTGAGGGCCAGGGCTTCCTCGGCCCGGCGAACCGAGGGAGCCGTCACATCGCCTCTGGGGGCAGGGGTCTGGTTCAGCACCACCGCGCCCGTCCGTCCGAGCTGGCGGATCAGGTCGACCGACTGCACGATCGAAGCGATGTCGAGAAAGGTCGGCCGACTGACGATGAGGTTCAGGTCCGCACTGTTGACGGCCTGGGCGACGTCACCCATGGGGGCCGGCGGCGTGTCGATAATCATCAGGTCGCAGCCCTCGCGCTGTGCGACCTGCGCCGTCTGGTAGAGATGGCCGGCCGTCTTGGCCGCGACGCGGGGGCCCATGGCGCCTCGCGATCCCAAGGTCAGGGCGGCCGACCTCTGGGGATCAATATCCACCAGCAGAACCTTGTGGCCGCGGAGATGCGCGACCAGCGCGAGATTCACCGCTACGGTGGTTTTCCCCGCACCGCCCTTTCTTGAGATCACAGCAATGGTCTTCATCGCGCAATGGCCGCCCGAGACGCTTCAACGCCCGGAGGCTACCATGTGGCGCATGTCACAAGAATGCCTTCATGCCTTTGAGATATATGGATTTTACAGTCGTTTACGGTCTGAATCGGCGGATCGGTTCAGAAGTCGAAAGTTCTGTACCGTCCGGAGTTCTGAATGAAGGTGGCGCTGCTAGACGACGATGCGAACGATCTCGCCCTCCTGACCAGGGCTGTGGAGGGGATGGGCCATGCGATCGTCGCTCTGTCGCGGGCCGAGCCGCTGATCGCCGCCCTTCGGCGAGACACCGTGGACCTGATCATCCTGGACTGGAACTTGCCCGACCGGTCCGGCCTGGAGGTGGTTCGCTGGGTGCGCATGAACCTCGATCCGCCGCCGCCCATGCTCCTGGTCACCAGTCGCGCCGACGATCAGGACGTCATCGCCGGGCTCTCGGCCGGCGCTGACGACTATCTGACGAAGCCCCTGGCCGAGCCGCTGCTGGCGGCGCGCATCGAGGCCCTGCTGAGGCGGGCCTATCCCGCGCGGCGACGGCGGCATGAAGAGACCCATGCCGGCGTGACCTTCGAGCCGCTGAACATGACCGCCCGGATCCACGGCGCCGCCGTTCAGCTGACCGCCAAGGAGTTCGCCCTCGCCCTGGTGCTGTTCCGGAACCTCCACCGGGCCCTGTCCCGCTCCTACCTCATCGAGGCGGTCTGGGGCGTGGATCCGGGTGTGAACAGCCGGTCGCTGGACATGCATGTCTCCCGGGTGAGAACCAAGCTGCGGCTGCGGCCGGAGCACGGATTCAGGCTGACGCCGGTGTACAGTTACGGCTATCGACTGGAGAGCCTGGGCGCTGAAGGCTTGTGAAGGGGACGGGGATCGTGTTTGGCCGCATTCTGGCGGGTCTGGTTCTGGGCGCCGCCCTGCTCTGCGGGCATGACGCCTCCGCTCAGCCCGATGAGGGCCGGACCGTCGCCTATACGGTCACGTCGGGCGACACGCTCATCGACCTGGCTGAATCCTGGCTGCTTCGCCGGGAGGATTACCGTGTGGTGGCGCGGCTGAATGGCGTGACCAATCCCCGGCGCCTGGCTGTGGGCCGCACCCTCCGTTTCCCTGTCCATCTGCTCAGGACCCGGCCCGCCGTGGCTGTGGTCTCCAACGTCCGGGGCGAGGCCAGTGTGCGATCCGGCGGGGAGACGCGCATCCCGGGACAGGGCGAGCGGCTGCAGGAGGGGGCGATCATCGCCACCGGCGCCAACGCCTTCGTGCGCTTGGAGCTGCCTGACGGCAGCCATGTGGCCCTGCCGTCGCAAAGCCGCGTGCGGATTTCCCGTCTCCGGCGAGTGCTTCTGACGGGTGGATACGACCAGCAGTTCGACGTGCTTACCGGCAGGCTGGAAGCCGGGGCCCGGCCAGTGGACGCCGCGGGCCGGTTCGAGATCGTCACCCCCATAGCGGTCTCGGCCGTCCGCGGCACCGAGTTCCGGGTCGCCTACGCCGCCGAAGCGGGGCGAGGCGCCACGGAGGTGCTTGAAGGGCAGGTGGGCGTGCAGGCGGCGGATGCGGCCTTGCTGGTTCAGGCCGGCCAGGGCGTGGCCGCCAGCGCCATCGGCGCCGAACTGGCGTCGCTGCCCTCCGCCCCGACGCTGAATGACCCTGGCCGGCCACAGTCCGGCGAGGCGATCGTCCTTGTGCCGGAGGGGGTCGAGGAGGCGGTCGCCTACCGGGCGCGCCTGGCCACCGATGCAGGGTTGATTGACGCCTTCGCCGAAACGGAAGCTCCCGCCGGGCAGGCCTTGACCTTCGAGGCAATCGAGGACGGAGAGTATTTCGTGCGCCTGACCGCGGTCTCGTCCGGGGGTCTCGAAGGCGTCCCGGCCGTTTACAGCATCCTGCGGGTCCGTACGGGCGCCGCCGGTCTTCAGGCCCTGTCGGGCGGGTCTGGTCGTGACCGGAGCCATCTCTTCCGATGGCGCGCGGAGGGGGATCGGCCTGCGGAGTTCCGTTTTCAGCTGAGCGCCGCCGGTCAGGACGCGCCGCCTGTTATCGACGTGCCCGGTCTGACCGCGCCGGAGATCACGCTCAGCGGCCTGGAGCCGGGCGTCTACAACTGGCGGGTCCGGGTCACCACGCGGGCCTATGGCCGAACCCTCTCGACCTGGACGGAGCCGCAGGAGCTCCGCATCGGAAGCTAGATTGACCCGCAGGGGCCCCTGGGGCGATCCGAGACGGGCAGGGCGGCGGGCTCTGCTGGAGTGGATCGCCGTCACCTGCCTTGTGGTGACGGCCACCGTTGCGCTCTCATCGACCTGGGCCCTCAGCCGGGCCAACGGCCTCGCCTATGACAGCTGGATGCGCTGGGGCGCCGGAGCCCCCTCCGAAGAGGTTCTGGTCGTCGCCATCGACAACCGGAGCCTGGGCGAGGTGGGGCGCTGGCCCTGGTCCCGGGGCGTCCATGCCGACCTGATCGATCGGCTTTCGAACGCCGGCGCCCGGGCCATCGCCATGGACATCCTGTTTTTCGAGCCCGAAGGCGACGCCGACGCCCTGCTGGCCGAGGCCCTGCAGGCCTCGGGCCGGGTCTGTCTGGCGGAGGCTGTCGACCCACAGGCCTGGGCAGGCGGGCGGCCCCACGCAACCGGGCCCATCGCGCCCCTCGGGTCCAGCGCCGCCGGCCAGGGCCACGTGAACCTGACCGCGGACGAAGACGGCATCGTTCGCCGGCTGCCGCTGTGGCTTACGGGCGGGGGCCAGGCCTGGCCTCACCTGGCGGCCTGCCTGCTGGATGTGGCGGGCCATCCGTTGCCGTCCGCGCCGTCCAGTTCCGCTGACCGGCTGGCGGCGGACCCCCTGATGGTGCGCTTTCGCGGACCGCCTGGCGCGTTCCGAACCGTCTCGGCGTCGGATGTTCTGCGCGGCGAGACGCCGCGCTCGGCGATCGACAACCGGCTCGTGATCGTCGGCGTCACCGCCGACGGTCTCGGTGATCGCTACGCCACCCCCACCTCTGTGGGGGGGAGACTGTTCAATGGCGTGGAGATCCAGGCGGCGCTCGTGGACACGCTTGTGTCGGACGCCGGCGTGCGTCCGGTGAGCTCCGTGGCCACGGCCGTGGTCTCCGCCGCGCTGATCCTGCTGCTCATGGGCGGCCTGCTGATCTTCAATCCACGCTGGAGTCTGGCCTTGAGTCTCGGACTCGTCATCGCCGTGCTCATGGCGTCCTGGAGTCTCCTGCAGCTGGGCTGGTGGTTCGAACCGGCTGCGGCCGTCCTGGGCGCGGCCCTGGCCCTGCCCCTGTGGAGCTGGCGGCGGCTGGTCGCCGCCTCGGTCTATCTCGAGACAGAACTGATCGCCCTGGACCGGGACGCTCCAGGCCCGTTTCTCTGGCGCCGCATCGGCTCCGATGTGGTGGCGCGCCAGGCTTCGGCCATGACCCTGGCGATTGACGGGCTCAAGCGCCTGAACCGGTTCATCTCGGGGGTCCTGCAGGATCTGCCCGACGCGACACTGGTGGTTGACGCCGACGGGATGGTGCGTCTGGCCAACGTCCGGGCGGAGGACCTTTTCGAGCGGCGGCCGCTGACGGGCGAACCGTTCCAGCGCCTCCTCACCGAACTGGGGGCCCCCGCGACGGAAGGCGAGTTCTCGACCCCGCAGGGGCGCATTCTTTCGGTCAGCATCACCGAGGTCGCTTCTGGCGACGGTTTGCGCATCGTGCGGCTGGCCGATGTCACCGCGGCCCGCGTCGTGCAGCGGCAAAGGGAGGCGGCGCTGCAACTGCTCGGCCATGACATGCGCGCGCCGCTCACGTCCATCCTGGCGGTTCTGGAGGGCGGCGGCCGGATCAACTCCGCCCACCTCAGGCAGCGGATCGGCGACAATGCCCGCCTGACGCTGAGAATGGCGGACAGCTATGTGCAATTGGCGCGCGCGGAGTCGCAGCCTCTTGAGCCGGAGATCTTTGACGCGGCGGACCTCCTCATTGACGCTGCGGACAGCTTGTGGCCGCTGGCCCACGCCAGGTCTGTGGCCCTGGTCACCCCGCCCCAGGCGGATGGTGTCATGGTGCTGGCTGACCGGGTCCTGCTGACCCGGGCCCTGATCAACCTCATCGACAACGCCATCAAGGTCGCGCCCAGGGGCACGAGGATCGACGTGCGGCTGGATGCTGACACCGAGGCCGGGGCGGTTCGACTGGAGGTAGAGGACGAAGGACCTGGCCTGGAGCCTGCCGAGTTCGAGGACCTGTGCCGGCCGTTTCAACGCAGGGAGGGACCCGGGCCTGGCGTCGGACTCGGTCTGGCCTTCGTGCGCGCCACGGTGGAGCGGCATGGGGGAAGGCTCGTCTGCGGCAAAGGCGCGCGCGGCGGCGCCCTGGTGAGGATCAGTCTTCCCGCGGCGTCGCCGGATCCGTAGCCAGCAAGGCGTCTACCGCCTGTCGCGCCAGTTCGGCCGGGGGCGGAGCCCTGTGTTCACGGCCGGGTCGAACCCGGTGAGCGGCCTCGGCCCGGCGCAGCTCCTGTCCGGTCCGCCCATCAATCAGGCGCAGGGTCAGCGTCTTCATGCGGGCAGGGGACCGCCACCACGGCGTGCGTGACGGGGCCGCCAGCCAGTCGCGGTCCGTCGTCGGCCGTTCGCCCACAAAGGCCCCGGCGTGTTCCGGGCGCTCCGTCAGCGTGGCCTCAACCATGAGCGGGGCGTCATCCACGATCCGCGGGCCTCGGGCGGCCAGCGCCTCGCTGACAAGATCGCGCATGGGCCCCGGGTCTTCGATGAAGACCACCTGCGACCCGGCTTCCTGGGGATAAGGGGCGCCGGCGCTTCGCGTCGAGATCATGTCGGCTCCCAGACAGCCTGAAAGCGCCAGGGACAGTGCGCCGGACAGGATCAGGGATGGATGTTTCATGACCCCCATTCGTCCCTCATTCACCCGCCGTGTCCAGCCGCCGTAGGAACAGGGAAATGTCAACGAGTGTAACTCCTGCGCCTGAACCTCTGGCCTGCCGAAACAACTTGGGGATAGGCAGGGCTGCTGGCCGCAGGGGGCGGCATCATGGGGAGGCTAGGATGGTCAGGAAACTCACTGCCGAATTTGTCGGGACGCTTGTCCTGGTGCTGTTCGGCTGCGGCGCCGCCGTTCTCGGACCGGCGCCGTTTGATCAACTGGCCGTCTCCCTGGCCTTCGGCTTCGCCATAGTGGCCATGGCCTATGGACTGGGTCCGGTGTCCGGCTGTCACGTGAACCCGGCTGTCAGCCTGGCCGGCTTCATCGCAGGGCGTATGTCGGGCCGAGACATGGTCGGCTACTGGATCGCCCAGATCCTGGGCGCCATTGCCGGCGCGGTCATCCTTGCGACGCTCGCGAAAACCGGAACATCCAATCTGGGTCAGAATGGATGGGGCCCCGGATATCTGGGTGAGTATCCGCTGATGACGGCGGCCCTCTTCGAGTTCGTGATGACCGCCATCTTCGTGGTGGTGATCCTCGGGGTCAGCGGTGACAAGGGGCACGCGCCGTTTGCGGGGGTGGCCATCGGCATCACCCTCGCGGCGATCCACATCGTGGGCATCCAGGTGACGGGGGTGTCGGTCAACCCCGCGCGCAGTATCGGCCCGGCGCTTCTCTCTGGCGGACAGGCCCTGTCGCAGCTCTGGCTGTTCATTGTTGCGCCGGTCCTGGGCGCTGTCGCGGGGGCGCTGCTGTTCCGTTTCCGGCTACTTGAACCAGAGGCTTGAGGCCAGGCCCTGGGTCACAAAAGGGCCCATCAGGTTCTACTTGATCAAGCAGCCGCGCTACGGAACGCTGTTACTGGATATGATTTCGCCGAGAAACAGATGTCCACCAGTCGTGCCGCATCTTCTGACGAGCTGTCGGTTTCCGTGACCGACCAAGCGATCGAGATCCGGTGGTTCGGAGCGACCTTTCGCTGCTCCGCCGACGAGGCGCACCGGATTTCCGATCTGCTCTGGGAGGGGGCCATCGAGCTGGAGCGTTGTCGGACCGCGATCGCGGATTCAAGCGACGGGGCCTGCGGTCTCGACTAACGGTCAACCGGGCAAGCTGCGCTGGATGCGGTTTGGGTGGCGAGCGTGCCTCCCTCTTCCGCGCCGATGGCGCTACAGACTTCAGCCTTGGGGCGCAAAACTGGAACTATGTTCGCACCAGACACGACAGCTTGTTGCAAGCCCTTTAGAAACTCAGGAACTCAGTGTTCGAATCCATTGGGGCGCACC
>NZ_PNLV01000098.1 GCF_013823285.1 Brevundimonas sp. | reverse complement strand
AACATCCTCCACCCCGACCGCGCCGACGATCTCGGCCAGGGCGTTGGCGGCCTGCCGGGCATCCTCGGCGGCCACCTCGGGCCCTAGGGCCATGGCGGCGCGGGCGGACGCCAGATGATCCCGCGCCCGCTCCAGCCGGATGCGGTGGCGCTCGCGGGTTACGGCCGGGAAGTCGGCGCCGGACAGATCGTCGGCGATGCGGCGGGCCAGCCAGGATTCCAGAGCCTCAAGCCCCTCCCCCCGCTCGGCGCTGACGGCCAGATGGGCCATGCCCTCGGGCGGGGTCTGGGGCTCCATGTCCGACTTGTTCAGCACCGCCAGATCACCCGGCTGCACCAGATCCGCGACGGCCGCGCTGTCGAAGCCCGGGGCGCGGACCCACAGACGCAACTCGGCTTCGGCGGCCCGAGCGCGGGCGCGGCGCACGCCCTCGGCCTCGATGGCGTCGGCGGTGTCCCGCAGGCCGGCGGTGTCCATCAGGGTGACGGCATAGCCGCCGAGGGTCAGATGGGCCTCCAGCACATCGCGGGTGGTGCCCGGGGTCGGGGTGACGATGGCGGCCTCGCGCCCGGCGAGGCGGTTGAACAGGGTGGACTTGCCCGCATTGGTGTCGCCGATCAGGACGATGCGGTAGCCCTCGCGGATGCGTTCGCCGCGCCGGGCCTGACCGAGGGCCGCGTCGATGTCGGCGGACAGGATGGCGATCATGGGGCCGACCCGGTCCGACAGGCCTCCGGGCACGCCCTCCTCGTCGGGAAAGTCGATCTCGGCTTCCAGCAGGGCGAGGATGGACAGCAGGGACGCGCGGAACCCGGCGTAGCGCTCGGACAGGGCGCCGCCCAGCTGGCCGAGCGCCTGGCGCCGCTGCGCGTCGGATTCAGCATCCACCAGATCGGCCACGGCCTCGGCCTGGGTCAGGTCCATGCGGCCGTTCTGGAAGGCGCGGCGTGAGAACTCGCCGGGTTCTGCGGGGCGCAGGCCCAGATCGGACAGGGCCCGGGCGCAGGCCTCGAACACCGCCCGGCCGCCGTGCAGATGCAGCTCGGCGCAGTCCTCCCCGGTGAAGCTGGCGGGACCGGGCATCCAGAGGACCAGAGCCTGATCAAAGACCTCGCCCGAGGCGTCTCGCAGGGCGCGGAGCGAGGCTCGGCGGGGCTCCAGCCCACCGGCGCCGAGGGCTGTCAGCGCCGCTTCGGTGGCTGGACCCGACAGCCGCACCACAGCGATGGCGCCGCGTCCGGGCGGGGTGGCGAGGGCGTAGAGGGTGTCGGTCATGGGTGAAGAGCGACGAGCGTCTGTGCGGCGGCCAGCCCCCTCCACCGCGAAGCCTGTCCTCGGGCTTGCCGAAGGCAAGACCCGGGGGCGGTCCCCCTCCCCCGACGGGGGAGGATTGTCGTCATGGCTTGGTGGCGCTTTCCATCAGGCGGCGGAAGTGGTCCTGGGCCTGGAGGCCGAAGCTGGTCCAGGTCTTCATCAGCTCGTCGGGCTGCATGGCGACGATGTTCTCGTCCATGCGGCGCTGCATCTCGGCCACCATGTGGTCGTTCAGCGGCTCCACATTGGGCAGACCGAGGAAGGCCCGCGCCTCGGCCGGCTCGCAGTCGATCTCGATCTTGACCTTCATCGCAGGCTCCCGTGTTTCACGTGAAACAGCCTCAAGCAGCCTCGCACCGCGTGCGAGGTGCCAAGGCCGGATTATGTGTTCATGGACTGGAAGAAGTCGCCGTTGTTCTTGGACTGGCGCAGCTTGTCCAGCAGGAACTCGATGGCGTCCTGGGGGCCCATGGGGTTGAGGATGCGGCGCAGCACATAGGTCTTGGCCAGCTGGTCCTTGGGCACGATCAGGTCTTCCTTGCGGGTGCCGGACTTCAGCACGTCGATGGCCGGGAAGATGCGCTTGTCGGCGACCTTGCGGTCCAGCACGATCTCTGAGTTGCCGGTGCCCTTGAACTCTTCAAAGATCACCTCGTCCATGCGGCTGCCGGTGTCGATCAGGGCCGTGGCGATGATGGTCAGGCTGCCGCCCTCCTCCACATTGCGCGCGGCGCCGAAGAAGCGCTTGGGCTTCTGCAGGGCATTGGCGTCCACGCCGCCGGTCAGGACCTTGCCCGACGACGGCACCGTGGCGTTGTAGGCGCGGCCCAGGCGGGTGACCGAGTCCAGCAGGATCACCACGTCGCGCTTGTGCTCGACCAGGCGCTTGGCCTTCTCGATGACCATTTCGGCCACGGCCACGTGACGGGTGGAGGGCTCGTCGAAGGTGGAGGCCACGACCTCGCCCTTCACCGTGCGCTGCATGTCGGTGACTTCCTCGGGGCGCTCGTCGATCAGCAGGACGATCAGATAGACCTCGGGGTGGTTCTGCTCGATGGACTTGGCGATGTTCTGCAGCATCACCGTCTTGCCGACCCGCGGCGGCGCCACGATCAGGCAGCGCTGCCCCTTGCCCAGGGGCGCGACGATGTCGATGACCCGGCCCGAGCGATCCTTCAGCGTCGGATCCTCGATCTCCATGTTCAGGCGGGAGTCGGGATAGAGCGGCGTCAGGTTGTCGAAATTGACCTTGGTGCGGACCGTCTCCGGGTCCTCGAAATTGATGGTGTCGACCTTGAGCAGGGCGAAATAGCGCTCGCCCTCGCGAGGGCCGCGCACCGTGCCGTGGACCGTGTCGCCGGACCGCAGGCCGAAGCGGCGGATCTGGGACGGGCTGACATAGATGTCGTCGGGCCCCGGCAGATAGTTGGCGTCGGGGCTGCGCAAGAAGCCGAAGCCGTCGGGCAGAACCTCAAGCACGCCGTCGGCGGAGATCTCCACCTCCTCGTCGGCCAGAACCTTGAGGATGGCGAACAGCAGATCCTGCTTTCGCAGGTTCGAGGCGTTCTCGATCTCCAGACCCTCGGCGAAGGCGACCAGGTCGGCGGCCGACTTCTCCTTCAGCTCCTCAAGCGAGATGCGCTCGCCGAGACCGGCGCCGCGCTCGTCATCGCCGTTTTCGGACTCACTGTCGGAATCCCCATCGGCGTCGGACGGGGTGTCGGCGGTCTGATCCTCAACCGTGGCGTCGTCGGCGGGAGTCTGGTTTTCGGTGTCGGTCATGAGCGTATCGCGAAGAGGCCGCGCGGCGAGGGCCGGGCGGACGGGGGAGGAAAAGGCGATGTCTGGCCGAAAGGCCGGAGGGGAAAGACGGGCGCCCAAGCGTCAAGCGGAACGGTCGGGTCGTCTTGAAAGAAGGGCAGCGCATTTCTGCGCCTCGTCGCCAGCGACACCACAGGCGGGCGTCGGCGTCAAGCGGAACGGCTCAGAAGGACCATTCCAGGGTCACGGACAGGACCATGACGATGGCGGCGACGAAGGGCAGTTCGTTGGTCATGCGCCAGTACCGTTCGGACCTCTGATTGGTCCCGGCGGCGAACCGCTTGCGCGCCACCGCCAGATAGTGATGCCAGCCGGTCAGGAACAGGACGCCCGCGATCTTGGCGATCATCCAGGGCTGGTGGGCGAAGGACCAGTCCGCGCCCGAGCCGCTTCGCAGCCAGAACAGCCACAGGCCGAAGATCCAGGCCGCGATCATTGACGGATTCATGATCAATTTCAGTAACTTGCGTTCCATGGTCTGGAACGTCAGATCCATCTCGCCGCCCGCCGCCGCCTTGACGTGGTAGATGTACAGCCGCGGCAGATAGAGCAGGCCCGCCATCCAGGCGATCACCGCCAGGATGTGCAGGGCCCGGGCCAGATCATAGGCGTTCATGCCGCCATCCCGCGGCAGGGACAGGCCTTCCAGTCGCCCTGACAACCGGGGCCATAGGGGGCGATTCCGGTCCGGTCCACGGCCGAGCCGACCGCTTCCGACAGGGCCTCGATGAACGCATCCGTCACGCCCACGGCCGGCGTGCGCAGATAAGGGCTCACCCCCTTCTCCTCAGCCAGATGGCCGTACTCCACGTCCAGCTCCACGAGGGTCTCCACATGCTCGGAGACGAAGGCGATGGGCACCAGCACGGCCCCGACGCCGTCACGGCCAGCCTGTTCGATGGCGTCCGGCGTAGACGGGCCCAACCATTTCAGCGGCCCGACGCGGCTCTGGTAGCAGATGGTCCAGTCCTGCAGGCCCAGACGCTCGACCACGGCGAAGACCGTGCGCTCCACCTGCTCCTGATAGGGATCGCCCTTCCTGTGGACCAGGTTTTCGGGGATGCCGTGGGCGGAGAACAGCACCCGGACGGGCTTGTCCCCGGCCTTCTCGAGTTGGGCGGTGATCAGGGCCGCCTGGGCCTCGATCCAGCCGGTGGCCTCGGGATAGCAGCACACCGCGCTGATCCGGCCCGGTCCGCGATAATGCTCGCGCCAGGCCTTAAGGGACGACTGGGTGGTGGTGGTGGAGAACTGCGGATAGAGCGGCAGCAGCACCACCTGATCCGGGCCGAACGCCTCGACCGCCTTTGCGGTCTCGGGCGTCAGGGGGTTCCAGTAGCGCATGGCGATGAACACCCGGACATCGTCGCCGGGCCAGTCCCGCCGCAGACGTTCGGTCAGGGCCGCGGCCTGTTTTTCGGTCTCGGGCAGCAGGGGCGAGCCGCCGCCCATGATCGCATAGTTGGCCTTGGCCTCCTCCTCGCGCTTGGAGGAGATGAATTTCGCCAGCGGCGTGCGGACAATGCCGGGCAGACCGATGATGGCCGGGTCGTTGAACAGGTTGAACAGGAACGGCCGGACGGACTCCTGACCATCGGGCCCGCCCAGATTCATCAGGACGACGGCGATGCGGCGAGGTGTGGAGGCGTCGGTCATTGGGCTCCGATCCGGCGGAGCACCTGCTCCACATGGGCGATCGGCACATCAGGTAGGATGCCGTGGCCCAGATTGAAGACCCACGGCCCCTGGCCCCAGGCCTCCATCAGCTGATCCACCCTGCGGTCCAGCGCCGCACCCCCCGCCCGAAGCAGGAGAGGGTCCAGGGCGCCCTGGATGGGCTTGATGGCCTGGACCCGGCGGCCGACGGCCAGCGGGCAGGCGGTGTCCAGCGCCACGGCCTGGACGTCCACATCGCGCGCATAGCCCTCGGCCAGCGCCGCCGAGCCGCGCGGGAAGCCGATCAGGGGCACGGAGACGCCCAGCTCGCGCAGGCGGGCCACAAGCTTCTGGTGCGGCTTCAGGACCAGACGGTCGAACAGATCGTCGGGCAGGCCCTCGGCCCAGCTCTCGAAGATCTTCAGGGCCTGGGCGCCGGCGTCCGCCTGCATCTTCAGGTACCAGGCGCTGGATTCCACCAGCACATCCAGAAGGGCGTCCACCTTCTCCGGCTCGGCATAGGCGTAGGTGCGCGCCTGGGCCCGTTCGCCCTTGCCGATGGTGCGGGCCTCCCCGTCCAGCATGTAGGTGGCCACGGTCCAGGGGGCGCCGGCGAAACCGATCAGGGCGCGTTCGGGCTCCAGGGCCTCACGAACCCGCGACAGGGTCTCGCCCACCTCGGACAGGGCCGCGCCGGCGCCCTGCGCCAGATCCCGCATGGAGGCCACGTCGGGCAGGGCGCCCAGGCGGGGGCCCTCGCCCGCCTCGAACCAGACCTCCTGGCCCAGGGCGCGGGGGATCAGCAGGATGTCCGCGAAGACGATGGCCGCATCGAAGCCAAACCGCCGCATGGGCTGCAGCGTCACCTCGGCGGCCATCTCGGGATTCAGGCAGAAGGCGATGAAGTCGGGCGATTGCGCTCGCAAGGCCCGGTACTCCGGCAGGTAGCGCCCGGCCTGACGCATGAACCATACCGGGGGGCGCTCGAGGGACTCACCCCTAAGGGCGCGAAGGAAAACGGGGTCGTCACTGGCCATGCCGAGCCGTGTACGAGGCCTGACCGTCCCACTCAATCCTTACTCATGAATTAGAGTCTTGAGAGATGGTGACAGAGTCTTGGGCGGGGGACGCCGGGGACAGTTTCAGGTCTTGGCCGGACGGCGCCGGGTTTCTCCCCTGCGGATCGCCGGTCATCCACGGGGAGCGACCGTGGGGATGATCCTACGGGATAGTGTTAACAAAACCTTACCAGCCCTTAGCCCGACAGCGGTCGCGGAATCCGGGGCGGCGGGGATAAGTCGGGTCTTCACCAAGCCATCCCCATGCTGGGCGCCGCCGGACCACACACGCGGGACGGAATGGCCCCGACCCTCGTGATCGTCCCCGTAATCCCGAAGGATGCGCCCGGCCGCCCGAGAGGCTATGGAAAAGTCATGAAACCGTCCCCAGTCGTTCGGGGCGCCGCCCACAGGTTCGCCCCCCGATGATCGCCAAGCCGGGCCGTCTGGCCACCTATTTCCACGTCCACCTGGTGTCGGACTCCACCGGAGAGACCCTGAACGCCATGGCCAAGGCCGTGGTGGCCCGCTTCGACGGCGTCATCCCCATCGAGCACATCTACGCCCTGGTGCGCTCCCACAAGCAGCTGGACAAGGTGCTGGAGTCCATCGACGCCTCGCCGGGCGTGGTGCTGCACACCATCGTGGACCGGGAGCTGCGCGCCGCGCTGGAGGACGGCTGCCGGCGCATGGGCATGCCCCAGATCGGGGCGCTGGATCCCTTGGTGGGCGCCCTGTCACGCTATCTGGGCGCCGCCATCTCGACCCGGGTGGGCGCCCAGCACGCCCTGGACACCGACTATTTCAACCGCATCGGGGCGCTGGACTACGCCATTTCCCACGATGACGGGCAGAGCCAGAACGATCTGGAGAACGCCGACGTGGTGCTGGTGGGGGTCAGCCGCACCTCCAAGACGCCCACCTGCATCTATCTGGCCCACCGGGGCGTGCGGGCGGCCAATGTGCCGCTGGTCCCCGGGCAAGAGGCGCCGGAGCGGCTGAACGGGCTGAAGACCCCGCTCGTCGTGGGCCTGACCGTGTCTCCGGACCGTCTGGTCCAGATTCGCCGCAACCGGCTGGAGGGCCTGGGGGAGGTGCGCGGCTCTACCTATGTGGATCATGAGGCGGTGCGGGACGAGACCGTGAAGGCCCGGCGCATGTTCGAGCGGCGCGGCTGGCCCACCATCGACGTGACCCGCCGCTCCATCGAGGAGACGGCGGCCCAGGTCATCAATCTGCTCAACGAACGCCGGGCCAGGACCGGCGAGCCCGACGCGGGCGGGGCGCAGTCATGAGCGGGACCCTGATCCTTGCGTCGAAGAGCGCGGCGCGCCGGGCCATGCTGACCGGCGCGGGCGTGCCCCATCAGGCCACATCCGCCGATGTGGACGAAGGGGCGCTGAAGGTCGACCTGTTGGCCGGCGGCGCAGACCCTGCGGGCGTGGCGTTGGCGCTGGCGCGGGCCAAGGCCGAGGCGGCGTCGCGCGCGCACGCCGGACTGGTGCTGGGGTCGGACCAGACCCTGGATCTGGACGGGGGGCTGATAGACAAGGCCGACAGCCTGGAGGAGGCCCGGGCGCGGCTGAACGCCTTTCGCGGCAAGGGCCATGTGCTGCATTCCGCCGCGGCGCTGGCGGTGGGCGGCGAGACCGTGTGGAGCGCGGCGGATTCGGCGCGGATGCAGGTGCGGGACTTCTCGGACGCCTTTCTGGACGCCTATCTGGCGGCCGAGGGCGAGGAAATCCTGTCCAGCGTGGGCTGCTACCGGCTGGAGGGCCTGGGCGCCCAGCTGTTCGAGCGCATCGAGGGGGACTATTTCACCGTCCTGGGCATGCCGCTGTGGCCAGTGCTGACGGAACTCCGCGCTCGAGGATTGCTGGCGTCATGAGGATTACAGGCGCGGCCCTGCTGGCGGGAATCGTGGGTCGGCCCGTGACCCATTCGCTCAGCCCTGTCATCCACAATGCGTGGATTGAAACAGCGGGCATGGATGCGGTCTACGCCGCCTTCGCCCCGTCCGACGAGGCGGCTTTCGACCTGCTGATCGAGGCGGGCCGGGCGGGCATGATCCATGGCCTGAACGTCACCGCCCCCTTCAAGGGCCAGGCGCTGGCCCGGGCCGACGAGCCCAGCGACACCGCGCGGGCCTGCGGCTCGGCCAATGTTCTGGCGTTCCGGCACGGCCGCGTCATTGCGCACAGCACCGACGGGGAGGGGCTGCTGAAGGCGCTGGCCGAACAGGCGCCCGACGTCGACATGACGGCGGGGCCTGTGCTGTTTCTGGGCGCTGGGGGTGCTGCACGGGCGTCCGTGGCCGCCCTGCTGGCCGGGGGCGCGCCGGAGGTGGTGATCCTGAACCGGACGCGGGAGCGGGCGCAGGCGCTGGCCGAGACCTTCGACGACCGGGTGCGGGTGGCGGGAGAGGACCCGGCCGACATCGCCGGGGCGCGGCTGGTGATCAATGCGGTGAGCGGGCCGATGGTGTTCGATTTCAGCAGGACGCCCGAGGCCGTGGCGGCGCTGGACATGACCTACAAGCCGCTGGAGACGCCGTTCCTGATGGCGGCGCGCGCGCGGGGCCTGA
>NZ_PNLV01000097.1 GCF_013823285.1 Brevundimonas sp. | reverse complement strand
CGGACTTGCTGGGTTCGCCCGAGGCGACGGCCAGGATGCGGGCGAAGATCAGATCGCCCACCTCGGTCAGGGACGCGCCGGTCAGGACCGGCGAGGCGTCGATGTCCATGTCTTCGTCCATCCACGAGGCCAGCTTTGCGTTGGAGGCGACCTTGATGGACGGGGCGGGCTTGGCCCCGAACACCGAGCCGCGGCCGGTGGTGAAGACGATCAGATTGGCGCCCGAGGCGATCTGGCCGGTGGCCGAGCAGGGATCGTAGCCGGGGCTGTCCATGAAGCTGAGGCCCTTGGTGGTCAGGGGCTCGGCGTAGCCGATGACGTCGTTGAGGGGCGTCGAGCCGGACTTGGCCACGGCGCCCAGCGACTTCTCCAGAATGGTGGTCAGGCCGCCCTTGAGGTTGCCGGGGGAGGGGTTGTTGTTCAGCTCCATCTGGTGCCGTTCGGCGTAATCGCGCCACCAGTCGAGACGGGCGTTGAGGCGGTCGGCCACGCCTTGAGAGACGGCGCGGCGCAGCAGCAGATGCTCGGCGCCCCATATCTCGGGCGTTTCGGACAGCATGGCGGAGCCGCCGCTGGCCACCAGACGGTCCACCGCCGCGCCCAGCGCCGGATTGGCGGTGACGCCGGACCAGCCGTCGGAGCCGCCGCATTGCAGGCCGACGGTCAGGTGTTCGGCGGAGACGGTCTGGCGTTTCGCCTCCGCGGCCTCGGCGATCATCTCGCGGACGATGGCCTGGCCCTGCTCGATGGCGCGGGACGTGCCGCCGGCCTCCTGAATGGTCATGGCCCGCAGGAACGGCCCGGCCTGTAGCCCCTCGCGGGCCATGAAGTCGGGGATCTGGTTGGCCTCGCAGCCGAGACCCACCACCAGAATGCCCGCGAAATTGGGATGGCGCGCATAGCCCGCCAGGGTGCGCTGGAGCAGGGTCACGTCCGAGCTCATGGAGGCGCCGCCGCAGCCGCCCTGATGGGTGAAGGCCACAACGCCGTCGATGCCGGGATGATCCTCGGGACGGAAGCTGTCGGCGATGCGCCGGGCCACGGTGGCCGAGCAGTTCACGCTGGTCAGCACGCCGATGTAGTTGCGGGTCCCGACCCGGCCGTCGGCGCGGACATAACCCTCAAACGTGGCGCCGGGCTGGATATGGACGGGGCGGGCGTCCACGCCGACCTCGGCGTCCCGGCTGTCGTCGGCCATGGCCAGATTGTGGGTGTGGACGTGCGACCCGGCGGGGATGGCGGCGCGGGCCCGGCCGATGACCTGACCGTATTTGCGCACGATGGCGCCGTCGGCGATGGCGTGGCGGGCGACCTTGTGGCCGGCGGCGACGTCATCGCGCACAGGCGTGGTGAGCCCCCTCGGGTTCGAACCGGCCGCCAGATCCTCAAGCGCCACGGCCACGTCGTCGGCGGGGTTGAGGATCAGGACGCGGCTCATGACCGGGGCAGGCTTTCCACGAAGGCTTCCACGGCGCCCTGGGCGCCGCGCTCGATGAGGCTGAGATGGGCGTTGGTCACCGCCTTGGCAAACCGGGCGTCGGCGGCGAGGGCGGGCGGGAAGACAGCTGCGAGGTCCAGCAGGGCGGCGACCTTGGCGGCGGGCCCGGCCGCGCCCTGGACGCGCCGCGCGGTCTCGGCGGCGAGCGGGTCGTTCACGGTGAAGGCGTTTCCGGCGTCGTCCACGCCGTCCTGCCAGCGCATCCAGCCGGCCACGGCGAGGGCCAGGGCGTCGTTGGGCTGATCCTTGTCCAGACGCGCGGCGCAGGCGGCCAGCAGGCGCTGGGGCAGCTTCTGGCTGCCGTCCATGGCGATCTGGACGGTGCGGTGCTGCAGCGCGCTGTTGGCGAAGCGGCGCATCAGCTCGCCGCGATAGGTCGGCACGTCCAGACCCGGCGGCGGGGTGAGGGTGCTTTCGGCCTCGTCCCACAGGGCCTCGACGAAGCGGGCGTAGGCGGGGATGGCGACGACCTGATCCACATACTGGAGGCCCGCCAGACCGCCCAGATAGGCGATGGCCGAATGGGCGCCGTTCAGAAGGCGCAGCTTGGCGTCCTCCCACGGGGCCACGTCGGCGGTGACTTGCACGCCGAGGGAGTCGAAGTCGGGGCGGGGTCCGGCGAAGCGGTCCTCGATCACCCACTGGGTGAAGGGCTCGGTCTTGACCATGCCCTGATCGGTCACGCCCAGCAGACTTTCGTTGGCGGCCACATCGTCGGGCGTGGTGGCGGGGACGATGCGGTCCACCATAGTCTGGGGAAAGGCGCCGTGGGTCTCGATCCAGTCGCGCAGGCCGGGGTCGATGCGCCCGGCCATGTCCAGCACGGCCTGACGGATGCGGGCGCCGTTGTGGGGGACGTTGTCGCAGGAGACCACGGTGAAGGGGGGCAGGCCCGCCGCCTTGCGCGCGGCCAGGGCGGCGGTGACAAAGCCGGGGGCGGTGCGCGGCGCCGACAGGTCGGACAGGTCCGCCGTAACATCCGGATCGTCGGTCATCAGGGCGCCGGAGGCGGGGTCGAGCCGGTAGCCTTTCTCCGTCACGGTCAGGGTGACCATGTGCACGTGCGGGTGGGCCATGGCGGCCACGAGCGCGGCCGGGTCCTCGGGTGCCACCAGCACGGACTGGATCGCGCCGATGACGCGCACGTCGCGCCGATCGCCGTCCCGCACCACGACGCTGTAGAGGCCGTCCTGGGGGTTCAGCTGATCGCGCACGCCGGGCGAGCGCAGGGAGGCGCCGAGCACGCCCCAGCGCAGGTCGCCCGCCGCCAGGGCGTCATCGAACACCACCGCCTGATGGGCCCGGTGAAAGGCGCCGACGCCCAGATGCACCACCCCGGTCTTCACCGCCGCGCGGTCATAGGCCGGCTGCGCCGCCGCCGGAGGCAGGGCGTCGAGCGTGGCTTGGGACAGTCGTGTGGTCATCGCATCAGGTTGGGCAGGGTCATGGAGAAGGCCGGCACATAGGTGATCAGCATCAGGGAGACGATCAGGGCCAGATAGAACGGCCACATGGTCTTGACCGCATCCTCGACCCGGATCTTGCCCACGGCGCAGCCCACGAACAGGACCGAGCCCACCGGCGGCGTGACGAGGCCAATGCCCAGGTTGAGCATCATGACCATGCCGAACTGGACCGGATCCATGCCCGCCTCCATGGCCACCGGCAGGAAGATGGGCGAGGTGATGACGATCAGGGGCGCCATGTCCATGAAGGTGCCCAGCAGCAGCAGGATGACGTTGATCATCAGCAGCATGATGATGGGATTGTCCGACACCATGCGCATCAGGCCGGCCAGCTGGTCGGGCGCCTCGTTCAGGGCCAGCAGCCAGCCGAAGGCTGCGGCCGAACCGATGATGAGCATGACCATGGCGGTGGTCTTCACCGCATTCATGGCGGCGGTGACGAAGCCCTTGAAGGTCAGTGTGCGGTAGACCAGGAAGCCCACCACCATGGTGTAGATCACCGCCACGGCCGAGCTTTCGGTGGCGGTGAAGATGCCGCCCAGGATGCCGCCGAAGATGATCACCGCCGTGAGCAGGCCCGGGATCGCGCCGATCAGGGCGCGCATGAACACGGGCCAGCCGGGGAACTCGCCGCGCGGATAGCCGCGCTTGAGCGCCACCAGCCAGGCCACGACCATCAGGATCATGCCCGTGACGAGGCCGGGCACCACGCCCGCCATGAACAGGTCGGCCACGGAGATGGAGACCCCGGCGGCCGCCGCATAGATGATCATGTTGTGCGACGGCGGGATCAGCAGGCCGGTGACCGCGGAGGTGGTGGTGATGTTGACCGCATAGTCGGCGTCGTAGCCGCGCTTCTTCATCATCGGGATCAGGGTGGAGCCCAGGGCCGAGGCGCTGGCGATGGCCGAGCCGGACACGCCGCCGAACATCATGGAGGCGCCCACATTGACCGGGCCCAGTCCGCCGCGAACCCGTCCCACGGCCGCGTTGGCCACGCGCACCAGCCGCTCGGCGATGCCCGACTGCTGCATCAGATCGCCGGCGAAGATGAAGAAGGGGATGGCCATCAGGGCGAAGACGTTCACCCCCGACGCGATGCGCTGGAACGCCACCAGCGGCGCGATGTCCATGTAGATGAAGGTCACCAGCGAGGCGATGCCGAGAGCGAAGGCCACCGGCACGCCCAGCACCAGCAGCACCAGCAGGGTGAGGAGGAGAAGCGTCAGCTCCATAGCGGTTCAACCTTTCCGCCGCGGGCCTCGGCGATCAGATGTTCGATCGAGAAGAAGACGATGAGCCAGCCGGCGATGGGCAGGGGCAGGTAGGCGAAGCCCCGGGAGATGCCGAGGGTGGCGATCTCGATGTCCCAGGTGCGGACCACCAGTTCGCCGCCCCACACGCCCATGGCTGCGCCGAAGGCCCCGACCATGAGCAGGGAGAAGGCGCGCGCAACCCGCGCCACGGCCGGCGGCATGGCCCCCGTGGCGGCGGTCATGCCGATATGGAACTGCTCGCGCACCCCCACGGCGGCGGCGAGAAGAATGAACCAGACCATCAGGGCCAGGGATGCCTGTTCGGCCCAGGCGGGCGAGGCGCTGAGCACATAGCGGGCGAAGACCTGCCAGCCGATGACGGCGGTCATGACCACAAGGCCGGTGGCCGCGAAGACCAGGGTCAGGCGGCTGATCCAGCGGGAGGTGGCGGCGAGGATGGACAGCATATCCTACTCCATGGCCTGGATGTCGCGGACCAGCCGCCGCTGCAGGTCGGTGACGATGAACCGCTCCCAGACCGGGGCCATGAGGGCGCGGAACGGCTCCACGTCCACGTCCTCGATCAGCTCGCAGCCGGCGTCGATGACGTTCTGGCGCGCCGAGGCCTCGCGGGCGTCCCAGATGTCGCGCATGTAGGGCACGCTCTCATTGGCGCATTCCATGACCAGATCCCGATCGGCGGGGGTCAGGCGGTCCCAGGTGCGCTGGGACATGACGAAGGCCTCCGGCGCCATGACGTGGCCGGTGGCGGTGTAGTAGCGCGCCACCTCGTGGTGCCGGGTGTCGTCGTAGGAGGGCATGTTGTTCTCGGCGCCGTCCACCACGCCCTGAACCAGCGCCTGATAGACCTCGCCGAAGGGGATGGGCGTGGGGTTGGCGCCCAGGGCGCGGACCATGGCCACATAGAGGTCCGAGGGCTGGACTCGGATCTTCAGGCCGCGCAGATCCGCCGGCGTGCGCACGGGGCGGACCCGGTTGTAGAACGAGCGCTGGCCGGAGTCGTAGAAGCACAGGCCGATCAGGCCGTGGGGCCGCAGGGTCTCGAGGATGGCGCGGCCCGGTTCGCCGTCCAGCGACCGGCGCATGTGGTCTGTGGAGCTGAACAGGAAGGGCAGGGCCGGGACGAAGGTGGTGGGCTCGATCACGTTCAGGGGCGCCAGATTGACCCGGTTCACGTCCAGACCGCCGAACATGGTGATCTCGAGGGTGTCACCCTCGCCGCCCAGCTGGCCGCCGGGATAGTTGCGCAGGCGCAGGCGGCCGTCGGTGCGTTGCGACAGCAGTTCTCCGAAGTGGTCGACGGCCTGGACCGTGGGATAGCCGGCCGCGTGGGTGTCGGCGCCGCGCAGGGGGCGTTCGCCGATCTCCTGGCTGCAGGCTGCGGCGCCCAGCAGCAGGGGCGCGGCCAGGGCGGCGCGTCGTGTGGGGTTGAGGGTCAAAGCTTGTACGCCTGTTTCACAAGGTCATAGGTGAGGGCGCGGGCCACCTCGTGGGCCTCGTCCTCCTCCAGCCGGTGCTCGACTACCAGCCTGGCCAGGAAGCCGCAGTCCATGCGTCGGGCCACGTCGTGGCGGGCCGGGATGGACAGGAAGGCGCGGGTGTCGTCGTTGAAGCCGACGGTGTTGTAGAAGCCCGCCGTCTCGGTGGTCTGTTCGCGGAAGCGGCGCATGCCCTCGGGGCTGTCGTGGAACCACCAGGCGGGGCCCAGCTTCAGCGCCGGATAGTGGCCGGCCAGCGGGGCCAGCTCGCGGGCGTAGACGCTCTCGTCCAGGGTGAAGACGATCATGGAGAATTTGGGGTCGGAGCCGAAGCGGTCCAGCAGGGGCTTGAGCGCGCGCACATAGTCGGTGCGGGTGGGGATGTCGGCGCCCTTGTCGCGGCCGAAGCGCTCGAAGGCCCAGCCGTTGTGATTGCGGAATGAGCCGGGGTGCAGCTGCATCACCAGACCGTCCTCAGTGCTCATGCGCGCCATCTCGGTCAGCATCTGGCCGCGGAACAGCTCGGCGTCGGCGGGCTCGAAATGGCCCAGGACGATCTTCTCGAACAGGGCCCTGGCCTCGGCGGGGGCCAGATCGGCGGTGAAGGCGGTGGGGTGGCCGTGGTCGGTGGAGGTGGCGCCCATGGCGGCGAAGAAAGCGCGGCGGTTCTGCAGCGCCGCCAGATAGCCTTCCCAGGTCAGGGCGTCCTCGCCGGTGATCGCGCCCAGCTGGACCAGATTGTCCCGGAAGCCCTCATAGTCGGGATCCAGCACCGGGTCGGGGCGGTAGGCGGTCAGGACGCGGCCCTTCCAGCCGGACTCGCGGATGGTCTTGTGGTGCGCCAGGCCGTCCAGCGGGCTTTCGGTGGTGGTGATGACCTCGATGTTGAAGCGCTCGAACAGGGCGCGCGGGCGGAAGGAGTCCTGGCCCAGCTTGTCGGCCATGACGTCATAGTAGTGGTCGGCGGTCTCGGGGGTCAGGCGCTCGGTGAGGCCGAAGACCTCGGAATAGACCCAGTCGTGCCAGAGGCGCGACGGGGTGCCCCGGAACAGGGGGTAGTGCTCGGCGAAGCGGCGCCAGATGGCGCGGGGATCGGTCTCGACCGGCCCGCCGTCGGCGCGCGGCACGCCCAGGCTCTCCATGGAGACGCCCTGGCTGAACAGCATGCGGAAGACGTAGTGGTCGGGGGTGATCAGCAACTCGGCCGGATTGGCGAAGGACTCGTTGCCCGCGAACCAGGACGGATCGGTGTGGCCGTGCGGGCTGATGATCGGCAGATCCTTCACCTCCGCATAGAGGCGCCGCGCCACGGTGCGGGTGTCCGCATCGGCGGGGAACAGGCGGTCGGGGTGCAGGCTGAGCTTGGCGGTCATCACGACAATCTGAACAGGGCAGGGCAAGGCGCAAGGGCGCGGGCGACGCGAATGTTAGCGTGACCATAGGGCCCGGGCAGGCGAACGCGAAGGCCGCCCTTAAGTGCTCCAGGGATCGGAAAAGTCGCCAACCCGTGTCTCATCCCTTGAAATGGAAGGCCTTGGAGATGCGGCCTTCTCTGGTTCTGCGGCCATAGTTTCTGCAATCGGGGAAAATGTCCACCGGTTACCGCAGGGATTGCCACCGGTGTCATATCGCGACAGTATCGTTCCCGAGCGACCGGGGCGGGGGCATCCGTTCACGAGCGCCGATGATGAGCCGGGCGTCAGACCTGGCCAGTCAATGGGACGGAGACACCATGCGCCACATCAAGACCTCTTGCAGCCTGTTCGCCATCGCCGCCGCCCTGGCGGCCGCACCCGCCGCAGCCCAGGATGGGCTGCTGTTTCACGTTTCCGCCGATGAGAGCCTGACCGCCGACGTGGCCGAGGGGCAGGCCGAGCCGAACTTCGCCAGCCACGTCTCGATCCGTCCCGGCGGGCGATCCGGCGGCTATATCGAGGCCCAGGGCGCCCAGACCCTGACGTGGGAGGCGCCCGGCAACATCCAGGCCCAACGCGGCACCCTGTCGTTCTTCTGGCGCGCCCGCGAGCCGGTGAGCCGCAATGAGTTCCCGGTTTTCCGGGTCAGCTATTCCGACCACAGCAGCTGGGACATGGTCTGGCTGCGCATCGACTGGAACGGAGCGGGCTTCGACGCCTTCGTGACCGACACCAACCTGTCCCGGTCGCGCGTCTCATGGCGCGGGCTGGAGACGCTGGATCCCGATCGCTGGGTCCATATCGCCTTCGCCTGGGACGAAACCACGGGCGTGCAGCTTTACGTCGACGGCCAACTGGTCGGCGAGCAGGCCGGGGCCATGACCCTTGACGCCGGGCTGGACCAGATGGGGCCGCACAGCCGCATCATCAGCCCCTATCAGGTGCAGAGCCGCTACAACTTCATGCGCGGCGGCGACCTGGACGAACTGAAGGTCCATGACCGCGCCCTGTCGGCGGCGCAGATCGCCGCCCTGGCCCGGGGCGGCGAGGTCCAGGTCCCGGCCCCGTCGATCACCGCCGACCGCTGGACGGCCTGGCGTCATCGTCTGGGATTTGACGGCGCGGCGCCGCCCGCCATCGCGCCCTATACCGCCATCCGCAAGGTGGAATTCGACAGCACCTATGACCTGCAGCAGCGGTTCCTGAAGGGATCGGACGGGGTGCGGGAATCCACCTGGCCGGGCGTCTACTACCGCTCGCGTCTGCCGGGCCGGCACGACTATTTCGAGATCCCGGACTGGAACGTCTATGTGGAGGGTGGGCGAACGATCACCTTCAACCTGCCGGACGAGCCCTGGAACAGGCTGGAGTTCA
>NZ_PNLV01000096.1 GCF_013823285.1 Brevundimonas sp. | reverse complement strand
CAGGGGCGCGGCGATGAAGAAGGCGATGATGGCGAAATCCACCACGATCACGCCCAGGCGGAAGCGCACCGCCGCGCGGGACGACCCGTGGTACAGCGCCCTCAGGCGCGCCCTCAGCCGCCAACCCGTGTGGGTGTGCTCCTGACCCTGGGCTTTCATGGAAAAACTGTCCTTCGTCGCGTGCTCTGACGCCGAGCCGGAATTGCCCTATATGCGGAGACCATGACGCACCCCTTCGTCAAGATGAACGGCGCAGGAAACGACTTCATCGTGATCAACGCGATGGAGCGCCCCTTCGCGCCGACGAGCGAACAGGCCCGCGCCCTGGCCGATCGCGAGACCGGCCCGGCGGGCGGCTGCGACCAGCTGATCGTGATCGAGCCTTCGCAAACCGGCGACGCCTTCATGCGGGTCTGGAACGCCGACGGCGGCGTGGTCGAGACCTGCGGCAACGCCCTGCGCTGCGTCGGCTGGCTGCTGACCCTGGCGGGCGGTCGCGACCGGGTGGTGATCGACACCCTCGGCGGGCCGACCACCGCCGCGCGCGCCGGCGAGCTTCGCGTCGCCGTGGACATGGGCCCGCCGCGCCTGGCCTGGGACCAGATCCCGCTGGCCGAGGAGATGGACACCCGCGGCATCGAGCTTCAGGTGGGGCCGGCGGACGCACCCGTGCTGCACACCCCCGGCGCCGTCAGCATGGGCAATCCCCATGTGGTGTTCTTCATCGACCATGTTCCCGACGACGCCTTCGCCCGCGCGACCGGCTCCCTGATCGAGCATCATCCGCTGTTTCCCGAGGGTGTGAACGTGGGCTTCGCCCATGTGGAGGCGCGGGATCGCATCCGCCTCAGGGTCTGGGAGCGGGGCGCGGGCCTGACGAAAGCCTGCGGCACCGGCGCCTGCGCCGCCCTGGTGGCCTGCGCCCGGCGGGGCCTGACCGACCGGGCGGCGACGGTGATCGTGGACGGCGGCGAACTGGCTATCGACTGGCGCGAGAGCGACGACCACGTGCTGATGACCGGCCCGGTTCAGGTGGAGACCACCGGGACCCTGCCCTGAACGCACGTCGCGACGGCCGCAGGGCGAAACTCCAGCCTGTTCAGGTTGTGGGAAGCGCGGCCGGGTTCTAGGGTCGCGCCTTCCTTTGCCGCACCCGCGCGCCCTGTAGCGACCCCATGCCCGAAAACACCGAAAAGCAGACCTTCACCGACCAGGAAGCCCTGGATTTCCACAGCGAGCCGACGCCGGGCAAGATCTCCATGGCGCCGACCAAGCCCATGGCGACCCAGCGCGACCTGTCACTGGCCTATTCGCCGGGGGTCGCCGTGCCGGTGCGCGCCATCGCCGAGGATCCGGACAAGGCCTACGACTACACCGCCAAGGGCAATCTGGTGGCGGTCATCTCCAACGGCACGGCCATCCTGGGCCTGGGGGATCTGGGCGCCATGGCCTCCAAGCCGGTGATGGAAGGCAAGGCGGTGCTGTTCAAGCGCTTCGCCGACGTGGACTCCTTTGACGTGGAGGTGAAAACCACCGACCCGGACGAGTTCATCACCGTGGTCAAGAACATCGGCGACACCTGGGGCGGCATCAATCTGGAGGACATCAAGTCCCCCGAATGCTTCGAGATCGAGACCCAGCTTCAGGACCTGCTGGACATCCCGGTCTTCCACGACGACCAGCACGGCACGGCCATCATCTCCACCGCCGGCCTGATCAACGCCTGCCACGTGGCGGGCAAGAAGCTGGAAGACATCAAGGTGGTCCTCGCCGGCGCCGGCGCCGCGGGCCTGTCGTCCATCGCCCTGATGAAGGCTGCGGGCGTCAAGCACGAGAACACCGTCATCGTGGACCGTGACGGCGTGGTCTATCGCGGCCGCGACAACGTCGACCAGTGGAAGGCCGCCCACGCCACCGACACCCCGCACCGCACGCTTGCGGAGGCCATGGTCGGCGCCGACGTGGTCATCGGCCTGGCCGCCAAGGGCGCCATCACGAAGGAGATGGTCGCCTCCATGGCGCCGCGCCCCATCATCTTCGCCATGGCCAATCCCGACCCGGAGATCACCCCCGAGGACGTGCGCAGCGTCCGCGATGACGCCATCATCGCCACCGGCCGGTCGGACTATCCCAACCAGGTCAACAATGTGCTGGGCTTCCCCTACATCTTCCGCGGCGCCCTGGACGTGCGCGCCCGGCAGGTGAACCACGAGATGAAGGTGGCCTGCGCCCAGGCCCTGGCCGCCCTGGCGCGCGAGGACGTGCCGGATGAGGTGGCCGTGGCCTATCGCGGCCGCAAGCTGAAGTTCGGCCCGGACTACATCATCCCCACGCCCTTCGATCCGCGCCTGATCTGGTACATCCCGCCCTTCGTGGCCCAGGCGGCCATGGACACCGGCGTGGCGCGCAGGCCCATCGAGGACATGGACGCCTATCGCGCCACCCTGCGCCAGCGCCTCGATCCGTCCGCCGCCCTGATGCAGAAGATCTCGTCGGCCGTGCGCGGCGCGCCCAACAAGCGGGTGGTGTTCGCCGAGGGCGAGGAGACCTCGGTCATCCGCGCCGCCTGGGCCTTCAAGCAGCAGGAGCTGGGCACCCCCATCCTGGTGGGCCGCGAGGAGCTGGTGCGCCAGAACGCGACCGAGGCCGGTCTGGTGTTCGAGGATCTGGGCATCGAGATCATCAACGCCCGCGTCTCGCCCAACAATGTGGCCTACACCGAGGCCCTGTATCAGCGGCTGTGGCGGCGCGGCTATCTGCGCCGCGACGTGCAGCGGATGATCAATCAGGACCGCAACTATTTCGGCGCGGCCATGCTGGCCCACGGCGACGCCGACGCCATGGTCACCGGCGTGACCCGCAATTTCAACATGGCGCTGAAGGAGGTCAGCCGGGTTCTGGACGTGAAGAGCACCCTGATCGGCCTGTCGGTGGTCATGGCGCGGGGCCGCACCCTGTTCGTGGCCGACACCTCGATCCACGAACTGCCCGACGCCCAGGAGCTGGCCGACATCGCCATCCAGGCCGCGGCCTCGGTCCGCAAGCTGGGCCGCACGCCCCGGGTGGCCTTCCTGTCCTATTCCAGCTTCGGCAACCCGCCGGGGGACCGGGGCGAGAAGGTGCGCGAGGCCATCCGCATCCTGGATCAGCGCGGCGTGGACTTCGAATACGAGGGCGAGATGCCGCCAGAGCTGGCCCTGACGCCGGAGGCGCGCGGTTCCCACCCCTTCATGCGTCTGTCCCGCGAGGCCAATGTGCTGGTCATGCCGGCGATCCATTCGGCCGTCATCTCGACCCAGATGATCGAGGCGCTCGGTGGCGCCACCCTGATCGGGCCGCTGCTGATCGGACTGGAGAAGTCGGTCCAGATCGTGCCCCTCGGCTCGTCCGTCAGCCAGATACTCAACGCCGCCACCTTCGCCGCCTACGAGGAAGGCATCGCCGAGGAGGGGTGACCCTTCATGCCGCCCATCCCGGCGAAAACCGGGATGGGCGCCGGCGTCAGGCTTCGCCCTTGCCGCGCGCCTCGATGTCGGGCTGGCGCTTCGCCACGATGAAGGCCAGGGCCACGGCGAACACGCCAATCACCACCGAATAGAGGAAGAAGGTCACATAACCCGCGCCCAGCGACGGGGCGCTGACCCCCGCGGTCGCCGCACCCTCGGCCAGCGAGCCGTCCGGCAGACCCCCGAACCAGCCGCGCAGGGCGCTGTTGAAGCCGCCCGCCTCGGCCGCCCGGGCGCTGTCCTCGACGATCCGGCCGGACTGGGACGCCACGATCTTGCCGATGATGGCGTAGAGCGAACTGAACAGGGCGTACTGGGTGGCTGTGAAGCCCGCGCTGGTCAGGCTGGACATGTAGACGATCAACGCCGTGCCCGCGACGCCGGTGGCGAAATTGTCGATGGTGATCGCGCCGTACAGGACCAGCATGTCGGGCCCTGACACCGCCAGCCAGATGAACACCAGATTCGACACGGGGCTGGCGAAGACCCCGATCACCATGGTCTTCAGGATGCCGAAGCGCGACACGCACCAGGCGCCGAAACCGATGCCCAGCACCGAGGCGACCACCCCGTAGACCTTTCGCACCTCGGCGATCTCGCTGAGGCTGAAGCCCAGGTCGATGTAGAACGGGTTCATCAGGTTCAGGACGAAGTCCGACAGCCGGTACAGGCAGATCAGCGCCAGGATCAGCCCGCCGAACCCCCAGCCGAAGCGCGAGAAGAAGTCGCCCAGCGGCTGACCATAGGACCGCGCCAGATAGGCCCCGGGCCGGGTTTGGGTTCCCGGAACGGGCACGCAGGCCAGGGCAATCAGGCCGAGGCCCGCGATGACGCCGCCGAACTGCAGGAAGATGCCGTTGGGGCGGGCCTCCCAGGCGGTCTTGAAGGCTTCGGCGCCCGCGTCGGTGGCGCCCAGCAGGTTGACGAATCCGGCCAGAAGCGTGGCGTTGGCCGCCAGGCCAGAGCCGGCGATCAGGGCGCCCAGCAGGATCAGCCCCAGCCGTCCCGCCCATTCCACGCCCTCAAGCCAGGGACGCTTCGGCAGGCCGTCCTCGGGCGCCAGGGCGATGCGCACCTCGCCGCCGCGCGGCGCTAGCAGCACGGCGCCCACGCCGACGAACATGCAGCCGGCCATGACTGCATAGCTGAGGTTCCAGCTGAACGCCTCGGCCAGGAACAGCGGCAGCGCCCCGGCCACGATCATGGCGATGCGGTAGCCCCACTGATAGGCGGCGGCCATGACGCCAAAGCGGCTCTTGTCCACAGTCTCGATGCGCCAGGCGTCGATGGCGATGTCCTGGGTGGCGCCCGCGAAACCCACCAGCACCGCCAGCAGGGCCACGCGGGTCAGGTTCATTTCCGGGTTCGACCCGGCGATGAACCACAGGCCCAGGATGATGATGATCTGCATCAGCACCATCCACGAGCGACGCTGGCCCAGCAAAGGCTCCAGCACCGGAATCTTGATCCGGTCCACCACCGGCGCCCAGACGAACTTCAGCGCGTACGACAGGGTCGCCAGGGCGAAGACGGTGATGGTCTGGAGCGACAGGCCGGATTGGCGCAACCACGCCGACAGGGTGTCGAAGATCAGGAAGAACGGCAGGCCCGCCGCCATGCCCAGCAGCAGCATGACGAAGACGCGCCGCTCCTTCAGGGTCTTGATGAACTCCCAGGTGGTCAGGCGGCGTTCGGCGGCGTCTTCGGCCATGTGGGCGTCCCTTTGCAGGGACGCCGTCAGGTGCCCCGATTCAGCAGGCGACCTTGGCGCGGACTTCGCCGCTCGTCCAGCGGGCAAGCGCGGCGCGCAGGGCCTCGGTGTCGATGGGCTTGGTCAGGTGGTCGTCCATGCCCGCCTCCAGACAGGCCTTGCGGTCCTCCACGAAGGCGTTGGCGGTCAGGGCCACGATGGGGGTGCGGTCGCCCCGGGCGCGGATGGCGCGAGCGGCGTCGAGGCCGTCCATGCCGGGCATGCGCATGTCCATCAGCACCAGATCATAGCGGGCGCGGGTGAGGGCCTGGACCGCCTCGTCGCCCGAGCCGGCCGTCTCCACCACGCAGCCCTCGCGGCGCAGCAGGGTCTTGGCCAGCAGCGCATTGACCGGATTGTCCTCGGCCAGCAGCACGCGCAGTCCGGCGAAGCGCACCGGCGTGACCCGGTCGTCCTCGCGCTGGGGCGGGGGCGGCCCGCCGATGGGGGCGTCCGCCTTGCCCACCGCCGCCAGCACCCGCTCGGCCAGCGACGCGCGGCGCAGGGGCTTGATCAGATAGCCGTGGAAGCCCTGTGACCGATAGCGCGCGATCAGCTCTCGCTCCTCGGCCTTGAGCAGGACGATGCACCGCCCGCCCGTGGGGCAGGCGGCCATGGCGCCGGCCGCGGCCTCGGCGTGGTCCACCAGGGTGACGACGGCGCCGGCCTTCACGGTCCCGCCGCAGGCCTCGACCTGCTGTCGCGCGGCCTCGGCCACCAGGGGATCGGGCGATTTCACCGCCACGGCGATGCCCTTCAGGGGCGTGGCCCGGCCGTCGGCGGCGCCGGGAGCGGCCGGGAAGGCGGCCTCGAAACGGAACCGCGCGCCGCCGCCGGGGCGGTCGGTCACACAGACCTTGCCGTCCATGGCCTCGGCCAGTTTCCTGACCACCGCCAGACCCAGACCCGCGCCGTCGAAGCGGGCGGCGTCCGAGGCGTCCACATGGCCGAATTCCTCGAAGATGCGCTCGCGCGCCTCGGGCGGCACGCCGGGGCCGGTGTCGTCGATGATGAAGGCCAGCTTCGGCCGGCTGTCGCGACCGCCCGCGCGCTCGATGGCGATGCGGACGCCGCCGGTCCCGGTGAACTTCACCGCGTTTCCGGCCAGGTTGAACAGGATCTGGCGCAGGCGGCCCTCGTCGGCCAGCACGTCGGGCGCGTCGGGCGCCACGGTCCAGACCAGCGACAGGCCCTTGTCGTGGGCGCGCGGGCTGAGCAGCTCGGCCACGCCCTGGACCAGCGCCTCCAGCTTCACCGGTTCGGACTCCAGCTCCAGATGGCCCGCGTCGACCCGGGCGTAATCCAGCAGGTCGTTGACCAGCCCCAGCAGGTGCTCGGCCGAGTCCCGCGCCGCGCTCACATAGGCGCGCTGGGCGCCGTCCATACGGGTGCGGGCCAGCAGGCCCAGCATGCCGATGACGCCGTTCAGGGGCGTGCGCATCTCGTGGCTCATCAGCCGCAGCAACCGCTCCGCCGCCTGGGCGTCGGGGGCCCCGGCGGCGGCCGGGTTGGTCACAGGCGCCTTTTGCGCCGTCTCGGTCTTCACGGTCTTTCGCCGCACACTCATCACGCACCCTCCACCGAAGGGGCAGCATGCACGACAACGGTTAAGGGCCGCCGAATCACCCGGCAGGGGTCAGGCGGGGCTCACCAGGTCGGCGTCGTCCCGGCCGCGACCGGCGCCGCGCCCACCTCCTGCGGACCGACGGTGGTGCGGCGATAGACCAGGGCCTCTGCGATGTGGCGGCGCAGGACGGGGGTGGAGCCCTCCAGATCGGCGATGGTCCGGGCCAGTCGCAGGGTGCGGGTCCAGCCCCGGGCGGTCAGGCCGCCCGCCTCCGCCGCCCGCATCAGCAGGGCCCGGCCCGGCGCATCGAGCGCCCCGATCGTGTCCAGGGTGTCGCCGGAGGCCCGGGCGTTGATCCCCTGATCCGGGTCCAGGCCATGCTCGCGGGCGCGGTCGGCCTGGGCCTGCCGGGCCACGGCCACCCGTGCGGCGGCTTCGGCCGTGCCCTCGGCGGGCGGGGGCAGGGCCATGTCGGCGGCGGTGACGGGCGGGGTCTCCACCGTCAGGTCGATGCGGTCGAACAGGGGGCCGGAGATGCGGTTCTGATAGTCCCTCTGGCAGCGCGGGGCCTTGCCGCAGGCGCCCTTGCCCGGCCCGCCCACGCCGCAGCGGCAGGGGTTCATGGCCGCGATCAGCTGGAACCGCGCCGGATAGCGCACATGGGCGTTGGCCCGCGCCACCACGATCTCGCCCGTCTCCAGCGGCTGACGCAGGGAATCCAGCGCTTGGGGCGAGTACTCGGGCAGTTCATCCAGAAACAGCACGCCGTTGTGCGCCAGCGACGCCTCGCCCGGCTTCGCCCGGTGCCCGCCGCCGGTCAGGGCCGCCATGCTGGCGGAGTGGTGGGGCGATCGAAAGGGCCGGTCCCGGGTCAGGCCGCCGCGCTCGATCAGCCCGGCCACGGACCAGACCATGGAGGTCTCCAGCAGCTCCTGCGGCGTCAGGGGCGGCAGCAGGCCCGGCAGGCGCTGGGCCATCATGGATTTGCCCGATCCGGGCGGGCCCACGAACAGCAGATTGTGGCCCCCGGCGGCGGCCACCTCCAGCGCCCGCTTGGCGCTTTCCTGACCCTTGACCTCGCGCAGGTCGGGCCCGCCCGCCGCCGCCTTGACCGGCCCCGGCTCGGGCGCGCGCAGCACCTGCACCCCCTTGAAGTGGTTGATGACCCCGATCAGCGACCGGGGCGCCAGCACCGACACCTCGCCGGCCCATGCGGCTTCGGGCCCGTTGGCCTCGGGGCAGATCAGGCCCAGCCCCATGGCGGCGGCGGCCACCGCGGCGGGCAGGGTTCCGCCCACCGGGGCGATGCGCCCGTCCAGCCCCAGCTCCCCCAGCGCCGCCCAGTCCGACAGGGCGTCCGGCGCGATCACCCCCATGGAGGCCAGCAGGGCCAGGGCGATGGGCAGGTCGAAATGGCTGCCCTCCTTGGGCAGGTCGGCGGGGGCGAGATTGGCGATGATCCGTTTCGGCGGCATGGCCAGGCCGATGCCCGCAAAGGCCCCGCGCACCCGCTCCCGGCTTTCGGCCACCGCCTTGTCCGGCAGGCCGACGATATTGAAGAACCCCTGATCCCCGGACAGCTGCTGGACCTGCACGTCCACCCGCCGGGCGTCCACCCCGTCGAACGCCACCGTCACCACGCTGGCCAGCATGCCCGAGCCCTCCGTTCCCGCATGAGAACGAAGCATGAACAATCAGGATTT
>NZ_PNLV01000095.1 GCF_013823285.1 Brevundimonas sp. | reverse complement strand
CAGTTCGACAACCATGTGCGCGACGTGGCCGCCGACGTGGGTCAGGTGGGTGACATCCGTTTGTTCCTGATGGCTTCCCTGATGCTGGCGGACCAGTTGCAGGAAGCCCGCATGGGCGAGGCTCCCCCCGCCCCCGTCACCACGCCCTCCGAGGCCGGCGTCGCCGAGGCCCTGAACGCCGTCGCCGCCCGGATCGAGAAGATCGCGGCGGGGATCTGATCCGCCTTGTTGAAGACACCGCTCGCGCCTATCTTGCGCGGTGGCGGGTCATGCTGTGGCTCACGTCGAAGGCAACATATCCTCGCGGCCTTAATTCACTCGAAGGGAGTTGTCCCTGTCCGGGCTCGTGGGCCCGGGCATACGGCGCCCACCTGGTTATCCAGGCTCGAGAGGATCAAACCGTCCTTCACGGCTCTCGCGGCGCCGCCAACCTTTCTCCCTCAAAATCAGCTAAGGCTGGGGTCCTGACCGTCAAAGCCGATCTTCGCGCCGCCATGCGGGGCCGCCGCAAGCAGGCGGCCGACGCCAATCCCTACGCCGCCGAGCGGCTGGTGGAGCATGTGGGCGCCATGCTGGATGCGCTGTTCTCACCATCCCGCAATTTCGCTCCTGAGCGGCCGTTGACCGTCGCCCTTTACGGCGCGCAAGGGTCCGAGATGGACACAGCCCCGCTGGCCCGCGCCCTCATGGTCCACGGCCTTGAGCTGGCCTTGCCGGTGGTGGTCCGGCGCGACGCTCCGCTGGCGTTCCGCCGCTGGCGCCCCGGAGATCCGCTGGAATTGGACCAGGCCGGATGTCCGGCGCCGCTGGATCTGGCGGGCGACGTCACGCCGGATCTCATCATCGTGCCGCTGCTGGCTTTCGACCCCTCGGGCGGACGGCTGGGACAGGGCGGCGGCTACTATGACCGGACGCTGGAAGCCCTGCGCGCCGTGGACCGCACCCCGCCCATCGTCGCCGTTGGCCTGGCCTATGCGACCCAGGAGATGGACAATCTGCCCATGGATTCCCACGACCAGCCTCTGGATGGAGTCCTGACCGAAGCGGGCTATAGGTCCGCCAAAAGGATTTCTGAATGAGACTGGCTTTCTTCGGCGATGTGGTGGGCAAGTCCGGGCGTGACGGGCTGTCCGATCATCTGCCTGGCCTTCGGCGCGACCTGAAGCTGGATTTCGTCGTGGTCAACGCCGAGAATGCGGCGGGCGGCTTCGGCATCACCGAGAACACGGCGCGCGAGATCTTCGCCGCCGGCGCCGACGTGCTGACCCTGGGCAACCACTCCTGGGACCAGCGCGAGGCCCTGACCTATATCGTGCGCGAGCCGCGCCTGATCCGCCCGGCCAACTATCCGCGGCTGATGGATGCGCCGGGGCGGGGCGCGGACGTGTTCACCACCGCTGACGGCAGGCGTGTTCTGGTGATGAACGTGCTGGGCCGCATCCATATGGACCCCATGGACGACCCGTTCAGCGCCGTGGAGCGAGAACTCAACGCCGCACCGCTGGGCGTGGTCGCCGACGCCGTGATCGTGGACATGCACTGCGAGGCCACCAGCGAGAAGATGGCCATGGGCCATTTCTGTGACGGCCGCGCGTCGCTGGTGGTGGGCACCCACACCCATGTCCCCACCGCCGACTCCCAAATCCTGCCGGGCGGCACCGCCTATCAGACCGACGCGGGCGGGTGCTGCGACTACGACTCGGTCATCGGCAACGACAAGGAAGAGCCCCTGCGCCGCTTCACCACCCGCCTGTCCGGCGGCCGCTACGCCCCGGCCAGCGGCCCGGCGACCGTGTGTGGCGTCTATGTGGAGACCGACGACCGCACGGGACTGGCGACACGGGTGGAGCCGATCCGGGTCGGCGGCCGGTTGAGCCAGACGGTCCCCGACGGCGCTTGACACATCGGTTTACAAGCGTAATCTCATCTGGTTACAAACGTAATCCACGAGGTCGCCCATGCCTGATTTCAGCTTTCCTGTCTCTGCGGGAGCGTTCCCTGCGCCTCACCTCATTAAGGGACCGCGCAAATGACGACATTGGATGTTCTCCTCAACGCCGACCCGACGATGAAGCTGATCATGCTGTCGCTCATCGTCGCCTCTCTCGCCGCCATCGCGCTAACCCTTCGAAAGATCATGTCCGGACCCCGTTTGACCGGCGGCTCGACCTATCTTCAGGCTCTCCGACTGGGAGGGCCGCTCATCGGCCTTCTCGGCGCTGCCTATAATGTGCTGATGATCAACATCGCCATCGCGAACATCGGCCAGCAGCCCTCCTATCCCGTGCTCGCTCCGGGCATCGCCGAAGCTATTTTCCTGTTCTTGCTGGGCCTTGTTGCGGGCGTCGTGGCGGTGGTCTGCAACTGGATCGTTGAGGCGCGCATCGACCGCGCGGTGTTGCAGTCCTGACCGGGCCGGCCATCACCGAGGCTGAAAGCGCGGTGATGGCGGCGCTCTGGCGGCGCGGCCCCTTGTCTTTCGTCGACCTGATCGACGAGGTGAGGCGCGGGTCGGCTTGGGGAGACGCTACGATCAAGACCCTGCTCAACCGCCTGATGCGCAAGGGCGCTGTCCGCTCGGAGCGTGAAGACGGACGCCAGCGTTATCACCCGGTGATTTCGCGTGAGGATTACATTGCGGGCGAGGTGGGTGCGCTGCTCGACCGGCTTTTCGATGGCCGACCGGATGCACTCGTCGAGCACCTGAGAGCACGACACGCAGATCGCCCCGCCAGTCGCTGAGCTGCGCCCTATCGACTGCCGGGCCCAGCGCGCGTCAGTCGTCCAGCCAACCCATCAGCGCCAGCGCGCCGACGCCCGTTAGCACGCCCAGAGCGAAGGCGGTGACTACCGCGCCGGTGGCCACGGCGGTGGAGACGGTGACGGGCCGGGCCTCGTACCATTCGACGATGTCGGCTTCGTCGTCTCCCTCGATTAGATCGTCTTCGGCGGCCATGTCATCCCTCCGGTTGGTTGATGCAGGTCTAATCCCCCGCCCGCGCACCGGTTCCTTGTTCGGGTGAACGGGTTGCGCTAGATGGCGCCCTTCCCTTTCCGACCCAGATTCCGGGGTTCCGCATGGCCGGCCATTCCAAGTTCAAGAACATCATGCACCGCAAGGGGCGTGCCGACGCGGTGCGCTCCAAGCTGTTCTCGCGCCTGTCGCGGGAGATCACCGTGGCGGCCAAGTCCGGCCTGCCCGACCCGGCGCTGAACCCGCGCCTGCGCCTGGCGGTCAACAACGCCAAGGCCGAAAGCCTGCCCAAGGATGTGATCCAGCGCGCCATCAGCAAGGCGGCGGGCGGCGATGTCGATACCATGGAGGAGATCCGCTACGAGGGCCGTGGCCCCGGCGGGGTGGGCATCATCGTCGAGGCCCTGACCGACAACCGCAACCGCGCCGGCTCCAACATCCGCGCCGCCTTCACCAAGAACGGCGGCGCCCTGGGCGAAATGAACTCCGTCGCCTTCATGTGGGACCGGGTCGGCGAGATCCGCTACCCGGCCGAGGCGGGCACCGAGGAAGCCGTCATGGAGGCCGCCATCGAGGCCGGCGCCCAGGACGTGCACAGCGATCTGGTCAAGCCCGACATTTACGAGGACGCGCCCGGCCACACCATCTGGACCGCCTTCGAGGATCTGAACGAGGTGGCCGAGGCCATGTCGAAGGTTCTGGGCGACCCCAAGTCCACCGCCATCGTCTGGAAGCCCCAGTCCGAAGTCCCGGTTACCGGGGAGGCGGTCGGCACGCTGATGAAGCTGCTCGACGCGCTGGACGCCGAGGACGACGTGGCCAACGTCTATTCGAACGAGGACATCTCGGACGAAGACGCGGCGAAATACGCGGGCTGATCCCCCTGTAACGCGGCGTGACTTTGTCGCCGCCGGACGCTAGACAGCGGCAAAACAACACTTTCAGGGGTATTTCGGCATGGATCTCGCGGCTCTGAACGCGGTGGCGACGGCTATGGTGCAGCCCGGCAAGGGCATCCTGGCGGCGGACGAATCCACCGGCACCATCAAGAAGCGCTTTGACGCCATCGGTGTGGAGAACACCGAGGAGAACCGCCGCGATTATCGCGAGCTGATGTTCCGCGCCGACGCCATGAAGGACCACATCTCGGGCGTCATCCTGTTCGAGGAGACCCTGTTCCAGGACGCCGCCGACGGCACGCCGCTGGTGGAGCTGATCAACGCCTCCGGCGCCATCCCCGGCATCAAGGTGGACAAGGGCGCCACCAAGATGGCCGGCTTCCCCGGCGAGACGGTCACCAAGGGTCTGGACGGCCTGTCGAAGCGCCTGCGGTCCTACCGCGAGCGGGGCGCGCGCTTCGCCAAGTGGCGGGGCGTCATCGAGATCGCGGACGGCGTGCCCACCTGGACCTGCATCAAGTCCAACGCCCACGCCCTGGCCCGCTACGCCCGCATCTGCCAGCAGGAGCAGATCGTGCCGATCGTGGAGCCCGAAGTCCTGATGGACGGCCCCCACGACATCAACCGCTGTGACGAGGTTACGCGTCAGGTGCTGCAGACCGTGTTCAGCGAGCTGTTCGAACAGCGCGTGGCGCTGGAAGGCATTGTGCTAAAGCCGAACATGGTGATCTCCGGCAAGGGAAGCGTGCGTCAGGCGACGGTCGACGAAGTGGCCGAGCGCACCATCGCCGCGCTCAAGGCCACCGTGCCGTCCGCCGTTCCGGGCATCGCCTACCTGTCAGGCGGCCAGACAGATGAACAGGCCACCGCCCATCTGGACGCCATGAACCGCATCGGCGGCTTCCCCTGGAAGATGACTTTCTCCTATGGCCGCGCGCTTCAGGCCGCGCCCCAGCGCGCCTGGGGCGGCGACAACGCCAACGCCGCCAAGGCCCAGGCCGCCTTCGCCCACCGCGCGAAAATGAACAGCTTGGCCAGCCTCGGCAATTACGACGCGTCGATGGAGAAAGAGGCCTAGAGCCGAGCTTACGCGGCCGCCTCGGCCCGAGCGGGGGCGGCCCATGGCGGCAAGGGCAGGCCCTTGGATTTCAGGAAATCGGTGTTGAACAGCTTGGACGCATAGCGGGTGCCCGGGTCGCACAGGGGCGTGACGATGGTCTTTCCGGGCCCCATCTCGCGGGCCAGACGCAGCGCGCCGGCGATGTTGACGCCGCTGGACCCGCCCAGGGACAGCCCCTCCTCGCGGATCAGGTCGAACACGATGGGCAGGAACTCCTCGTCCGGGATCTGGTAGCTGTGGTCCGGGGTGAAGCCTTCCAGATTGCCGGTGATGCGCGCCACGCCGATGCCCTCGGTGATGGACGAGCCGGACCCCTGCATGACGCCGGTGGTGAACCAGCTGTAGAGCGCCGCGCCCATGGGGTCGGCCAGGCCGATGCGGATGTCCGGGTTGCGTTCCTTGAGGAAGGCGGCCACGCCGGTGATGGTGCCGCCCGAGCCCACGGCGCTGACGAAGGCGTCCACCTTGCCCTCGGTCTGTTCCCAGATTTCGGGGGCGGTGCCGGTGTAGTGGGCGTTGCGGTTGGCGGTGTTGTCGAACTGGTTGGACCAGAAGGCGCCGTTGGGCTCGGTCTCGTTCAGCTCCTTCGCCAGCCGCCCGGAATAGTGGACGAAATGGTTGGGGCTGGAGAAGGGCGCGGCGTCCACCTCCACCAGTCGCGCCCCAAGCGCGCGGATGGCGGCCTTCTTTTCCTCGGTCTGGGTGCGGGGAATGACGATGACCACGGGGTGGCCCATGGCGGCGCCCACCAGGGCCAGACCGATGCCGGTATTGCCCGCCGTGCCCTCGACGATCACCCCGCCGGGCCGCAGTTCGCCGGACGCGCGCGCGGCGGTGACGATGCCCAGCGCCGCCCGGTCCTTGATGGACTGGCCGGGGTTCAGGAACTCGGCCTTGCCCAGGATGGTGCAGCCCGTGAGCTCGGACGCCTTCTTCAGCTTGATCAGGGGCGTGTTGCCGATCAGGTCGGCGACGGACTGGGTGATGGGCATGGCGGTCATTCGGGCATGTGGGGAGACGAGACATATAGGACGCCGCAGGCGGCGGCGCGACCGGGATCAGGCGGCGCGGGCGCCCAGGTGGATGCCGCACTCCACCTTGTCCGTGCCGGACCAGCGGCCAGCGCGGGCGTCCTCTCCCGAGCGCACGGCGCGGGTGCACGGCCAGCAGCCGATGGAGGCGTAGCCCTGATCCGCCAGCGGATGGGCCGGCAGGTCGTGGGCCTCGAAGCGGGCCTCCACCTCGTCCGCATCCAGATTGGCTAGCGGATTGACCCGCACCTGCCCATCCAGCACCTCGAACACCGCCAGCCGTTGGCGAGTCGTCGCCTGATAGCGCTTGCGGCCGGTGATCAGGGCTTCATAGGCCGCCGCGGCCCGGGCCAGCGGCCGGACCTTGCGCAGGTCGCAGCAGGCGTCCGGGTCGGTGCGCCACAGGTTGTCCTTTGGATCCTCGCTCGCGCGCTCGGCGACGTCGGGCAGGACGATCTTCACATTGGTCAGGCCGAGACGGTTCGCCAGCTCGTCCCGATAGGACAGGGTCTGGAGGAAATGCTGACCGGTATCGAGGAACAGGACCGGGGTGGCGGGATCGACCTGCGCGAGCAGGTGCAGGCTGACGGCCGCCTCCGCGCCGAAGGACGACAGCTGGGCGATGCGGCCGGGGAATTCGCGGTGCGCGGCGGCGAGGATCGCTTCGGGGTCGGCGTCCCGATACTGCGCGTCCAGCCGGGCGGCCTTCTGCTCCAGCGTCTCCACGGCGGCGCGGCGGCGCCAGACCGGAACGGCGGCGTCGGCGGCGGGCTGATAGACCGTGTCGATCACCGCCAGCATGGCGCGCCATTCCGCCGGGTCGGCCCCGGGGTTCAGACGCACGGCGTCGAAGCCGGATCGCTTCAGGTGGCGGGCCTGATCGGGCAGCAGGTCGCCCGTGGCGATCAGCTCGCCGCCATAGCCCCGCTCGCGCAGGATCGAGGCCAGCGAGAAGCCGCGCCCGTCGCGAAAGGCGCCGAAGCGGATGGTCAGGCGGTTGGCGCCCTTGGCCGCCGCCTCGACCTCGGCCAGCGGCGTGTCGCCGGGGATGGCGGCGTCCGGCTCATCGGTTTCGGGCAGGGGATCAAGCAGCCTCATAGATGGCCTCGCGGAAGGGGTCGGCGCCGGTGCGGCGCACGGTGTCGATGAAGCGTTCGCCGTCATGGCGGATGGCCAGATAGCGGTTCAGGGCGCGCTCGATGGCCGGGGCCACCTCCTCGGCGGGCAGGCTCTTGCCCACGATCTCGCCCAGGGCCGCCTGTTCGTCGGGCGAGCCGCCGACCGTGATCTGGTAGAATTCCTCACCCTTCCGGTCGACGCCCAGCACCCCGATGTGGCCCACATGGTGGTGGCCGCAGGCGTTGATGCAGCCGCTCATGTTGACGCGGATCGGGCCCAGCTTCTCCTGAAAGTCCAGATCCGCCAGCCGCTTCGACAGGGCCTGCGCCACCGGGATGGAGCGGGCGTTGGCCAGGCTGCAGTAGTCCAGCCCCGGGCAGGCGATGACGTCGGTGACCAGATCGGCGTTGGCCGTGGCCAGACCGTGGGCGTGCAGGATGCGCCAGACCTCGGGCAGATCGTCCAGCTTCACATGGGGCAGCACCAGGTTCTGCTCATAGGCCGCGCGCACCTCGTCGAAGGAGAAGCGGCGGGCCAGCTCGGCGACCACGTCCATCTGGTCCGCCGTCATGTCGCCGGGCACCCCGCCCACCGGCTTGAGCGAGATGATGGCGCTGGCGTAGCCCGGCGCGCGGTGGCGGCGGACATTGTTGCGGCTCCAGCGGGCGAAGTCGGGATCCGCCAGCAGGGCCCGGTCGAACGGGCCGGAGTGCTGGGGCAGGGTCTCGAACGGCGGGGGCGCGAAATAGGTCTGGATGCGGGCCAGTTCGTCGTCCGGAATGCGCAGGTCCTCGCGGCGCAGGGTCTCGAACTGGCGCTCCACCTCCTCGCGGAAGGCGTCGATGCCGAGGACCGCCACCAGGATCTTGATGCGCGCCTTATGGATGTTGTCGCGCCGACCCAGCAGGTTGTAGGCGCGCAGGATGGCGGTCAGATAGGCCAGCAGTTCGCGCCCCGGCACGGCGGGGGCGATCTCCTGGGCGATGTGGGGCAGGCGCCCCTGCCCGCCGCCGACGAAGACGCGGAAGGCGGTCTCCCCGTCCTGTCCCCGCACGATCTGCAGCCCCACATCGTGGGTCCGGATGGCGGCGCGGTCGGTTTCGGACGCGATGACCGCGATCTTGAACTTGCGCGGCAGGAACGAGAATTCCGGGTGGATGGTCGACCATTGCCGGATGATCTCGCACCAGGGACGCGGGTCCTCGATCTCCTCGTCCGTGGCCCCGGCGAAGACGTCGGTGGTGACGTTGCGGATGCAGTTGCCGGAGGTCTGGATGGCGTGCATCTCGACCTCGGCCAGCTCGGTCAGGATGGCGGGCAGGTCCGACAGGGCGGGCCAGTTGTACTGGATGTTGGTGCGGGTGGTGAAGTGGCCGTAGCCCTTGTCATACACCCGCGCGATGTGGCCCAGCTTCTTCAGCTGGGCGCTGTTCATGGTGCCGTAGGGCACCGCCACCCGCAGCATGTAGGCGTGCAGCTGCAGATAGACCCCGTTCATCAGGCGCAGGGGCTTGAACTGGTCCTCAGTCAGGCGGCCGTCCACGCGGCGGCGGACCTGATCGGTGAACTCGGCGATGCGTTCCTTGACCAGGGCATGGTCGAACTCGTCATAGCGGTACATCAGGCGGCCCCTTCGATGTCGGGGCGGCTGTGACCGACCGTGGGGCCGGTGGAGCGGATGAACTCCTTGAAGCGGTCACGGCCCGAGGGCTCGCCGGCGTTCACCTCCACCAAATAGGG
>NZ_PNLV01000094.1 GCF_013823285.1 Brevundimonas sp. | reverse complement strand
CCGCCTGGCAGGACGGGAGCGACGGCGCGACCGCCTACGGCGCCGCCCTGGCCCGGCTGGATGCTGTGGTGGAGCGCCTGAACCAGCCCACGCCTCGCCCCGCCCCCGGCGCGCCGGACCCCGTCGTCTTTCAGGCCTCGGAGACTGAAGCCGGTTTCGCGGCCATCGTCGGCCGGGCCAAGGACTACATCGCGGCGGGCGACATCTTCCAGGTGGTGCCCAGCCAGCGGTTCAGTGCGCCGTTCGCCGGAGAGTCTTTCGCCTTCTACCGCTCCCTGCGCCGCACCAACCCGTCGCCCTTCCTGTTCCACATGAACTTCGGCGACTTCCAGCTGGCGGGCTCGAGCCCCGAGATTCTGGTCCGTTTGCGCGACGGCGAACTGACCATCCGCCCTCTCGCCGGCACCCGCCCGCGCGGCAAGACGCCGGAAGAAGATCAGGCGCTGGAGGCCGAGCTTCTGGCCGATCCCAAGGAGCGGGCCGAGCATCTGATGCTGGTGGATCTGGGCCGCAACGACGTGGGCCGGGTTGCCGAACCGGCCTCGGTCAAGGTGACGAAGAGCTTCTTCGTGGAGCGCTACAGCCACGTCATGCATCTGGTGTCCAACGTCACGGGCAAGGCCCGGCCGGACCTGCATCCGGTGGACATCCTGCTGGCGGCCCTGCCCGCCGGCACCCTGTCCGGCGCGCCCAAGGTGCGGGCCATGGAGATCATCGACGAACTGGAGCCGGTCAAGCGCGGGGTCGGCTATGCGGGTGCGGCGGGCTACATCTCGTCAGGCGGCGAAATCGACGCGTGCATCGTCCTGCGCACCGCCCTGTTCAAGGACGGCATGATGCATGTTCAGGCGGGCGCCGGCGTGGTGGCCGACAGCGACCCCAAGGCCGAATACGAGGAGACCCTGCACAAGTCCCGCGCCCTCAAGGCCGCCGCCGAGGAAGCCTGGCGGTTCGGCTGATCAGTAGAACGGCTCAGGGCCCGCGTCTGGATAGGGCTGCTGCGGTTGCGGCTGCCGAACAGGCGGCGGTCCGGCAGGCGGCGCCGCGTACGGCGAAGGCTCGGCCCTGCGCGGCTCAAACCGCGACGATTCGGCATAAGGACCGGGATAGGACGTGTATCCTGACGTGTCCCGATAAGGCGCAGGGTCGGGCCGGTGGGGCGCGCGCGGCCTCTCGCGCTCCACGATCACCCCGCCTGTGACATAGGTTTCCTCGGTCATCATCTCGCGGCTTTCATAGCTGGACCCGCCGCGCACGGAATGGCGGCGATCGCCCCACGAATAGCCGTCCGAATACCCTTGGACGCGCGGCGCTTCGCCATAGGCTTCATACCCATAACCGTAGCCGCCATAGCCCGGCGGCGGCCCCTGAGGCGCAGGCCCCTGATAGGCCTGTCCGTGCCCGCCATGGGCGGGTCCCGGCCCGTAGGGTCCGGGCGCATAGACCGGTCCGGTGCGGCCGAAGCCCTGCGGACCGCTGCGATAGCGGTAATCCGTCCCCGGCGCGGGCACGTGCAACAGATACGGCGCCTCGGCGACCGGATAAGGGTGCGGTCTGGGCGCGCAGGCGGCGGCCAGAACGACGACGGCGGAGAGTGTCAGAATGGTGCGCATGGCGCGGCTCCAGCAAGCGCCGGGCCAGACTCAGTCAAAATCGCGCATCACGCCCGGTGACGACGGATCCACTTCGAACCCGGGCCCCACGATCACCGCGCCCGCCATCAGAAGGGCGGACACGGCCGCCAGCAGGGCCGCGCCCAGCGCGCCCATGGTCGGATCGCTGGCCGGAGGCGGTCCCAGCAGGTCACGCGCACGTTGGATGGCGTCGGCCTCGGTCATGGCCCCTCTCCGATTGTTGCCCGGCGAGGCTAGGACACACCCGTTAGCTTTCCCTTTCCGGGACAGGAGCATTGTTCTTGGCGCGCTGGCCTGAGCGGCCTAGAACAGCCGGATCATGATCCTGGTCGTCGATAACTACGACAGCTTCACCTACAACCTGGTCCACTATCTGGCGGAACTGGGCGCGCCCACGCACGTCATCCGCAATGATGACATGAGCGCCGACGAAGCGCTGGCGCTGAACCCCGATGCGGTGCTTCTGTCCCCCGGGCCTTGCGCGCCGGATCAGGCGGGCATCTGCCTCGACGTGCTGGCGAAAGCCCCCGACAGCCTCCCCATTTTCGGCGTCTGCCTGGGCCATCAGGCCATGGGCCAGGCGTTCGGCGGCAAGGTCATCCGGGCCAAGGCGCTGATGCACGGCAAGACCTCACCCATCCGCCACGAGGGCAAGAGCGTGTTCCGGGGCCTGCCCGATCCGTTCACCGCCACCCGCTATCACAGCCTGGCCGTGGAGCGCGAAAGCCTGCCCGCCGTACTGGAGGTCACCGCCTGGACCGCCGACGGCGAGATCATGGGGCTGGCGCACCGCACGCGCCCCATCCACGGGGTCCAGTTCCACCCCGAATCCATCGCCACCGAGCGCGGCCATGACCTGCTGGCCAACTTCCTCGACATCGCCGGCGTGCGCCGTCTGGCCGCCGCCTGAGCCATGTCGGACGCCTTCAAGCCCATCCTGTCCAAGCTGGCCGACGGCCGCGCCCTGACCGCCGACGAGGCGCACACTTTCTTCGCCGCCTGCCTGCGCGGCGAGCCCACCCCCGCACAGATGGCCGCCGCCGTCACCGCCCTGCGTCTGCGCGGCGAAACGGTGGAGGAGATCGCCGCCTTCGCCACGGAAATGCGCGCCGCCGCCCTGAAGCTGGACCTGCCCTATGAGGTGATCGACACCTGCGGCACCGGCGGATCGGGCCTGCACACCTTCAACATCTCCACCGCCTCGGCCCTGGTGCTGGCGGGCGCGGGGCTGAAGGTGGCCAAGCACGGCAATCGGGCCGTCAGCTCGAAATCCGGGTCGTCCGACGTGCTGGCCGCACTGGGCGTGAATCTGACCGCCTCCCCCGCCCGGCAGCGCCGCGCCCTGGACGAGGCCGGCATCGCCTTCCTGTTCGCCCCCGCGCATCACAGCGCCATGAAGCACGTGGCGCCGGTCCGCGCCGACATCGGCTTCCGCACGGTTTTCAACCTGTTGGGTCCGCTTTCCAATCCGGCGAGCGCAAAGCGGCAGGTGATGGGCGTCTATGATCCGCGCCTGCTCGAGCCGCTGGCCGAGGTGCTGGGCCGTCTGGGCGCCGTACGCGCCTGGACCGTGCACGGCCAGGGCCTGGACGAGCTGACCACCACGGGGCCCACCGAGATCGCGGAGTGGCGGGGCGGGGCCGTGCGCCGCTTTACCGTCACCGCCGCCGACGCCGGCCTGCCCGAGGCGACCATCGAAGACCTGATGGGCGGCGACGGCCCCCACAACGCCCGCGCCCTGACCGCCCTGCTGGACGGCGCCGCCGGTCCCTATCGCGACATCGTACTGCTGAACGCCGCCGCCGCCCTGGTGGTCAGCGACCGGGCCGACGATCTGGCGCAGGGCGCGGCCCTGGCCGCCGCCGCCATCGACGACGGACGCGCCCGCGCCGCGCTGGACGCGCTTGTGCGCATCACCAATGAGGAAGAGGTCGCCGCGTGACCGACGTTCTGAGCCGCATCGCCGCCTACAAGCGCGAGGACGTGGCGGCGCGCAAGGCCGCCCGCTCGCAAGCGGAGATCGACGCGCTGGCCGCCGCCGCCTCGCCCCCGCGGGGCTTTCGTCAGGCGCTGGAGGACAAGGCCACGCCCGACCGCCCGGCCCTGATCGCCGAGATCAAGAAGGCCAGTCCCTCCAAGGGCCTTATCCGGCCCGACTTCGATCCGCCCGCGCTTGCGAGAGCTTACGAAGACGGCGGCGCGGCGTGTCTGTCAGTGCTGACCGACGGTCCCAGCTTTCAGGGCGACGACGCCTATCTGAGCGCTGCTCGCGAGGCCACCGCCCTGCCCTGTCTGCGCAAGGACTTTCTGGTGGATCCGTGGCAGGTGGCCGAGAGCCGGGCGCTGGGCGCCGACTGCATCCTCGTCATCCTGGCCATGATCGACGACGTCCTCGCCGCCGAACTGATGGCCGAGGCGGCGCGATTCGGCATGGACGCCCTGGTCGAGACCCATGACGAGGCCGAAATGGCGCGCGCCTGCGGGCTGAAGGCTGATCTGGTGGGCATCAACAATCGTTCGTTGCGGACCTTCGAGGTGGATCTGGAAACGACCGAGCGTCTGGCTTTGCTGCGCCCGTCAAACGCCCTGCTGGTGGCGGAGAGCGGCATCTTCACACCTGCCGACGTGGCCCGCGTGGCGCACGCCCGGGCCCGCGCCATCCTCGTTGGCGAGAGCCTGATGCGCCAGGACGACGTCACGGCGGCGACGAAAGCGTTGCTGTCGGTAAGTTGACATTAACGAAGAACACTTACAGAACATCGACATCAGTTCACGGCTTGTTCCCGGAGTGATTCCCGGAAGAGGCCTGCGGGGAAGATGGCCGATGCTCACGCGCAAGCAGCACGAACTCCTGATGTTCATCCATGAACGCATCAAGGAGACGGGCGTCTCGCCCTCGTTCGACGAGATGAAGGAGGCGCTGGATCTGGCGTCGAAGTCGGGCATTCACCGCCTGATCACGGCGCTGGAGGAGCGGGGCTTCATCCGCCGTCTGGCCCACCGCGCCCGGGCGCTGGAAGTGCTCAAGATGCCGGAACAAGCCACCGCCTCGGCGCCCTCACGCGGCCGCGCCGCCTTCACGCCCCAGGTCATCGAGGGCGCCGGCCGCCCCGCCGCCATCCAGCCCGCCAACGACGCCCGTGAGCTGCCTTTGCTGGGCAAGATCGCCGCCGGTACGCCCATCGCCGCCATCCAGCATGAGCGCGACCGCCTCATGGTGCCCGAGAGCATGCTGGGCGCCGGCGAACACTATGTGCTGGAGATCGAGGGCGACTCCATGATCGAGGCCGGCATCCTCGACGGCGACATGGTGGTCATCAAGCGCGTCGACACGGCCAGCTCCGGCGAGATCGTCGTGGCTCTGGTGGAAGGCGAGGAAGCCACCCTCAAGCGCCTGAGAAAGAAAGGCGCCTCCATCGCCCTGGAGCCTGCCAACCGCGCCTACGAGACCCGCATCTTCGGACCCGACCAGGTCGAGGTCCAGGGCAAGCTGGTCGGCCTCATGCGGCGGTATCACTAAGGTCTATTGAGCCTGAAACCCGTCATCGCCGGGCTTGTCCCGGCGATCCATAGACTCAGACGGGGCAGAACGACCTTCGACGTTCCACGCGTATGGATTCCCGGGACAAGCCCGGGAATGACGCGCATTTAAAAGCGCCCGCGATGCCCTACGCATCCTCCAGCATCACCACGCCCGGCGCCGACTTCAGCGCCCCGCGCAGGGAGGCGTCCAGCCGGTAGCGGCCGGGCAGCTTCACATCCACCTCGGTGCGGCCTTCCAGCGACGCGACCAGCACCACCTCCCCGCCCCGCTCGCTGACCGCGCGGTCCAGCCGCGACCGCAGGGCCTCCAGCTCGGCGGCGCGCGGCGACACGTGGATGCGCAGGCCCACGACCGCCTGCTCCATGGCTGTATCGATGGGGCTGGCGGAGTCTCCGAAGAAGCGCACCTCCCCGTCCGCCGCCTTGGCCCGCACCCGCACCAGCACCGCGGCGCCGGGCTCCAGCACCTCGCGGCAGGCGCGCAGCTGTTCGGGCGGGAACAGGCATTCGAATTCGCCGGTCGGATCCGAGAAGGTGACGAAGGCGAATTTCTCCCCCGTCCGTGCGCTGGCCCGCTCCTGACGACGCCGCACCACCCCCGCCATGTTGAACGCCTCATGCCCCGCCTCGGCCAGACCCAGGGCTTCGGCCACAAAGGTCACCCGTTTGCGGCGCTTCAGCACCTCGGCCATGTCCTCCAGCGGGTGGCCGGACAGGTAGAAACCGACGGCCGACAGCTCTTCGTCCAGCTTCTCCGGCCCCACCCACGGCTCCACCGCCGCCAGACGTGGCCGGGAGGCGCCCGCCTGATCGCCGCCGAACAGGCTGACCTGCGCCGAGGCCCGCTCGGCGGCCACGCTCTGGCAATAGGCCATCAGCTTGTCGGCCTGATCGAACAGCTGACGCCGGTTCGGATGGATGCTGTCAAAGGCGCCGGACCGGGCGAGGTTCTCCAGCGCCCGCTTGTTGACGCTGCGTGGGTCGACCCGCTCGAGGAAGTCGAAGATGTCGGCGAACGGCCCGCCCTCCTCCCGCACGGCCTGCACATGGCGCATGGCTTCCAGCCCCACATTGCGGATAGCGCCGAGCGCATAGAGCACCGCCCCCTTGCCCTCGTCATCGAAGGCCACGTCGAAATCCGCCGAGGAGGCGTTGATGTCCGGCGAGCGGATCGGCACCTCGAAGCGCCGCGCGTCCTGATAGAAGACCGCCAGCTTGTCGGTGTTCGAGATATCCAGGCTCATGGAGGCGGCGAAGAACTCCACAGGGTGGTTGGCCTTCAGCCAGCCGGTCTGGAACGAGATCATGGCGTAGGCGGCGGCGTGGGACTTGTTGAAGCCGTAACCGGCGAACTTGGCCACCAGATCGAAGATGCCGCCGGACTGCTCTTCCGGCACTCCCTTTTCCGACGCGCCCTTGGCGAAACGCGCCCGCTGGAAGTCCATCTCCTCCTTCTTCTTCTTGCCCATGGCGCGGCGCAGCAGATCGGCCTCGCCCAAGCTGTATCCGGCCAGAATCTGGGCGATCTTCATCACCTGCTCCTGGTAGATGATGACGCCGTAGGTCTCGGACAGGGTCTCCTTCAGGCTGGGATGCAGATAGTCCACCTCGGCCCGCCCGAATTTGCGGTCGATATAGGTGTCGATCATCTCCATCGGCCCGGGCCGATACAGCGAGATCAGGGCCGTGATCTCCTCGATGGAGCCGCAGCGCATCTTGCGCAGGGTGTCGCGCATGCCCTGGGATTCCAGCTGGAACACCCCCACCGTCTGGCCCGAGGCCATCAACTCATAGGTGCGCGCATCGTCCAGCGGCAGACGGCTCCAGTCCGGCGCCGCGCCCCGCCGTTCAAGGTAGCCCCGCGCCCGGTCCAGCACCGTCAGGGTCTTCAGACCCAGGAAGTCGAACTTCACCAGACCCGCCGGCTCCACCCACTTCATGTTGAACTGGGTGGCGGGAATGTCCGACCGCGGATCCTGATATAGGGGCACCAGCTGGGTCAGCGGCCGGTCCCCGATAACCACGCCCGCCGCGTGGGTCGAGGCGTTGCGGTACAGCCCCTCCAGCTCCAGCGCCGTATCCAGCAGGTGGCGCACCGACGCCTCGGCGGCGCGGGCCTCCTTCAGGCGCGGCTCGATCTCGATGGCCTGGGCCAGGGTCACCGGATTGGCGGGATTCGCCGGCACCATCTTGGCCAGCCGGTCCACCTGCCCCAGCGGCATCTGCAGCACCCGGCCCACGTCGCGCAGCACGGCGCGCGCCTGCAGGGTGCCGAAGGTGATGATCTGGGCCACCCGGTCGGCGCCGTAGTGCTGCTGGACGTAGGTGATGACCTCCTCGCGCCGCTCCTGACAGAAGTCGATGTCGAAGTCGGGCATGGACACCCGTTCGGGGTTCAGGAACCGCTCGAACAGCAGGCCGAACCGGATGGGATCCAGATCGGTGATGGTCAGGGACCACGCCACCAGCGACCCGGCGCCCGAGCCCCGACCCGGGCCCACGGGAATGCCGTGCGCCTTGGCCCACTTGATGAAGTCCGACACGATCAGGAAATAGCCGGGGAAGCCCATCTGCTGGATGATGGACACCTCCCAGTCCAGCCGGGCCCAATAGTCCGCTTCCGGGGCCGCCAGCGTCAGCCCGTCCAGTCTCGCCTTCAGGCCCTCGCGCGCCTGGTGGGCCAGTTCGTCGGCCTCGTTGCGTCCCGCGCCGGTGTCGAACCGGGGCAGGATGGGCGCGCGCGTCTGCACCATGAAGGCGCAGCGGCGGGCGATCTCGATGGTGTTGTCGCAGGCCTCGGGCAAGTCGGCGAACAGGGCCCGCATGTCGGCGGCGGGCTTGAACCAGTGCTGGCCGGTCACCCGTCGGCGGTCGTCCTGGCCGATGAAGGCGCCATCGGCGATGCACATCAGGGCGTCGTGGGACTTGGCCTGCCGCGCCTCGGCGTAGTGAACGTCGTTGGTGGCCACCAGCGGCGCGTCGCTGTCATAGGCCCAGCGCACCAGCCCCGGCTCGGCGGCCTTTTCGGCGTCCAGACCGTGGCGCTGCAGCTCCACGTAGAAGCGGTCGCCGAAGGCCGCCTTCATGGCGTCCAGCGCCGCCCGCGCCTCGGCTGTCTTGCCGCCCGCGAACAGACAGTCCACCGGCCCGTCCGGCCCGCCGGACAGCAGGATCAGCCCCTCGGCATGCTGCTCAACCAGCGACCACGGCACGCCCGGCTCGGCAAGTTCCATCGAGCCCAGATAGGCCGCGGACGACAGGGCGCACAGGTTCAGCCAGCCGGCCTCGTTCTGGGCGATCAGGACAACCGTGGGCGTTTTGGCCCAGCGCTGGCTCATCCGCCCGCCGATCTCCAGCACCGGCAGGGCGCAGGCGATGATGGGCTGAACCCCGGCGTCGCGGGCCGCCTGGCTGAACTCCAGGGCCCCGAACAGATTGGCCCGGTCCGCGACGCCCACGGCGGGCATGCCCTGCCCGGCCGCCAGCTGGCCCACCTTGCCCGCCTTGATCGCGCCTTCCAGCAGCGAATAGGCCGACTTGACCCGAAGATGAATGAACCCGCTACCGGCCTCGTGCGCCACGCCTTGCTCCGAAACTCATGGGCCGGGGCGGCGTCACGTCACCAGAAAAGCGACCTGCCAGACCACCCAGACGACCCCTGCGCACGATGCCAGAGACAGCGATTCCCGAACCAGACGCGTCATGCCTTATCCCCAGAAGTGATGTTCCGGGAATGTTCTATGTTC
>NZ_PNLV01000093.1 GCF_013823285.1 Brevundimonas sp. | reverse complement strand
GCGGCGCCTCGGGGATGACAAGGGGGTCGTCCTGTGACGGCGGTGCGGGCGCCGGGTCGGGGGCGAGAGAGGGGGCGGGCTGGTCGGCGCGGCGCCAGCCCTCCTTCTTGGCGCGCCAGCGGAAGGTGCGCAGGCTGACGCCGTGACGCTCGCACACCTCGGGCCCGCCGCCCCCGGCCAGATAGTCGGCCTTTGCGGCGGCGAAGCGGGCGCGGGCCTTTGCGGTGTCAAAGACGGGCGGGCTGTCGGGGAGGTATCTGAATTTGATGTCCATGCCGGACAGTGTGAGGCGCCCACGAGCCCGGCGGTGAAAAAGGCCGGATTTTGAGGGCGCGGCGTTGTTTTGCAAGGGATTGGCGCCGGAAATTGGGAGGATTTAAGGGGTGGTTGGGCGCGCGCTCATTTCGAGGTTCGGAACGGGCGTCGCTACCGTTTTGCTGGTCGCCCGATAACTGGCAACCTAAGACTGAAGGGATGGACAAGCGCCTCAATCAACTGACTAAGGACTATTGCGCGCTCATGCTGGACGTTCGCGTCCGAAACGATGCGATCAATAACATTCTGGTCGAACCGGGTCTGATGCCTCCGCGCCTTGTTAGGGAGTTCTGCTACCTGCAACTCCGCATGATCGCGGAGCTAGTTGCGCTAGGTTGCGTGGTACTGCATGACCAGCTTCCCGCGACGCAGGTCAAAAAGCTCCGCAAGGATTATAATGCAGACCGGATACTCAAAGACATAGAGGGATATGAGCCGGGCTTTTTCCCGCGCGCCATTGAGCGGGTGCGGGAAGTAAGTCCCGGCCATAAGGAAGTGGAGCCCGTACAGCCGCCCGTTATGACTGCTAGCGACTTGAGGCGAATATGGGGCCGGACAGGGGACGTGCTTCATTGGGGCACCGTCAACAAGATGCGGGAGCGCACAGACATTGATCCGAAGCACAAAGACGTGCGCCTCCTCCAGCGCAAGTTTGTGGACCTGTTGAGCGTGCATTTCGTCCTCACTGCCAAAGAGACGCAGCCCTTCATCTGCGAACTTCATAGCGCTGCCACTGGCGGTGTTCGTATGGTTGCAGTCGGTATTCAGCTCGATCCGTCCGACCCACGCCAATACCGGAGTTCCTAAAGTGCTCTAGGCTCTGTGGACGGGTGCCGATGCTCTGTGGCGGCTGTGTGGGAGAAATCAGTCTCAGTAGGCATACTGGCGCGGCTTAAAGCGCACGCGGAGGGTGAAATGCGACGGTTTCTGGGATGGGTCGAAGATTGGCGTGTCCAGTTTGTGTCAGGCATGGGTGCCTTCGCCGCTCTCGCGATCCTACTGAGACCTGGGCTTGGTTGGACGCCAGATTGGGCCGCGCTTTCAGCGTTTGTCGCTGCTTTTGGCGTGTGGATACTCTCGACGCTTAGGGCCGCAGTACCAAAATCCCATCCGAGCGACGTGCGACTATTCGGTGATATCGAAGCCACCATTACTCATGATGAGCGTCAGTTCCTTCGTCAGCACGATTTCTTGAATGAGTTTCTCCCCAATCGCTTGGCCGGCTCGCGACGCGTCTACGCTGACTGGGATGGTCCGAGGTACAATTTTCTCGACAAAAAGCTGAATACGGAATGGCTTAAGGTAAGAAGCTTGCTCAGTGATTTCTATTTTTTGATTGTGCGCGATACCGCACCTATGCGCGGAAATGTCGATTTTCAGACAGTGAGAACTAGTCGTGGGGAGGACGTTACCCATCAAGAACATCAGGAAGCCAAAGGGCTAAACACTGCAGCCTCGGCTCTGGCAGGTGCTCTGGATCGTTTTGAGGTCATTGCGAGAACCCGGCTCAATGTCTGAGTTTTACGTCGCGCTCGTGCCTAACCCTTCAGTCCGTCGTCAACAGCACGCAAACTCATATCAAGCCTGCGAAGCGCGCCTGCTCCCTCCTAAGGAAAAGGCAGAGTAAGGTGCACCGACTCTCCCCCCTTGTATGGATGTGTGCGTGTTTAGAGTTCTGATTTCCGGCCTTGTTTTCCTGTCACCCGCCCTGTCGGCCTGTGAGCGGCAGGGGCGGGTGGATGAGGCGGAGGCGGCGGTTCCGGTCGCCCTGGCGCGGGCCGAGCCGGTGGTGGTGGATCGGCTGCCGCAGTTGTCGGCGCGGATCGAGGCCCTGCCGGTGACGGGCGGGTTCAGCGGGGCGGTGCTGGTGGCGCGGGGGGACGAGGTGCTGTTCCGCAAGGTGTACGGCACGGCCAGCCATGAGCGGGACGAGGCCATGGCGCTGGATACGAAATTCCGCATCGCCTCGGTGTCGAAACAGTTCACGGCGGCGGCGATCCTGCGGCTGCAGGACCAGGGGGTGCTGAGCGTGGACGATCCGGTGTGCCGGTGGATCCAGCCGTGCCCGGACGCCTGGGCGCCGGTGCGCATCCACCATCTGCTGAGCCACACCTCGGGCATTCCGGACCTGATGCAGCGGCCGGGCTGGGGCGAGATGCGGCGGACGCACCAGACGCCGGAGCAGCTGACGGCGGCGTCGGCGGAGTACCGCCTCAGCTTCGAGCCGGGGACGCGCATCCGATACTCCAACGCGGGCTATAATCTGGCGGGCGCGATCCTCGAGGCGGCCACGGGACAAGACTATCACGACTGGCTGCGGGTCGAGTTCTTCGACCCGCTGGGCATGGACGGCACCGGGTTCGACGACGGCTCGGTGGAGACGGCCATGGGCTATGCCTGGCTGGCGGGCGGTCGGACGCCGCAGCCGGAGTCCAATGCGTCCATCGTCTATGCGTCGGGCGGGCTGTATTCGACGGCGGATGACCTGATGGTGTGGACCCGGGCGCTGCACGGGGGGCGGCTGCTGTCGGCGGAGAGCTATCGCCGCATGATCACGCCGCACAATCCGCCCGATGACGAGGGCCCGCGGGGACGGCCGCCGCGGGGCTGGGGATACGGGCTGTACATGGCGGACCTGGGCGCGCGGATGGAGCCGGGGTTCCTGGCCGGGCAGATCTATCACACCGGCAGCTGGGCCGGGTTCCGGGCGCTGGTGACCTATCATCCGGCGCAGGATGTGACGGTGGTGGCGCTGTCGAACTACTACCACCAGAGGGACGCCCTGTTCATGGCGACCCAGTGGGCGGTGGCCGAGGTGATCGGGGCGCCGCTGCCGGAGCGGATCGCGCCGAGCTGAGGGAGAGATGGGCATGAGGATGGTGATCGCCGCCGCGGCGGTGCTGATGAGCGCCGCGCCGGCCTGGGGGCAGTCTGATGAGGAGGCTGTGGGGGCGGTGCTGGACCGGCTGCATGGGGCGGCGTCGGCGGCGGACGGGGCCGCCTATTTCGCCCTGTACACGCCGGATGCGCGGTTCATCGGCACGGATGCGGCGGAGCGGTGGAGCCTGGAGGAATTCCGGGCCTATGCGGCGCCGCACTTTTCGCAGGGGCGCGGCTGGACCTATGAGGCGACGGCGCGGACGGTGACGATCGCGGACATCGACTGCCGCTGCGTGGCCTGGTTCGACGAGGTGCTGGCGCATGCGTCCTATGGCGTGCTGCGCGGGTCGGGGGTGCTGCGGCTGACCGACGACGGCTGGAAGGTGGCGCAGTATGTGCTGAGCTTCGCCGTGCCCAATGACGACGCCGAGGCGGTGGTCGGGGTGATCCGCGGCGGGGCGGAGTAGGGCGACCCAGGCGCGGCGACGGCCGCCTTACGCAGATTGACGCGGCCCCCACATCTTTCGATAGTGCGGCGCGGGGCCTCTGCAACCGGCTCAGCTGTGTTCCCTCGACACAGGCTGAATCGCGCCGTGCGGCTGCGCCATAAAGGTCGGTATCGGGGGCGTGAGCCGTGAGCAGAACACTGGACACCCTGAGGGCGGCGGTCGGCGGTCCCCGGACAGCCCGGCGCGCGCTTCTGGTGATGTTCCTGGGCCTGGTCGTGCCAGCGGTCATCGCCATGGGAATCCTGGCCGCCGTCCTCTTCGCCGAGACACAGCGGACCTACGAGAATCAGCTGGTGGCCACCACCCGCGCCCTGTCCCTGGCGCTGGATCGGCACATGCTGCAGGGGGAAGCCGTCCTGCAGACCCTGGCGGCGTCACCAGCCCTCGCCGAGGGCCAGCTGCAAAGCTTCATGGAGCAGGCGTCCGCTTCGGTGGACGGCGGCGCCGCCTGGGTTTCCCTGAGAGACGGTCAGGGACAGGTCTATAATTCCCGACGGCCGGACGTTCCGCTCGGAACGCGGTTGCCGGCGCGTCCCTGGCCCGACGATCTGACCCACGAACCCCGACTCTCGGACCTGTTCAACGGGCCCGTCAGTCGTCAGCAGGTCATCGCCATTGATCGACTCGTCCAGGTGGGCGGCGAGACCATGGTTCTGTCTTACATGCAGTCGCCCGAGGCCTTGCAGATTCTCTTCGCCGACCAGCAGCTCGAAGCGAGCTGGACAGGCTCCATCATCGATCGCAACCAGGCGCTTGTCGCCCGCTCCCGCGAAGCCGATGTGTTCCGTGGACGCAAGCCGACCCCGGACTTCCTGCGCGCCATGCAGGAAAAGCGGGAGGGCGTCGCCCGGACCAGAACCCTGGACGGGACCCGGACCTTGTCGGCGTTCAGCCGTTCGTCGACCACGGGCTGGACCTTCGTGGTGGGCGTGCCGAGAAGCGAGGTCTACGCCACTGCCTTGCACGGCGCCGCCGGCCTGTCCCTGGTGGCGCTGGCGCTCGCCGTCGGCGGGGCGGTCCTCGCCTGGGGAACATCGCGGGCGCTGGGCAGCGACGCCGGTGCTCTCTCCCGCGCCGCCGCCGCCGTGTCGCGCGGCGATGTGGCGCAGGAGGAGCGGCTGCGTTTCTCGGAGTTCGAGGCGGTGCATGCCGCCCTCCGGTCGGCTTCGGCGACCCTGCTGGCCCGGCAGGCCGCCATAGATCGGCATGATCAGGAGCAGGTGCTGCTCATCAACGAGCTGAACCACAGGGCCAAGAACAGTCTGGCGACCGTTCAATCGCTGGCCATTCACACATTCCAAGGATCCAGCGAGCCCAGGGTCGGCGACTTCATCGAGCGCATCCTCGCCCTGTCGAGAGCGAATGATCTGCTCACGCGGCGAACATGGGATGCCTCGCCGATCAAGGTTGTGGCGCAGGCGGCGCTGGAGCCCTACCTGAACCGCATCACCCTGGCGGGCCCTGACGCGAACCTGCCTCCCGGCGCCGCGCTGGCGCTCACCCTCATCCTGCACGAACTGGCGACCAATGCCGCGAAGTACGGGGCCCTCAGCGTCGCAGCCGGCGCCGTGCGGCTGGAATGGGAGGTCAGGGAGGACAGCCTCGCGCTGACCTGGAGGGAGACAGGCGGACCGAAGGCCGAGCCGCCGCGCCGCAAGGGGTTCGGCTCCAGGTTGATAGACCACAGCGCGCGCACGACCTTGCATGGCGGGGCGCAGGTCAGATACCTGGACAGCGGTTTCGAGTGCGACATCGAAATCGGAGCGGGGGCGCTGGCCAAGAGCGGCGGAGGCGAGGCGGCGGGACGCTGAAGATCGTCGCGACGCGACGCTTCCGTGGCCGAACGTCGACCTGAGCCGTGCGCCCATGGGACACGGGCGCCCCTGGTCAGACCCAGCCTCATCCATCGGGCCCGGCGCCGGATTTCTCGGAACCATGCGTCAGGCGTCTTGTTCCCTACCCTGACCGGGGGGCTGCACCCTGGACGTCCATTTAACCGACAGGGAGGCGGGTCATGCAAACCCCACGTTATGAGTTCATCGGCTGGGAGGCCTTGATTGAAGTCTGGACGCCCAGAGTTCTGGGCGCCCTTCTCATTCTCGTGGTGGCATGGGCGGTGGGCAAGGCGATCAAGTGGGGACTGGCGCGCCTTATCGACCGTGCGCCGGGCGCCGGGCGCATCAATGCGGACCGGGAGCCGCGCCATTCCTTTGGTGCGGACCTGGGCGAAGTCGCCTTCTGGCTGGTGCTGTTGTTCGGCGTGGTCGCGGCTCTGGGGGTCCTGAACCTCGGCGGCATGGTGGCGCCTCTCAATACGCTGCTGAACTCCGTGGCAGGCTTCCTGCCCAACCTGCTGGGCGCTGCGCTCATCTTCTTTGTCGGCTTCGTTCTGGCGACCCTGGCGCGTCGATTGACCATTGCGGCTCTGACAGCCGCCGGCGCCGAGCGCTGGGTGGAGCGGGCCGGCGTCGCTCGAGCGACAGGTTCCACGGGCCTGACCCCGGCCCTCGGAACCCTCGTGTTCGTCCTGATCATCATCCCCGTGGGGATCGCCGCCCTCGAGCAACTGGGCGTCGATACGATCACCCAACCGGCCGTTTCTGTTCTGACCATGGTCCTGGCCGCCCTGCCCCGGGTGCTGGCCGCGGCGATCGTTCTGGCCATCGGGTGGTTCATCGGTCGCTGGGTCGCCTCGCTGATCGAGCGGATCCTGCCGGCCACGGGCTTCGATCGCAGCCTGTCCGGTCTGACCACCTTCGCCGCCAGTGCGCGGACGACGTCGACCCTGTCTGCGGGGGAGGACGCCGCCCTGACGGCGGCGCCGCTGACGCCGTCCAGGGTGGTCGCGGGCATCGCCCTGTTCGCCATCGTCGCATTCTCGGCGATCGAGGCCGCGCGGCTCGTGGACTTCGGCGCGGCCGCCGGAATCATCGAGAGCATTCTCGAACTGGCCGCCCGTGTCCTGTTCGGCGCGGTGATCATCACGGTCGGCGTCATCCTGGCCGACATTCTCGCAGGCCTGGCTGCGCGCGCGACCGGGCAGGGCAACCGCTTCGCCTCGACGCTTGTGCGGTGGACCACCATCGCTCTGGCCGTCGCCATGGGGCTGAGCTTCATGGGCATCGCCGATGAAATCGTGGTTCTGGCCTTCGGACTGATCCTGGGCTCGGCGGCCGTCGCCGCCGCGCTCGCTTTCGGTCTGGGCGGACGCGAGTGGGCCGGCCGAATGCTACAGCGCTGGACGGAGACTGCGCCGTCTCCCGCCGCGCCGCGGCCCAGAACGCCGCGCCGCCCACCCTCGACCGACACTGTCTAGTTCGGCTGAACGCCCGCTTCATCCGGAAGCGGGCGTTCGTTTTTTGCGGAATGCACGACCCGGAACTTCCGGGGTCCGAAATCGGCGCCGCTTCGGGCCAGAGCGATCGTTGACCGAAGGTCGGGTTTCGCGCCGGGGCGTCAATGGATGGGGGCGGGTCGGGCCCAAATCCGGACCGGGACCACCGCCCTCCGGCCCATCCCCTTGCTTTTCCGGGGCCAGCACCCTAAATGCCCCCGCACTTCGCACGTGGGCGTGGCGCGTTCCGGGGAGACATCCCGGTTTGCTCCGTTCCGAGGGCCATTTTGGCCTTTAACCGCCCACGCTAGGTTCGATCGGAAAAAGGACAAAACGATCATGGCTCTGCCTGAATTCTCCATGCGCACCCTGCTTGAAGCCGGCGCGCACTTCGGCCACCAGACGCACCGGTGGAACCCGAAGATGGAGCGCTACATCTTCGGCTCGCGCTCCAACATCCACATCATCGATCTGTCGCAGTCCATGCCGCTGATGCACCAGGCCCTGCTGGCCGTGCGCGACGTGGCGGCCAAGGGCGGCCGCGTGCTGTTCGTGGGCACCAAGCGTCAGGCGTCGGATCCGGTGGCCCAGGCCGCCAAGCGCTGCGCCCAGTACTACATGAACAACCGCTGGCTCGGCGGCACCCTGACCAACTGGCGCACCGTGTCGGGCTCCATCGCCCGCCTGCGCGAGCTGGACGGCATTCTTGAAGGCGGCGGCGACGGCCGCAACAAGAAGGAGCTGCTGACCCTGCAGCGCGAGCGCGACAAGCTGGAGCTGTCCCTGGGCGGCATCAAGGACATGGGCGGCGTGCCGGACATCATGTTCGTGATCGACACCAACAAGGAAGCGATCGCGATCCTGGAAGCCCGCAAGCTGAACATCCCGATCATCGCGATCCTGGACACCAACTGCGATCCCGACGGCATCACCTATCCGATCCCGGGCAATGACGACGCCGCCCGCGCCATCCAGACCTACTGCGACCTGATCGCGGACGCGGTGCTGGACGGCCTGGCCACCGGCGCCGCCGCCTCGGGCGTGGACCTGGGCGCCATGGAGAACCCGGTGGAGCCGGCCCTGCGTGAGAAGGCTCCGGCCGCCAAGGAAGAGGCCGCCCCGGCCGGAACCGAAGGCGTCGCCGCCGAGATGGAAGCCAAGGCTGAAGAGCCCAAGGCCGAACCCAAGGCCGAAGAAGCCAAGGCTGAGGAGCCCAAGGCTGAAGAGGCTCCGGCTGTGGCTGACGAGGCCGCCAAGGAAGCGACTTCGGACGCCAACGACGCTGTCGAGACCGAGAAGGCCTCGGCGTAAGCCATCACGGTTCCCGGTCCTGAAACACCGGCGTCACGCTGGACAGGACCGGGTCCCCGCTTTCGCGGGGATGAGCGGAAAAAGATGACCCATCGACGCCTGATGCGGCGGTGGAACGAGAAACTGACATACGGTCGGGGTAACGCCCGGCCGTTCCCGCATACGAAATTCAGGAGAGAGACCATGGCCGAGATCACTGCCGCCCTCGTGAAGGAGCTTCGCGAAAAGTCCGGCGCGGGCATGATGGATTGCAAGAAGGCGCTGGTTGAGACGGGCGGCGACGTGGAAGCCGCCATGGACTGGCTGCGCACCAAGGGCCTGTCCAAGGCCGCCAAGAAGTCCGACCGCGTCGCGGCCGAGGGCCTGGTGGCCGTCGCCAGCCGTGAAGACGGCAAGGGCGAGACCGCCGCGGTCATCGAGTTCAACGCCGAGACCGACTTCGTGGCCCGCAACGAGCTGTTCCAGAACGCCGCCAAGGCCTTCGCCGAAGCCGCGCTGGACGTCGAGGGCGTCGAGGGCGTCAACGCCGCGACCCTGTCCGGCGGCAAGACCGTGCAGGACGAGGTGACCAACCTGATCGCCACCATCGGCGAGAACATGCAGGTGCGCCGCGTGGCCCGTCACTCGGTGTCCGAAGGCGTGGTCGCGTCCTATGTGCACAACGCCGTGGCCCCCTCGCTGGGCCGCATCGGCGTGCTGGTGGCGCTGGAAGGCGCCGCGGACAAGGCCGCCCTGCGCGACCTGGGCCGCAAGATCGGCATGCACATCGCCGCCACCGCGCCGCTGTCGCTGAACACCGACGACCTGGACCCGGCCGCCATCGAGCGCGAGCGCGCGGTGCTGACCGAGAAGGCCAGGGAAGACGGCCGTCCGGACAACATGATCGCCAAGATCGTGGAAGGCCAGATCGCCAAGTTCCAGAAGGAAGTGGTGCTGTCCAAGCAGCCCTTCGTCATGAACCCGGACCAGACCATCGAGCAGCTGGTGGCGGACTCGGGCAAGGAATTCGGCGCCGAGCTCAAGCTGGTGGGCTTCACCCG
>NZ_PNLV01000092.1 GCF_013823285.1 Brevundimonas sp. | reverse complement strand
CGCGACGTGGATGTGTCGATCATCGAGAACGACGTGGAGATGATCCAGGCGGCGGGCAATTTCGGCTTCAAGGTCTATTACGGCGACGGGGGGCGGCTGGACGTGCTGCACGCGTCGGGGGCGGCGACAGCGGAGGCGGTTCTGGTGTGCGTGGACAAGCCCGAGGTCGCCGATCACATCGTCGAACTTGTGAAGGCGGAGTTCCCCCTGACGCGGCTGTATGTGCGCGCCTTCGATCGGGGGCATTCCCTGCGGCTGGTCAAGGCGGGCGTGGACTATGAGCTGCGCGAGACCTTTGAATCCGCCCTGAAGTTCGGCGGCCGGGTGCTCGCCGACATGGGCCTGGACGATCGGGGCGTCACCGAAACCCTGGACGATGTGCGGCGGCGCGACGAGCAGCGCTTCGAGGCCCAGATCACCGGCGGCCTGACGGCGGGCCGGTCCCTGATGCGCGGCAATGCGGTGACGCCCCAGCCGGCGCCCTATGTGCCGCCGAAGCGCGAGGCCAGGCCCCTCAGCGAGGAGACCGCCGACGTGCTGGAGGATGAGGACGCGCCGGCCTGAGGCTCAACGAAAAACGGCGCTCCCGAAGGAGCGCCGTTGATCTTGATCACGGTATGTCCGCGATTACTGGCCGTTGCGCGCGGCGGCCAGACCCACGCGGGCCTGCAGGTGCTGGTCCTGACCGATGGCGCCGGAGATCTGGTTGAAGCGATCCAGCGTCAGGCCGGAGCCTTCGATGGCGGCGGCCATCTCGGCCTGCTGCTCGGCGCTGGGCGCCGCGCCGTTCAGGGACTGGGCGATCGGGGCAATGCCGCCCATGGCGCGGGCGAACTGCGCAGCCTCGGCGTCGGTCACGCCCGCGGCGACGGAGCCTTCCGGCGAGGCGGGCGTGGCCGCGACGGCCACGCGGGCCTGCAGCACCGGGTCCGTCGAGATGGCTTGCGAGATGGTGTTGAAGCGGTCGATCTCCAGACCCGAAGCCTCGACGGCGGCGGCCATTTCAGCCTGCTGCTCGGGGGTCGGCTGGCCGCCCTGAACCTGCTGGGCGACCGTCTGGAGCCGTTCCATGGCGCCGGCGAAGGCGGCCAGTTCAGCGTCAGTCGGCTCGCCCGCCGCAGCGGCGGCGGCCGGAGCCTGGGCCTGGGCCTCGGCGCCGGCGTGCATGTCGGCTTCCTGGGCCATGGCGGCCCCGGCGAAAAGAGCGGCTGTGGAGACGGCGGCGATGAGCTTGAGACGCATGTATTGTCCTTCGGATTGTCCACTCGGTTCAGACAGAACCGTCACACGCAAACAAAGGTTCACGACTTCCCGCGCGAATGTGGAGTTGAATCAATGGGAAGGTGGGAGAACCAAAGGATAGCCCGGTCTCGGGCGGCCATGCAACTAAGGCGGCAATCGGGCCTGGACGGCGTGAAAACGGCCACGTTTCCCGTTATGTAAGCCTCTTCCGCACACCAGCGCCGCAGGATCGCCTCAACAAAGTGACGCCGCCCGCCCACAGATTCTCCGTCGCGCCGATGATGGACTGGACCGACCGGCACTGTCGGGCGCTGCATCGCGTCCTGAGCCGCCATGCCCTGCTTTACACCGAGATGGTCACGGCGCCGGCGGTGATCCATGGCGACCGCGAGCGCCTGCTGGGGTTCGATCCGGTAGAGCATCCCGTGGCCCTGCAACTGGGCGGGTCCGAGCCGGATCAGCTGGCCGAGGCGGCGCGGATCGGCCAGGGCTTCGGCTACGACGAGATCAATCTGAACGTGGGCTGCCCGTCGGACCGGGTGCAGTCGGGCCGCTTCGGAGCGTGTCTGATGCGCGAGCCGCAACTGGTCGCCGACTGCATGGCCGCGATCCGCGAGGCTGTGACCTGTCCGGCCACCGTGAAATGCCGCATCGGCGTGGACGATCAGGATCCGGTCGAAAGTCTGTTCGCCACCGTGGACGCCAGCGCAGCCGTGGGGGTGACCACCTTCATCGTCCATGCCCGCAAGGCCTGGCTGAAAGGGCTGTCGCCCAAGGAGAACCGGGACGTGCCGCCGCTGGACTACGGCCTCGTCCGGCGGCTGAAGCGGGAGCGACCGCACCTGACCATCGTCATCAACGGCGGCGTGCCCGATCTGGACGCTGCCGAGGCGCACCTGGCCCCAGACGAGCATGGCGTCGTGCTGGACGGGGTCATGCTGGGCCGTGCGGCCTATCACGAGCCAGCGCTGCTGGGAGAGGCCGACCGGCGGCTGTTCGGGGCGGAGACGCCGGATGTGGACCCGTTCGAGGCCATCGCGCGGTACCGGCCCTACATGGGCGCGCGGCTGGAGGAGGGCGTCCATCTGCCCGCCATGACCCGGCACATGCTGGGCCTGATGCACGGGCGGCCGGGCGCGCGCGCCTTCCGCCGCATCCTTACGGTGGAGTCGATCCGCCCGGGCGCCGGGCTGGAGGTTGTGGATCAGGCCGTCGAGGCTGTGCGCGAGGCCGAGGCGAAGCGGGACGCCCGTGCGGAACAGGCCGCGTGAACGGCCTGCCGGTGGCTGACCTGCTGCTGATGGCGGCCGCCCTGGCCGGCGCCGGAGCCGTGGCGGGGGTGATCGGCGGCCTGTTCGGCGTCGGCGGCGGCACGGTGCTGGTGCCGGCCCTGTTCTACGCCTTTTCGGTGCTGGGCGTGGGCGGCGAGAGCAATCTGCATGTGGCCATCGGCACCTCCCTGCTGACCATCGTCGCCACCTCCTGGAAGTCGCTGGCCACACACCGGGCGCACGGCGCGGTGGACGAGACGGTGCTGCGCACCTGGACGCCATGGGTGGCGTTCGGCGGTCTTGTGGGCGCGGCGGTCGCGGGGGTGACCTCCATGGGGGGGCTGGCCATCGTCTACGGCGCCTGCCTGCTGCTGGTGGCGGCGCAGATGGGCCTGCTGCCGGAGCGGATCACCCTCAGGCCCGACCTGCCCACCGGCTGGGGCCGACGCGGCGTGGGCACGCTGATCGGCGGGCTGTCGGCCATGATGGGCGTGGGCGGCGGCAGTCTGGGGGGCATGACCATGGTGCTGTGCGGACGGCCGATCCATCAGGCGGTGGCCACCGCCTCGGGCTTTGGACTGGCGATCGGCGCCGCGGCGGCGCTGGGGTTCGCGGTGTTTGGCTGGGGGGCGGAGGGACGGCCGCCGCTGTCGCTGGGCTACGTCAATATTCCGGCGGCGGCGATCATGGGGCTGCTGACCGCCCTGACGGCGCCCATCGGCGCGCGCCTGGCTCACCGTCTGAACCGGGCCGTGCTGAAGAAGGCGTTCGCGGTCTATCTGCTGGCCACCGCGATCTCGGTGGTCGTGAAGGCGCTTTAAGGCCTGAGCGTCAGGCCGTGGGGTGTCGCCTCGATGCGCGACAGCCGGCCCAGATAGCTCATGCCCAGCAGGGAGGCGGGCAGGCCCCGCTCCACCACCAGGGCCTGGACCCGCTCCACCCGCGCGCCGGCCACCGCCACATGGGCCAGCTCGATGCGCGCCGCGCGGCCCTCGCCGTTGGCGGTGATCACCGTGTGGTTGAAGTCCTCGGATTCCAGCATGAAGCCCAGACGCAGGGCGTCATCGCGGGTCAGGGCCACCACGGTGGCGCCCGTGTCCACCAGCACGCGCACCGCACGCCCGTTGATGTCAGCCTCGGCCCAGTAGTGGCCGTCATCGGCGCGGATGATCTGGGCGGCATGGCTGGTGGCCGTGGGGGAGGGCGCGGATGCGCTCATCAGGACGGGCGCGGCCTGGGCCCGGCCAGCGTCGCCAAGATGGCTGACGCCATAGCCCAGGACGCCCGCAGCCGTCAGGGCCAGGGCGAACATCACGCCGGACTGGAAATCGAAACGCGCCATGGAGCCCACCATGACCCAAAGCCCTTGGCGTCCGGTGAAACGGCGTGGTGAACGAATTCAGAATCTGAGGGCGGGATCCAGGCGCTCCTTGCGCGCGGGCAGCTCGGCGATGATCCGGGCCCGCTCCTCATCTGTCATCTTCGACCAGCCGCCGATCTCGCCGAGCGTGCGCAGGCACCCCAGGCATAGGCCCGAGCGCCCGTCCACGGTGCAGACCTGGATGCAGGGTGTGGCGACCGGGCGGGGCGGGCGACTTGAATTCGGGGCGTTGAATTCCGACATTGGTCCCGACGCGACACGACCAAGAGGGTGAAATCCCCAACCGGCGCGCCGCGTCTTCTTTCATCGTTCACGAAAGGAGACGCCAACAATGAACGATAAGCACTTCAACCTCCAGAACGCCGTCATGCAGTTCGCCCTTCTGGGCGGCACGGCCTTCAATTCCCGGACAGTGCCCTCCAACCGGCTTCGCCGCCGGCCTCTGGAGAAGCTGTCCAACACCCTGAAACTGCGGAAGCGCCCGTAGCCGGTTCAACCGTTATGCTTGCCATGAGCGTGTTTTGCGGTGCACATTCATCATCACACACTGTTCGACACGAATGATTGGATGACGTCATGATGATCAGCTTGCTCTCCGCTGCGGCCATGGCTCTGACTCTTCAGGCCCAGCCCGAGCTGCAGACCGACGCCCAGCCAGCCACGCCCCAGGCCGCAGCCGAGGCCGAAGTGGCCCAGACTCGGGCGGACCGTCGCAACGAACGCGTTTGCGAGCGCCGCCCGGTGACGGGATCCGGCATCTCCCGCCGGGTCTGCTCCACGCGCGGCGAGATGGAAGACCGCGCCGAAGCGGACCGTCAGCGGCTGGAAAGCATGCAGGGCGCGGTGACCGAGGGCCAACCGAACGGTTTCGCGCCCCCTCAGTAATCCGCCCTATCTGAATCAACAGGACCCCGGTCCCATCAGGGCCGGGGTTTTTCTATGGACGAGACATGACCACCGCACTGATCTCGGCGGAGCGACGCGGCGCCGTCCACATCCTGACCCTGAACCGGCCCGAGCGGTTGAACGCCCTGCCTGACCTTGAGGACGGGGACGCTTTCGCCGCGGTCTGTGAAGCGATCAACGCTGACCTGTCCGTGCGCTGCGTGGTCATCACGGGGGCGGGCAGGGCGTTTTCGGCGGGCGGCGACCTCAAGGCCATGAAGGAGCGCCGCGATCTGTTCGAGGGGTCCGGCGCCGAGATCCGCGAACGCTACCGCCGGGTAGTCCACCGCATCGTGCGGTCGCTGTACGCCCTGGAGGTCCCGCTGATCGCGGCGGTGAACGGTCCGGCCATGGGGTTGGGCTGCGACATCGCCGGACTGGCCGACATCCGCATCGCTTCGGACCGCGCCAGTTTCGGCGTCCCGTTCCTCAAGCTGGGCATTATTCCCGGCGACGGCGGGTCATGGCTGCTGCCGCGCAACGTCGGCTATGCCCGTGCCGCCGAGATGCTGTTCACGGCCCGGTCCATCGATGCGGAGACCGCGGAGCGATGGGGTCTGGTGAATCGCGTCGTCGCCCGTGATGAGCTGATGGACGAGGCCATGGCGACGGCGGAGCAGGTGGCCGCCCACGCCCCTCAGGCTCTAAGGATGGGCAAGACCCTGTTGCGGCAGGGCCGCGACATGAATTTTGATCAGATGCTGGAGATGTCGGCGGCCATGCAGGCCCTGGCGCACCTGACCGATGACCACCTCGAAGGCGTGTCGGCGGTGCTGGACAAGCGGCCGGCGGACTTCACCGGCCGCTGATCCGTTCGGTCCCGCGCTCAGGACGAGCGCATGGCGCGGTCCGGGCCGACCCCGACGGCGGTTTCCCGCGGCGCGCCGGCGGTCTGACCATCCTTCATGAACTTCACCAGCACCCGCTGCCCGATCAGGAACGGGGCGTCACCGGCCGAAACCACCACCTCGACCACGCGCTCATCCGCCCTTTGGGACGGGTCGTCCGACTGAAGGCGGCGGGCGCCGAACAGACCGGCGCGACGCAGCACTTCACCCACGTAGACCCGGCTGGAGTCGCCCTCGGGGGTGATCTCAACCTGTTGGCCGACCGTGATGTTGGGGATGTCAGCCTCCACGATTTCGGCGCGCACGATGCGCTCGGTCATGGGCTCCAGGTCGAACATGGTGGACACGTTCAGGGTCGAGGCGCCCGCGCCCGGCTGGGCGTAGCGTCGGGCGATGCGGCCGGCCATGGGGGCCCGGATGGCGGTCAGTTCGAGGTTGTACTGGGCCTCGTTCAACCGGGCCTGCGCGGTCTGGACAGAGGCGCGCTGGCTGGTCAGACGGGCCTCGGCCATCGCAATGGCGTCGCGGGCCTGATCGAGGCGCTGCGCAGCGATGAAATTGCTGTCGGCCAGACGGTTCATGCGTTCGAATTCACGCCGGGCGGTGTTCAGGTCCACCTCGATCGCGGCCAGTTGCGAGCGGGCCTGGGCGACTTCGGCGGATGCGCGCTGCACAGCCAGACGAGGTTCGTCGTCCTCCTGGCGGGCGAGGATCTGTCCTGCCGTGACTTCATCCCCTTCGTTGACATAGACCTCGCGCACCACGCCGCCGCGCCGGGCCGCCACCTGGATCACCCCGCCCTCCACGTCCGCGCGCCCGTTGGCGATAGCGGCATAGGGGCTTTCCGGCGCCTGGGCGGTTGCGGCCTCCAGGGCAGCCTGGCGCTGCTGGCCCTGCCCCTGCATGAACAGGAAGCCGCCAATCAGCAGGATGACCACCACGAGAGCGATCCAGGTGCGCTTTTTCTTGAGGAAACCGGGGATGGACATGGGTTGCTCTTTTTCTGGTTCTTAGTGCGCCGAAGCCAGCACCGGGTTCGCCTCGGGCGTCCGTCGCTGGTCGTCTAGAATGCGGCCGTCTTCGATGTGGATGACACGGTCGGCCCAGGCTTCGAGCCGGGGGTCGTGGGTGACGCAGATCACGGCGGCGCCGTGCTCGGTGGCGGCGCGGCGCAACAGGCGGATCACCACCTGTCCGTTCTCGCCGTCCAGCGCCGAGGTGGGTTCGTCCGCGAACAGGATCTGGGGGTTCTTGGCGAGCGCGCGCGCGATGGCCACGCGTTGCTTCTCGCCGCCGGACAACGACGACGGGCGCTGATGCAGGCGCGGGCCCAGGCCGACCTCCTCCAGGGCCGCGGTGGCCTGGCGACGCGCCTGATCTCCCGAAAGCCCCTGATATTTGAGGACCGTGGTGACCTGCTGCAAAGCGGTGAGCGCCGGGAAGAGGTTGAAGCCCTGGAAGATGAAGCCGCAGTGATCCAGACGGAATTTGTCGATGCGTCCGGAGGAGAGCTTCCACAGATTCTCCACGTCGAGGGTGTCCACCCGGCCCGCATCAGGCTTCAACAAACCCGACAGGGCTGCGATCAGCGTGGACTTGCCCGAGCCGGACGGGCCCATGACCATAGTCAGGTCGCCGTGGCGGGCGTCGAAATCGACTCCCTTCAGCACTTCTATGTAGGTGCGGCCCGTCTTGAAGCGCTTGACCAGACCCTTGGCCTCGATGGCGAAGTCGCCGTGCTTTCCATGTGTCGCGGTGGTCATCGCAGCAAATCCGCGGGCTGGCTGTTCTTGAGGATGCCGAGCGACAGAAGGCCCGACACCATGGCGATGAGCACCAGTCCGCCGCCCACGATCAGAAGAAGGCTGAAGGGCAGGGCGATGATGACGGCGTTGGCGCTGGCCAGCAGCGACACCAGCCAGGTCAGGAAGATGGCGGCGACCACGCCCACCAGGCCCACCCAGAAGCTGAGTTCGAGCACGATCCGCCGCAGGGAGCCCATGCTGACGCCCAGCGCCCTGAGGGAGGCGAACTCCTTGATGTTGGCCATGATGGCGCCGCGCAGGGTCTGCCAGGTGATGGCCACGCCGATGATGGCGCCCAGCACCACGCAGCCGCCGATGATGATGACTAGTATGCCTTCCTCGAACATGGCGCCGGCGTTGGCCTCGGCCAGCTCGACGCGGGTCCAGGCGCGATAGTCGCCCCTGCTGGCGGCGTTGATCTGCGCCGCCACGATTTCGGCGCGCGCGGGATTCTGGATGGCGATCATCAGCGGTCCGACCCGGGGACTTGAATCGCTGGTCTGCCCCATCATCCGCAGGGTGTCCCGCGAGGTGACGATGGTGGGCTGCATCATGTTCGGATAGCCGCGGATGATGCCGACCACCGTGACGGTCTGACCGTTGTAGATCGCCCTGTCTCCGAGTTTGACGCCCAGGGTCGGCAGGGCGGATTCATCGACGGCGACGGTGAAGGGCTGTCGCAGCGCCTCCACCAGCTCATCGGAGTAATCCACGGGAATGGTCACCGAACCGGGCGCCGTGTCGATTACATTGACCATGACGTTGCGCTGGCGCGGCGCGCCCTGGCGCGCCCGCTCGGCCGCGGACATTGTCGGGTCGATGTTGCGGATGTTCTGGAACATGCCGCCGGACATGGCCAGCGGCCTGACCTGAACCACCTCAGGGTGATTGTAGATCAGCGGGATGTACCGGCGCGGCATGCCCATCGGGCCGCTGAACAGCGCCGTGGCGCCGGGCGGCAGAACGATGACATCGGCGCTCGAGCGCTCGATGGCGGCCGTGAAACCCTTGCCGATGCCGATGAACACGCCGGTCATGGCCAGCACCAGAAGGCCGGACAGGGCCAGCGCCATGACCGCCGCCATGTAGCGGCGCCATTCGTAGAGCAGCGTTGCAAGCGCGAGTGACATCGAACCCCCTTCGTTGTCCCCCTGTCTGAAGGTCAGCGTTCGCCGGGCCAAGTTAAATCGGGGTAAGGGTCGGAAAGACGGGCCGTTTTCCCTTTCACATCAAGGTGTCGGCCTCAGTGCTGGCGCGCCGGACCCGGCCTTGCTAGTCAGTTCGCCCACAAGCGCCGCGGTTGATCGGCGCGCTCAGGGAGCCTTCACCCATGTCGCTTCGCCTCACCGTTTCGGCCGCCGTCCTGGCGCTGGCCGCCTTCGCCTCGTCCGCCGCCCAGGCCGACGAAGGCATGTGGACCTTCGACAATTTTCCCACCGCCACGGTGAACGCGAAATACGGCACCGACATCGATCAGGCGTGGCTGGACAGCGTGCGCGGCGCGGCCGTCCGTCTGTCCAGCGGCTGCTCGGCCTCGGTGGTCTCGGGCCAGGGGCTGGTGCTGACGAACCACCACTGTGTGGTGTCCTGCGTCCAGGACCTGTCGGACGCCGAGAATGACTATGTCCAGAACGGCTGGATGCCCGCCGCCCGCGAGCAGGAGCGCCAGTGCCCCGGCGTGCAGGCCCAGATCCTCACCGAAATCACCGACGTCACCGATCAGGTGCTGACGGCGGGTGCGGGCCTTGAGGGCGCCGCCTTCGTACAGGCCCGCAACGCGGTCAGCCGCGCCATTCAGGAAGAGGCCTGCGGCGACGACGACACCCGCACCTGCCAGGTCATCAGCTTCTATCGCGGCGGGCGTTTCGCTCTCTACGAGTACCGCAACTATTCCGACGTCCGTCTGGCCTTCGCGCCGGAGTTCCAGGCGGCCTTCTTCGGCGGCGACCCGGACAATTTCAACTATCCCCGCTACGCCCTGGATGCGGCCTTCCTGCGCCTCTACGAGAACGGCCAGGTCGTCGAGACCCCGAACCACCTGACCTGGAA
>NZ_PNLV01000091.1 GCF_013823285.1 Brevundimonas sp. | reverse complement strand
GACCTTCACGCCGCTGATGGCCGTGGCCCTGATCATCCTGCCCGCCGGGCCGCTGCTGGCGTGGAAGCGGGCGGACCTGAATGGCGTGGTCCAGCGCCTGACCCTGGCCTTGGCCGTGGCGGTGATCGCGGCCCTGATCGCCCTGTTCGCGTTCGATCCCATGAAGGCCCTGGCGGCGGCGGGGATCGGGCTGGGGGTCTGGCTGATCGCGGGAGCACTGGCCGAGCTGGCCGAGCGCATCCGCCTGTTCCGGGCGCCCCGCGCCGAGGTGTGGCGGCGGCTGACCGGCCTGCCCGTGGGCGCCTTCGGCATGACCCTGGCCCACGCGGGTCTGGGCCTGTTCGTCATGGGGGCGGTGGCCGAGACGGCCTTCAAGATCGAGGCGGTGGCGGTGACCGCGCCCGGCGGACCGGTCGCCGTGGCGGGGCCGTGGCACGTGACCCTGGACGATGTGCGCATCGTCGAGGGGCCGAACTATCTGGCCGAACAGGGGGTGTTCACCGTGGCCCGCGAGGACGGCGCCGGCGCGCGCACCCTGACCGCCGAGCGGCGTTTCTTCCCGGCCGGCGGGCAGACCACTACCGAGGTGGGACTGGATTTCCGGGGTCTGGACGACGTCTATGTGGTGCTGGGCGAGCGCCGGGCGACCGAGACCCTGGCCCAGGCCTGGACCGTGCGCGTGCACTGGAACCCCTGGGCGCGGCTGATCTTCCTGGGGCCGACGCTGATGGCGCTGGGCGGACTGGTGTCCCTGTCGGACCGGCGGCTGCGGTTCGGCGTGGCGGGGAGGAAGCGGGGATGAGGCGTCTGCTGCTGATCGTGGCCGTGGCCCTGATGGCCTTCGCGGAACCGGCGGCGGCGCCCGACCGGCCCTTGCCCGATCCGGCGCAGGAGGCGCGGGCGCAGGCCCTGTTCAGGGACATCCGCTGCGTGGTCTGCCAGCACGAATCCATCGCCGATTCCCCCGCCGGGATCGCCGCGGACATGCGCCGTCTGGTGCGCGACGAGGTGGCGGCGGGGCGCAGCGACTCCGAGATCGAGGCCGGACTGGTGCGGCGCTATGGCGACTATGTGCTGTTCCGGCCGCCGTTCAACGCGGGAACGCTGATGCTGTGGCTGGGGCCGTTCCTGGTGGTGCTGGTCGCGGGGGGCGTTCTGCTGACGACCCTGCGGCGCCGCCCGGCGGAGGCCGCGCCCCTGACGGCGGCCGAGGAGGCCGCGCTGGAGAAACGGTTGGCGGAGCGCCCGGATTTGGACGCATCCTCGCCCCATGATCATCCCTGATCTGTATGAACCGTAACTGGTTCGCCTTGGCGCGCCGCGTCATAGGGTTATATCAAGGGGCACAGGGCCGCCCTTCGGCCCCGCCGAAACGACACAAGGACGACGATGCTGAAGCGTAAGGAATTCATTCTGGGCGCCGCGGTCGGACTGACCTTCGCCGCCGCCGCGACCGCCGGCGGGATCATCGATTGGCCGGCCGCCGGCGCGCAGGAGCAGCGGGCCGAGCTGCGCAGCGGGCTGGTGCCCGCCGCCACCGCCGGCGCCGTGCTGTTCCAGCCGCCTCCCGGTGCGCCCAATTCCTTCGCCGACATCATCGACCAGGTCTCGCCCGCCGTGGTGCAGATCGACGTGACCACCCGCGTGCCGCGCCCGAGCGTGCGCGGCTTCCCCAACATTCCGGGTCTGCCGTTCCCCTTCTCGGTGCCGCAACAGCCGCAGGGCGAGGACGGCGAAGAGCCGATGATGGAGGGGGCCGGCTCCGGCTCGGGCTTCTTCATCTCGGCGGACGGCTACATCGTCACCAACAACCATGTGGTCGCCAATGCGTCCGAGATCACGGTGCGTCTGACCGATGATCGGGAGCTGACGGCCCGGATCGTGGGCCGTGACGAACTGACCGATCTGGCGGTGCTCAAGGTGGACGGCGGGACCTTCCCCTTCGTCCAGTTCGAGACCCAGGCCCAGCCCCGGGTGGGCGACTGGGTCGTGGCGCTGGGCAATCCCTTCGGGCTGGGCGGTTCGGCCACGGCCGGGATCGTCTCGGCGCGCGGGCGGGACATCGGCGATCAGTATGTGGACTTCATCCAGATCGACGCCCCCATCAACCGGGGCAATTCCGGCGGTCCGACCTTCGACATCTATGGCCGCGTCATCGGCGTGAATACGGCGATCTTTTCGCCCACGGGCGTGTCGGTGGGCATCGGCTTCGCCATTCCGGCCGACGTGGCGCAGCGGGTGACCCAGCAGCTGATGCAGGGTGGCAGCATCGAGCGGGGCTATCTGGGTGTGCAGATCAGCACGCTCACGCCCGACATGCGTGAAGCCCTGGGCCTGGATGAGGGTGTAACCGGCGCTTTCGTGGGCGACGTCACGCCGGGCGGTCCCGCCGCCGCGGCGGGGCTGCGCGCCGAGGATGTCATCACGGAGATGAACGGCCAGGCCGTGCGCAATAACACCGATCTGACGCGACGGGTCGGCCAGGCCCGGGCCGGCGACACGCTGCGCCTGACAGTTCTGCGCGAGGGACGCCGCGTTCAGGTGAATGTCCGCGCGGGTGTGCGTCCGCCGGAGGACGAGCTCAACAATCCCACGCCCGGCCAGCAGAACGGCACGGCCGAGAGGCCTGCGGCCGCCGGCGTCGTGGTCGAGGGGCTGCGGGTCGCGCCCATGAGCGCGGCGCTGCGTCAGCAGTACGGCATTGATCCGCAGATCAACGGCCTGGTGATTCTCGGCGTCGAGGCCGGCTCCCGGACCGCCCGCATCCCGTTCGAGCCCGGCATGGTCATCCAGAGCGCCGACCGCAGGCCGGTGACGACCGTGGATGAACTGCGCGCCGCCGTGCAGCGCGTGAGGCAAGCCGGACGGCCGAGCATCCTGCTGTTTGTGCGCACAGGCCAGGGCAACACGCCGGTGGTGCTGCCTCTGGAAGGTGACGAGGAGTAGGGTGGTCAGAAGGCTGATCGGCCTCGGTGGAATCGCTTCGTGATTTCCCCGAGGCCGTGAATCAGGTTCTGGCGTTATGCTGGCGATTCTGGAGACGGGGCTGATGCGCATACTGGTGGTCGAGGACGATGCGGAGGCCGCGGGCGCCATGGTGCGCGGCCTGTCGGAGGCGGGGCACGAGGTGACCCACGCGGTGGACGGCGCCTATGGCCTCGTGGAGGCCCAGAAGGGCGGCTTCGACGTCTATGTGGTGGACCGCATGATGCCGCGCCTGGACGGGGTCGGCATGGTCGAGACCCTGCGCAAGGACGGGGACCAGACGCCGGTCCTGTTCCTGTCGGCGCTGGGCGAGGTTGAGGACCGGGTCACCGGCCTCAAGGCCGGGGCCGACGACTATCTGGTCAAGCCCTACGCCTTCGCCGAGCTGATCGCGCGGGTCGAGGCCCTGTCGCGCCGCCGCGAGACCGGCGGGGTGCAGACGGTGCTGAAGGTGGGTGATCTGGAGATGAACCTGATCGCCCGCACCGTGCATCGGGGCGAGACCGAGATCGACCTGCAGCCGCGCGAGTTCCAGCTGCTGGAATTCCTGATGCGCCACGCCGGCCAGTCGGTGACCCGCACCATGCTGCTGGAGAAGGTGTGGGAGTACCATTTCGACCCCCAGACCAACGTCATCGACGTCCACATCAGCCGCCTGCGCGCCAAGATCGACAAGGGCTTCGACAAGGCCATGCTGCAGACGGTGCGAGGCGCGGGTTACCGGCTGGAGGCCTAGGGCCTCATGAAACTGCCCTCGCTCTTCCGGCGCACGCCCTTCCGGCTGACGCTGATGTTCGTGGCCCTGTTCGCCGCAGCGGCGTCGGCGGTGCTGGCCTATGTCTATGTGGCCTCGGCGTCCGAGGCGCGGGCGCGGGCCGAGGCCGACGTGCGGCGCGAGGTGGGGGTGCTGACCGCCATCTATCGGGAGCGGGGGCTGAACCCCCTGAACCAGGCGCTGGTGGAGCGCATCCTGAGAGGCGGGCCCTATCTCTACATCCTGCTGGACGCCGAGGGCGAGCCGGTCACCCGCAGCCTGAACATCACCCCGGTGGAGCCGCGCCCGGACGACCCGCCCGAGCGGTGGGAGGCGTTCCGCTTCACCGACACCGACGAGGCGGGCCGCATCATCCGGCGGCAGGCCCTGGGCGTCATGGTGCGGCTGCAGGGCGGCGAGCTGCTGTTCGTGGCCGAGGACATCGGCGACACCGAAGCCTATCTGGACCGCCTGACCCAGGCCCTGTGGGGCGCCATGCTGCTGGTGGTGGTGCTGGGTCTGGGCGGCGGCCTGCTGATCAGCCGTAATCTGGAACGCTCCATGAGCCGGTTCAACACCGTGGTCGCGGCGGTCAAGGGCGGCGACCTGAAGGCGAGGGCTGAGGTGCGCGGCTCGGGCGACGAACTGGATGAGCTGGGGGCGGGCCTGAACGGCATGCTGGACCGGCTGGAGGCGTCCATGGCCTCGATCCGCCACGCCGGGGACGCCATCGCCCACGACCTGCGCAGCCCGCTGACGCGCATGCGGGCCAAGCTGGAGGTGGCCCTGATCGATGCGGAGGCCGGGCGCATCGACGCCAATGACGCCCTGCAGATGGCTCTGGCCGAGGCCGACGAACTGCTGAAGACCTTCAACACCGTGCTGGCCATCGCCCGCCTGCAGGCTTCCAGGGAGCCGCAGACGGAGGTGTTCGACGCCGCTGATCTGGCCGGCGACATGGCCGAACTGTACGAGCCCGCGGCCGAGGACAAGGGACTGGAGTTCGACTCCGAGATCCATCGCGGCCTGATGATCCGCGCCAACCGGCCGTTCCTGGCCCAGGCGCTGGCCAACCTCATCGACAACGCCATCAAGTACACGCCCCCCGGCGGGGCGGTGATGCTGCGCGCCCGCAGGCGTTCCAGCGGGCAGGTGGAATTCTCGGTCACCGACACGGGCCCCGGCGTGCCCGATGCGGACCGCGCGCGGGTGCTGGACCGTTTCGTGCGGCTGGAGAACAGCCGGACCGAGCCGGGCTCGGGGCTCGGCCTGTCGCTGGTCGCCGCCGTGGCCGAGGCGCACAAGGGCCGCATCTATCTGGATGAAGGCCCCGGGGTGGTGGACGACACGGGGCCGGGGCTGCGCGTGGCCCTGGTCCTGCCGCCCGCCGAATGAGCGGCCTGGCCGGACAGCTGAAGCCCTGCGGGCCCGTGCTTGACGCCGGACTGGCCGCGCGCTCCCGTGAACCCGTGGAGGCCGCTGCGCGCGAGGACGGCTGGCTGGAGACGCTGGACGCCGCCTGGCCCGGGCTGGAGCCTGTGTTCGCCGCCGCGCCCTATCTGGCCGGGCTGGCCCGGCGGGGGCCGGAGCGTCTGCGCACGATCCTCGAGGCGGCGCCCGACGACCGCCTCGCCGCCATCCTCGCGCAGACCGACGCCCTGACGGGCGGCGCCGATGACCTGCGCGCGCCCCTGCGCGGGCTGAAGGCGGACCTGCACCTGCTGACCGCCCTGTGCGATCTGGGCGGGGTGTGGGATCTGGACCGGGTCACCGGCGCCCTGACCGCCTTCGCCGACGCCGCCACCCGCGCCGCCCTGCGCGCCGTCGCCCACGACGCCCGCCAGAGGGGCAAGCTGATCAGCGCCGATGACGATCCGCGCGGGCCGGTCCCCGGCCTGTTCGCCCTGGCCATGGGCAAGCACGGGGCGGGCGAGCTGAACTATTCCAGCGACATCGACATCTCGTTCTTCCATGAGCCCGATCTGGTGGAAGGCGCGCTGGCGCCCGGGGTGGAGGCCCAGCCCTTCGTCGACCGCCTGGCCCAGGGCGTGGCGGCCCTGCTGTCGGAGCGCACCGGCGACGGCTATGTGTTCCGGGTCGACCTGCGGCTGCGCCCCGATCCGTCGTCGACGCCGCCGGTGGTCCCGGCCCCGGCGGCCATGGCCTACTATGAGTCCGTGGGCCAGAACTGGGAGCGCGCGGCCTTCATCAAGGCGCGGCCGGTGTGCGGCGACCTGACGGCGGGGCAAGGGTTCCTGACCGAGCTGGCGCCCTTCATCTGGCGGCGGAGCCTCGACTATCACGCCATTGCCGACATCCATTCCATCAAGCGGCAGATCCACGCCTTCAAGACCGGCGAGGGCCTGCACGCGGCGGGCGCCAATCTGAAACTGGGCCGGGGCGGCATTCGCGAGATTGAGTTCTATGTCCAGACCCAGCAGCTGATCCTCGGCGGCCGGGACCGCGCGCTGCGCACGCCCCGCACCCTGGAGGCGCTGGCCGCCCTGACCGGGGCGGGCCATGTGAAAGAGGCGGCCCGCGCCGAGCTGTCCGCCGCCTATGTGCGCCTGCGCGGGCTGGAGCACCGCATCCAGATGCTGGCGGACGAACAAACCCACACCCTGCCGGAATCCGCCGAGCGCCGCGCCGCCGTAGCCGCCCTGTCGGGAGAGGGGGATCTGGCGGCGTTCGACGCGAGCGTCGAGACCCTGTTGCAGGGGGTGAACCGACGCTATGGGGAGCTGTTCTCGGACGAGGAAGACCTGTCCTCGCCGTGGGGGAGTCTGGTGTTCACCGGGGTGGAGAACGACCCCGAGACCCTCAAGACGCTGGAGCGCATGGGCTTCTCCAGCCCCGAGGGCGTGGCCGAGACGATCCGCAGCTGGCACCACGGCCGCATCGGCGCCACCCGCACCTCCCGCGGGCGGGAGCTGTTCACCCGTCTGGCGCCGCGCCTGCTGACCGCCCTGGCCGAGACCGGCGCGCCGGACGCCGCCTTCGCCCGCTTTTCGACCTTCTTCGCCGGACTGTCGGCGGGGGCGCAGATCCAGTCGCTGTTTCTGGCCCAGCCCGAGCTGTTCGCCCTGATCGTGCGGGTCATGGCCTTCGCCCCGCGTCTGGCCCGGACCCTGGCCCGCTATCCCGCCGCCCTGGACAGCATGCTGGACGCCCGCTTCCTGGCGCCGCTGGACCAGGACTCGGGGGTGCTTGACCAACTGGTGGCCGAGGCGGTGGGCGAGAGCGATTTCGAGGAGGCCATGAATGCGGTGCGACGCATCCACCGCGACCAGATCTTCCGGATCGGCATCCAGACCCTGACCGGCCGGGCCGACGCCGACAGCGCGGGCCACGCCTACGCTGACCTGGCGGACGTCTCGATCCGGGCCCTGTCCGCCGCCGCCCTGAAGGAAGTGACGCGACAGGGGGGCGCCTTCGCGGGCCGCATCGCCGTGGTGGCGCTGGGCAAGGCCGGGTCGCGCGAGATGACGGCCGGGTCCGACGTGGACATGATGACGGTCTATGAGGCCGACGACCCCGCAGGCATGTCGGAAGGGAAGGGCTGGAGCGCCGACACCTTCTATGGCCGCTTCACCCAGCGCCTGATCGCGGCCCTGTCGGCGCACACGGCGGAGGGGGCGCTCTATGAGGTGGACATGCGCCTGCGCCCGTCGGGCCGGGCCGGGCCGGTGTCGGTCAGCTTCCGGGCGCTGGAAGAGTACTACGCCGGCGAGGCCGACACCTGGGAGTTTCTGGCCCTGACGCGGGCGCGGGTCGTCTGGTCGAGCGATCCGGCGTTCGCGGAGCGGGTGGCCCGCGCCATCCAGACGGCCCTGCGCCGACCGCGCGATCCGGATCAGGTGACCCGCGACGTGCGTGACATGCGCGCCCTGATGGACCGGGAGCGGCCCGGCGGCGGGCTGTGGGAGCTGAAGCTGGCGCCGGGGGGGCAGGTGGACTGCGAGTTCGCGGCCCAGCATAGCCAGCTGCTGGCGGCGGCGCGGGGCGAGCCCCTGACCATCTCGACGGTGGAGGCCCTGGCAGCGCCGGGGGTGGATCCGGTGTTCGGGCGGGCCTGGAGCCTGCAACAGTCCATCAGCCAGGTGATCCGTTGCGCCTTCGAGGGGGATCCTGATCCCGAGGCGGAGCCCGCCGAGTTCCGCGAGCGGCTGGCGGGGGTGGCGGGCTTCGACAGCTTTGACGCTCTGAAGGCCGAACTGGCCGCCCGGCGCGCGGCGGCGCGGGGGGCGCTGGAAGCCCTGCTGGGGCCTCTGAATCCAGCCGCGACGGAATCCTGACGGCCGTTCGTTGAACCTTTCGACAGGGACGGACAATGCCGCCTTTCAAGGGCGGATCAGGAGAACGAACCCATGAAAAAGATGATTGTGCTGGGCGGCGTCGCCGCCCTGGCCCTGAGCGGGGCCGCGATCGCACAGACAAACGATGGCCCGCGCGGCGGCCGCATGGACCCCGATGCACGGGTCAGCCAGGCCGAGTTCGTGGAGCAGCGGGTCGCCCGCCTGACCGCCATGGACGCCAACGGCGACGGGGTGATCTCGCGCGAGGAAATGCAGGCGCAGCGTCAGGCCCGCATGGGCGAGCGCCGCGACAGCATGTTCGAGCGCATGGACGCCAACGGCGACGGCTCCATCACCCGCGCCGAGTATGACGCCGCGCACGAACAGCGCTCGCAACAGCGCGCCGAGCGCCGCGTCGAAGGCGGCGAGGCGGGTCAGCGTCGCGGCGGACGCGGTCATCGTGGCGGCCACGGCATGGGCATGCGACTTGACCGCGACGGTCAGGGTGTGACCATCGAGCAGGCCCGACAGCGCGCGACCGAACAGTTCGCCCGCATGGACGCGGACGGCGACGGTTTTGTCACCGGCGCCGAAATGCGTGCGCAACACGAGGCGCGCCGCGCTGACCATCAGGCCCGCCGGGCCGACCGTCGCCAGGCGGCGGAGTAGGGTGATGTCGGGACAGACCGGATCGGTCCGGTCGGCCCGCCCGCAAGGAAACGGAGCGAGCCGGCTTGGCGACACGGGTGGTCGATCCCGACGAAGATCTGGTGAGCCGCGTGGGTCAGGGCGACCCCGCGGCGATCCAGGCCATGGTCGCGCGCAAGCTGCCGCGCATGCTGGCGCTGGCGCAGCGCATGCTGAACGACCCGTCCGAGGCCGAGGACGTGGCGCAGGAGACGATGTTGAAGGCCTGGCGCCAGGCGCCCCGCTGGAAGCCCGGCAAGGCGCGGTTCGACACCTGGCTGCACCGGGTGGCGCTGAACCTCTGCTACGACCGGCTGCGCCGGCGGCGCGAGGTGTTGACGGATACGATGCCGGACCGGGCCGATCCCGGGCCGTCGCCGGATCAGGGATTGCAGACGGCGGAGCTGGGCGCGCGGGTGGACGCGGCGCTGGCGGCCCTGCCGGAACGACAGCGCGAGGCCATCGTGCTGTGCCACTATCAGGAGCTGGGCAATATCGAGGCTGCGGCCCTGATGGAGATCAGCGTCGAGGCGCTGGAGAGTCTTCTGTCTCGTGGCCGCCGCGCCCTCCGGGGGGCGCTGGCCGAGACGGCGCGAAATGAAGGTGTGCTGAAATGAACGCGCAACGTTTTCAGGATCTGGCCGAGGCCTACGGCGCCGATGTGCGCCGCTGGCCCGAGGCCGAGCGGGTGGCCGCCCGCGCCTTCATGGACGCCGACCGCCACGGCGCCGAACGGCTGCTGTTCGAGGCGCGCCAGACGGACCTGGTTCTGGACGCCGCGCCCCGCCCCATGGTCAGCCACGCCCTGCGCGAGCAGGTCATCGCCCTGGCGGCCGCGGCGGGGCTGAAGCCGCGCGCGCGGTTCGCCTTCCGCCGTCTGGCCTGGGCTTCGGGCGCCGGATGGGCCGCCGCCTCGGTGGCGGGGGTTCTGGTGGGTCTCAACCTGTCCCAGCCCGCCGTAGCGCGGGCCGAGGCGGACGCCGTGCTTTATCAGTCCCAGCTTCTGGCGCTGGATGACACCGAGGTGCTGGGATGAGCAAACGCGCCCTGATGATCGCCCTGGCGGTTTCGCTGGCCCTGAACCTGTTCGCGGTGGCGGCGGGGGTGACGGCCTGGGTCAGCCGCGAGGCGGCCGAGGATCGGGTGGAGGACGTCCGCTCCGGACGCGAGCGCATG
>NZ_PNLV01000090.1 GCF_013823285.1 Brevundimonas sp. | reverse complement strand
GGGCGCCCCATACTGGCCGGATGCCCTTCGTCCAACCCGGCCCCACTCACGTCGAAGCGCGATCAGTCAGTCGCCCGGCGCCGCTATGCCGCGTCCGCGGAGTGCAACGGCGAAATTCACTTTCGCTGAATTCATTCAGGAAACTCGAAAAAGTTGCACGCCGATTGCACTGTTTTTCAGTCCCAATGTCCCGGCGCGTGGGGAAAACTCAGGCTTTCGTAATGCGCCAGATCATGCTCCGGCGACGCATGGCCCTCGGGAATCGGCAGGCCGTTCAGGCTGCGCCAGTAGGCGATGGAGGAGTCCCGCCACCACCGCGCCTCGCTTTCCTGAATGGCGAGGAAGTCCGCGACCTCCCTGTGGCGGCGCGCGTCAACGTGATCAGTCAGCCCGGCCCATGTCCGGCGCATCGCGCCCGTGGCCGCCACGCCCCGGTCATAGCGCGCCACCAGCTCGTGCCAGAGGGGCCGTCCGGACGGCATGGGATGGTCCCACGGCAAATGGTGGAACCACAGCAGAAACCGCTCATCGATCTGCGCCGGATCGGCGAAGCGGGCCGCTGCCGCTGGCGCATACTGGCTCACCGCGTCGCTGCCGGATGCGGTGCGGTCAAAGCCGATCCCGTCCGCGTCGGCCCGGTGGAAATAGGTGGGGTTCCAGTCCGCCCGCGGCAGGTCGTCCACCCACGGCCCCGGCCCGTAGTGATGCCCGGTCGCCATCAGGTGGTTGAGGCCAAGCGGGGTCATGTAGTCCACAACGGCCTCGCGCGAGCCTATCATCATGGCCGTCACCGCCTCCACGAAGGCCGGGTCGGGCGTGAAGGTCATGGCGGCCCATTCGCGGGCGACCGCCTCGGCGCCCACCCCGGGATCCCACGCCATCCGCCCGAAGACGTACCAGTTGGCCTGATCGAACTGGGACCCCGACCAGTTGCGGTCGCTGCCCGTATTGGCCACCCCCGCCATGCCCGTCAGCCGGTGGCCGAACAGCGACCCGTCCACCACCTCCGCCACGGTCGATCCCGGCCCGCGCACATGGGTGTCAGCGTCCAGCACCTCTTCGTACAGCGGCCCCAGATACGCCAGGTGGGTGGCGAAGCCGAGGTACTCCTTGGTGATCTGGAACTCCATCATCAGGGGTGTTTCGGGCGTCGCGCCGAACAGCGGATGGAACGGCTCGCGCGGCTGGAAATCGATAGGGCCGTTCTTGACCTGGACGATGACGTTGTCGCGGAACTGGCCATCCAGCGGGACGAACTCGTCATACGCCTGCATGGCCCGGTCGGTGGGCTCGGCGTCGGAATAGACGAAGGCCCGCCACATCACGACGCCGCCGTGGGGCGCCACCGCGTCGGCCAGCATGTTGGCCCCGTCCGCATGATTCCGCCCATAGTCCTGCGGCCCCGGCTGCCCCTCGGAATTGGCCTTGACCAGAAAGCCGCCGAAGTCGGGGATCAGGGCGGAGATTTCATCGGCTTTCGTCCGCCACCACGCCTGCACGCGCGGGTCCAGCGGGTCGGCCGTGTCCAGCCCGCCGATCTCCACCGGCGCCGAGAACCGCGCCGACAGATAGACCCGGATGCCGTACGGCCGGAATACACCGGCCAGCGCCGCCGCCTTCTCCAGCCACGGCGCCGTCAGGCTCAGGGCGTCCGTATTGACGTTGTTGATGACCGTCCCGTTGATCCCGATGGAGGCGTTGGCCCGCGCGTAGTCGGTGTAGCGCGGGTCCAGATGGTCCGGCAGCTTGTGCCAGTCCCACAGCGACTGGCCCGCGTATCCCCGCTCCACCGTCCGGTCCAGATTGTCCCAGTGGTTCAGCAGGCGCAGGTTCACCGCCGGCGCCTCCCGGATGTCCAGATCCGTCAGCGCCTGCCGCGTCTGGATCAGCCGCAGGAAGTGGAACGCGCCGTACAGCGCGCCGGCATCCCCACCGCCCGCGATCACCGTCGCCGCATGTCCGTCCACGTCCACGTTGCGGATCACATAGCCCTCGGCGTCCAGCCCCGACACGTCCAGCCCCAGCGCCGTGATGGCCGCATCCCCCGCGCGCCCGACCAGCAACGCCCCGTCCCGGCTGACCGCCCTCGCCCGTTCCGGCGCCGCGCCCAGCAGGCCGGACAGTCCGCGCTCGAGCTCGTCGACCGCCACGCCCAGGGTCGGGGAGTCGCCGGCGACCACCAACTGCGTCGCCGCCACGCGGTAATCCGTCGCCGCCCCGGCTTCCACCGCCGGATAGCGCAGCCACAGGTCATAACCGTCCTCGGCCTTCGCCGCCCAGGCCGTGGTCAGGAACAGAGCAGCCGCGATCATCGCGGCGAGCAGGGCCCGCGTCATGGTCGTCCTCCCGTCGCCCGAGCGGCGATCATCGGCGTCTTTGGACGCCTCTTGTTATCGCTACCATTTCACAAGCCTTATCCGGCGCCAATGGCCGGAGGGCGGGTCAGATCAGGCCCCGCACCCTCAGCACCGGCGCGAAGGCGACGGGGCGCGTCGCGGGCAGGCGCACGGTCAGGGCGTCGTCGGACTGCTCGAAGGCCACGTCCCCCGCACCCAGAAGCGCCACCGCCTGCACCGCCCGACCGCTGAGCGCGCGGCGGCCAAGGCTGGTGATCCGCAAGGGACGCCCATCCTCGGGCCAGTCCATGGCGATAGCGTGCAGCACATCGTCCTTCGTCGTGAACCGCACGTCGGCGGCGGTGAACGGCCCGACCTCGCCTTCGCCGTGCATGCCTTCGCGGATCTCGGTCGGCCCTTCACCCCAGACGCGCCAGGGCCGCGTGCCGTGGATGGCCTCGCTGTTGACCGCCATCCAGGCCGCCATGTCGCGCAGGATCGCCTGTTCCTCCGCGTCGATGGAGCCGTCCCCGCGCTGGGGGATGCTCAGCAGCAGGGTCCCGTTCTTGGACACCACGTCCGCCAGCCGCTGGATCACCGCCTTCGCCGGCAGATAGGACCGGTCACGGAAGCGGGCCCGGTTGTAGTGCCAGTCGCCGATGCAGGTGCAGGTCTGCCAGGGCTCGTCGCGGATTTCGGTCAGGAAGCCCCGCTCCACCGACTCGGTGACGCCTCGCCGCTGGTCGACCGTCAGCCGCTTGCCCGTGACCACCGGCAGCTCGCCGCGCCAGTTCAGGGAGGCGTTGTAGTAGTGGGCCGTGGCCTCCAGCCCGTGGTGCTCCAGCGGCAGTCCGTAGTTGTCGAAATAGACGAAGTCGGGCCGGTAGCGATCCACCAGATCCCGCTGCCGCAGCGCCCAGTTCTCGGCGAAGCCGGGATTGTCGGCGGGGATGGTCTCGATCCACTGGCCGCTGTTGGCGTCGTGGAAGGCGTTCATGGACGCGATGCTGTTGATGCCGTCCGGCGGCGCCATGGTGGCCCCGGTGTAGAGCGCCTGCGGGTCCAGCCCTTCCCACCAGGTTCCCACCCCGTCCCCACGCCGCAGCCGCCAGGCGTCGTAGCGCACGCCCGCGCGCGGTCCCTCCGGGTCATAGCCATAGGCCGTCTGCCACCAGTGCCAGGCATGGGCGCCGTGGTTGGACACGCCGAAGCGCAGGCCCCGCGCCCGCACCGCCCGCTCCCAGGTCCCGACGATGTCGACGCCCGGCCCCACGCGGGTTGTGTTCCAGCCGTGGTGGGCGCTGGCGAACATGTCCAGATTGTCGTGGTGGTTGGCCATGGAGACGATGTATTTCGCCCCCGCCGCCTCATAGAGATCGAGCAGCGCCTCGGGATTCCATGCGCCCGCCCGCCAGCGCCCGATGAACTCGATGAAGCCGAACTCGGACGGGTGCCCGTATGTGGCCAGGTGGTGGTCGTAGACCGGGTTGCCCTGCTGATACATCTGGCGGCCGTACCAGTCCCCGGCCTCCGGCACGCACTGGGGACCCCAGTGGGACCAGATGCCCAGCTTGGCGTCGCGGAACCAGTCCGGCGTCCGGTAGCCCGCGATCAGGGAGTCCCAGTCCGCCCGGAACGGCCCGGTCGCCGCCGGGATCGTGGCGCATCCCGCCAGAGCCAGCCCGCCCGCTCCGGCCAGCAGGCCGCGCCTTGAAAATCCGTCGTTCATCTCGGTTCTCCATAGACCACGCCCCGGCCGTCGGTGGCCACATAGACCCGACCGGGAAGGCGCGGATCACCCGCCACCGCCCGGTAGCGGCGGGCATATTCATGCCGGTCGTCGTTGACCCTCAGCCAGGACCGGCCCGCGTCGTCGGATCGATAGATGCCCAGCACCCCGTCCCGCTCGCCGATGGCGTAGAGCGCCGGATAATCCTGCCCCGGCATCGGGGCGCCGAAATCCATGGACCGCACGGCCAGATCGCTGTCCACCCGCTGGAACCGCTGGCCGCCGTCGATGGAGCGGAACAGGCCGCGGGTGGACACGAACCACAGGTCGCCGTCGCGCCCCGGCGTGGCGCGCAGCGGAAAGGCGACCTCCCGCCAGTGGGGCTGGTCCCGCCACAGCTCGTCGGGCAGGCCCTGGCTGGGCACGGGCGCGAAGGTCGCCGCACCATCGACACTGACGAACCAGTCGCCCGAGGCGAAATCCAGCGCATAGAACAGCAGAGAATCTTGCCGGTCCGCCACCGGCCGCGCGAGCACGGGCAGGCCCTGCACGACCCGCCAGGTCGCGCCCCGGTCGCGGCTAAGGATCGGGCGGGGCGTGGCGACGACGAAGGTCTCGCCGTCCGCCGACACGGTGACGGGCGCATCGCGGTACAGGTCCATGCGCGGGTTCTCGGCCACCTCCGGATCAGCGGCGGGCGCCGGCCGGCCCAGCGGCCGCCAGCTGCGCCCGTGGTCGTCCGACCAGGCCAGAGTGGAGCCGTCCGCGCCCTCGGACCCCACGCCCTCGTGCGGCGTGCCCGAGCGCACCACGATGTTCGGCGCATGCCAGGCGTAGTCGATGCCGTTGGTGTTGCCGAACACCGGCGTCGTGAACTGCAGCGTCGGCGATGTGTCCAAATCCTCGTGCGCGAAGCCGGAGATGTCGCCGAACCCGGTCAGCAGGGGCGGTCCCTCGCGCGGGCTGACAAGAGTGATGACGGCGGTCTGCTCGATGCCGTCCACCCACGGCCGCCAGAGGGTCGGCGCGCCTTGATCCACGGCGCCCAGATTGCGTGTGGCGTACAGCGTCGCCCCGGTGCCGTAGACCATGTGGTCCGCATCGAACGGATCGATGGCCAGGGCCGCGATCCACCACCCGAAGTCCGGCTCATCCCGGCCCCAGTACAAAAAGGGCGTCCCGCTCACATCCCGCACCGCCTGTTCCCGCAGGCTGGTCCAGGTCGCGCCGTCGTCGGTGGTGCGCCACAGGGTGTCGCCGGGCCGCCAGCGGTTCAGGGTCGAGACCACCACCACGCCCGGTTCGCCCCGCGCCACGTCGACGCCCATGAAGCCGCCGCTGCCCGGCTCGTGGGGCGGGGTGATGTCGCGCCAGTCGCCGCTGTCCAGATCCAGCCGCCAGACCGCCCCGTCGGTCACCCCGTTGGGCCCGACGCCGCGGGTCCAGGTGGTGTAGAGCACGCCCCGCGCATCGATCACGCCCTTGACCGGCGACAGGCCGTCGGGTCCGCCGTCCAAACGCCGCCAAGTCTGGCCGCCGTCGTCCGAGCGATAGAGGCCCTGCGCGCCTTCGTCCGCCACGCCCGCAAGGATGACCCGGCTGCCCTGCCCCGCCGCGCCGCTTCGGCCGTCGAACAGGACGAAGCTGACCCCGGGATTGGTCGGCTGGCCCTGGGGCGGGACGCCGAGCCCTGCGTGGGGAAAGTCCGCGACCCGCCGCCAGGTCCGGCCATGGTCGCCGCTGCGCTGAAGCCCGTGGTGACGCGAACCGAAATAGAGGACCGCCGTGGCGTTAGGATCGACCGCCAGCCTTTCGCCCAGACCCCGCCCGTCCTCATTGCCGCCCATGGGAAAGTCCACGGCATGGGGGGTCCAGGTCTCCCCCCGGTCCGCGGAGCGCAGGATGGCGGCCCGTCCGCCCCGGTGCATGCCCACCGCCGCATAGACCACGTCAGGGTCCACCGGATCCGGCGCGATGCTCTCCACGCCGTAGAAGCTGGATTCCGCCTCGTCGTCCTGCAGCGGGACCCATCGCTCCCGCGCCGCGTCGAAGCGATAGGCGCCGCCCATGTCCGAGCGCGCATAGGCCAGGCCCGGCTCTACCGGGCTGAACACCACCCCCGGAATGAACCCGCCGCCGCCCACGGTGACATTGCGCCAGACATAGTCCGCGTCCTGCGCGGTCACCGTGACCGGCCACAGCAGGGCCAGCAACAGCATGAGCATCAGGCGTGCAGTCATGACGGTCCCTCCCCAGGGATCAGATCGCGGTTGCCGTTCCGGCGTTCTCGCGCGACAGTGATAGCGCTAACGGAATAACAGTTGACACGATTGCCACCTATGCATCAAGTTTGCACTGGTAAAAACGAGGGCCGCCATTCGAGCCGGCTCCGGGGGAGTGAAATCTGCATGGCCGACGGCCGCGCCCTTCCCCTGAGTCTTCCTCGCGCGACGACCCGCGTGTTTGCGTCCGAACCCTGAGCGAACTTCCGGCGCGATCGCACCCGCGGTCGCGCCGTCCCTTTGTCCGCCCGCCAAAAATCAGTCCTGGGGAGGTCCTGATGATCCACAGCCGCCGTTTCCTGACCGCGACCACGGCCGTCCTGGCCTTGTCCGCCGCCGCCTGCGCCTCGGCCCAATCAGTCACCCTGCCCGACCCGGTTCCGGCGGGAGCCGACATCCCCGTGCCCGCCGAGGCGCGCGCCGATCCGACGATCTGGCCCGCCAGCGCCACGCCGGGCGCCATCACCGATGCAGAGACCGAGGCCTTCATCACCGAGCTGATGAGCCGCATGACGCTGGAGGAGAAGGTCGGCCAGACCATTCAGGCGGACATCTCGGCCATCACCCCTGAAGACCTTGCGACCTATCCCCTGGGCTCGATCCTGGCGGGGGGCAATTCCGAGCCGGGCGGCGACGCCTACGCTCCGGCCCAGGCCTGGCTGGATCTGGCGCTGGCGTTCCGCGAGGCGGCGGCGGCGCGGGGCGGGACGGCCATCCCTCTGATCTTCGGCATCGACGCGGTGCACGGCCACAACAATGTGGTCGGCGCCACCATCTTTCCGCACAACATCGGCCTGGGCGCCGCGCGCAACCCGGACCTGATCCGCCGCATCGCCGAGGTCACGGCGCTGGAGGTGGCGGTGACCGGCGCCGACTGGACCTTCGGCCCCACGGTGGCCGTGCCCCGCGATGATCGCTGGGGCCGGGCCTATGAAGGCTATGGCGAACATCCCGAAATCGTGGCGTCCTACGCGGGCGCGGTGACGCTGGGTCTTCAGGGCGAGCTGGAATCGGGCCGACCGCTGGCCGCCGGGCGCATCGCGGGATCGGCCAAGCACTGGCTTGCGGACGGCGGCACGCTCAACGGCGCGGACCAGGGCGACGCGCAGATCACCGAGCGCGAGCTGATCGACATCCACGCAGCGGGCTATCCGCCTTCCATCAACGCGGGCATCCTGACCGTCATGGCCAGCTTCTCCAGCTGGAACGGGGTCAAGCACACCGGCAATCCCACCATCCTGACCGACGTCCTGCGGGGGCCGCTGGGCTTCCAGGGCTTTGTGGTCTCGGACTGGAACGCCCACGGCCAGATCCCGGGCTGCTCCAACGAGAGCTGCGCCGCCGCCTTCAACGCCGGCATCGACATGTTCATGGCGCCGGACAGCTGGCGCGCCCTCTATCACAGCACCCTGGAGCAGGCCCGCTCCGGCGAGATCGGCATGGCGCGCCTGGACGAAGCCGTGCGCCGCATCCTGCGGGTCAAGGTCAAGCTGGGCCTGTTCGAACCCGAAGGTCCGGCCAGCCGCGCGCTGGAAGGCCAGTTCCAGCATCTGGGCTCCGACGAACACCGGGCTGTGGCTCGCGATGCGGTGCGTCAGTCGCTGGTGCTGCTCAAGAACGACGGCGTCCTGCCGATCCGCGCCGGCGCCAACATTCTGGTGGCTGGAACGGCGGCCGACGATATCGGCCAGGCCTCGGGCGGCTGGACCTGACCTGGCAAGGCACCGGCAACCGGCGCGAGCACTTCCCCAACGGCCAGTCCATCTGGGAGGGCATCGAGGAGGCCGTGACCGAGGCGGGCGGCGCCGCCACACTGTCGGCGGACGGATCGTTCAACACCCGTCCCGACGTGGCCATTGTCGTCTTCGGCGAGACGCCCTACGCCGAGTTCCAGGGCGATGTGGAGCACCTGGACTTCGTCCCTGAGGAACCGCTGGAGATCCTGCGCGCGCTGCAGGCCCAGGGCATCCCCACCGTGTCGGTGTTCCTGTCCGGGCGGCCCATGTGGACCAATCCGGAGATCAACGCCTCGGACGCCTTCGTCGCCGCCTGGCTGCCGGGCGCGGAAGGCGGCGGTATCGCCGATGTGCTGATCGGCGACGCGGCGGGCGCCCCGCGCCACGATTTCACCGGAACCCTGTCGTTCTCGTGGCCGCGCACGGCGGTGCAGGGGCCGCTGAACGCCGGCCAGACCGGCTATGATCCCTTGTTCGCCTACGGCCACGGCCTGTCATACGCCCGGCCGGGCGAGGTTCCGACGCTGAGCGAGGAGTCCGGCGTCACCGGCGCGGCGGCGAACCCCGACCGCTACTTCACCGAGGGGCGCTTCACCCCGCCCTGGTCGCTGGCCCTTCGCGACGCGGGCGGCGAGCGACGCCTGGGACAGGAAGCCGCCGGCGCCAGCCCGCGGGGCGGCGTGACCGTGCGCTCCGCGGACGGCTCGGCCCAGGAATCGGCCCGGGCGCTGGTGTTCTCCGGCGACGGCGGGGTGGCCAACATCTCGGCTGCCCCGGTGGATCTGACCCGTCAGACCAATGGCGAGATGGCCATCGGCTTCCGCTACCGGGTGGACGCGGCGCCCACAGGCCCCGTGTTCCTGACGCTGGACGAAGGCATGGTCGACATGACCCGCCTCTTCGGCGCGGCGCCCATCGGCGAATGGCGCGAGATCAAGGTGCGCCTGTCCTGCCTGCGCGAGGCGGGGGCCAATGTGGCCGAGGTGTCCGAGCCCTTCGGCTTGAGCACGGAGTCCGCCTTCGCCATAAGCTTCGAGAACGTGCGGCTGGCCTCCAACGAAGGCGACGCGGTGTGCCCGGCGGACTAGACTGCCGCGTATGATCGACGCATCGCGCATCGCCCTGGTCGGCGTCGACTGGGGCAGCACCAACCTGCGCGCCTTCGCCATGGACGACGAGGGCGCGGTGCTGGACCGTCGCGCCGATGGACGCGGCGCGGCCGGCCTGTCGCCGGACGGCTTCGCCGCCGTGCTGGACGAAGTGGTCGGCGACTGGCGGGCGGGCGGCGCGCCCGTGCTGATCTGCGGCATGGCCGGGGCGCGCGGCGGCTGGGTCGAGGCGCCCTATGTGGAGGGCCCCGCCGCCCTGGCTGACCTGAGCGCACAGATGACCGGAGCCGCGCCCGGCGTCCGCATCGTCCCAGGCGTCTGCAAGCGGCAGGACGGCCGCCTGATGGACGTCATGCGCGGCGAGGAGGTTCAGGTGTTCGGCGCCCTGACCGACGGCGTCGCGGTCTGTCCCGGCACCCATTCCAAATGGGTGCGCATGGCGGGCGGCCGCATCACCGACCTGCGCACGGCCATGACCGGCGAACTGTTCGCCGTGCTGCGCGCCCACTCCATCCTGGGGCGCAGCATGACCGAAGGCCCGTTCGACCCGGAGGCCTTCGACGCGGGCGTGGACCGGGGGCTCGGCGACCCCGCCCTTACCGCCGCCTTGTTCTCTGTGCGTACGGCGGAGCTGGACGGCCGTCTGACGCCCGGCGCCGCCCCCGACTATCTCTCGGGCCTGCTGATCGGGTCAGAGATCGCGGGCGCGGGCGGCGGGTTCGAAGGCCCGGTTCACCTGATCGGCGCCCCGGC
>NZ_PNLV01000089.1 GCF_013823285.1 Brevundimonas sp. | reverse complement strand
ATGGCCCGACCGATGGCGACGCGCTGTCGCTGGCCGCCGGACAGCTGCTTGGGCTTGCGCTCCAGCAGGTCCGTGATGTTCAGCACCTGGGCCGCCGCATTCACCCGGCGGTCGATCTCGGCCTTGTCGGTCTTCGCCAGCTTGAGGCCGAAGCCCATGTTCTGGCGCACGGTCATGTGCGGATATAGGGCGTAGGACTGGAACACCATGGCGATGCCGCGGTCCGCCGGCGCCGCGCCGCTGACATTGCGGTCGCCGATCAGAACGTCGCCGCCGGTCAGGTCCTCGAGACCCGCGATCAGACGCAGGAGGGTGGACTTGCCGCACCCCGACGGGCCGACAAAGACCACGAACTCGCCGTCCTCGATGGTGAGGTCCACGCCCCGGATCACCTCCGTGGCGCCGAAGTTCTTCCTGACCCCTTCGAGCGTGACATTCGCCATTGTTTTCTTGTCCGTGAGCGTTTCCGGGCCTCAGGGTAAACGTTTACATCGAGGGGTCAACGCAAGGCGCCGACCAGGCTTTCGGCGGTCAGTTTGGCCCAGCAGGCGTAGCCGGCGTCGTTCAGATGCAGCCCGTCAGGACCGACGCCACCCGCATCCAGACCCGACCAACCGGCCATGGTGTCGAAACGGTGGAACACACCATAGCCGACCCGCCCGGCCTCCAGAGCCGTCAGGGCGGAGAAGGCGCCCAGCGCCGGATTTCTGCCCCGAATGAAGTCCAGGTCACGGTCCTCTGGCACCCGCTGGGAATCGATCACGATCACGTCGGCGCCACTGTCCGCCAGGAGCGCCTGACCCGCGCGGAAGTCGGCCAGAAAGGCATCCTCGCTGCGGTTCTGCAGCACGTCATTGGCGCCCAGTTGCCACAGGATCAGGTCCGGCTGCGCCGCCTCGATCTCGGCGGGGAATCGGGCGGCGGTCTCGCCCGCATTCTCGCCGCCGACGCCCCGGTTGACGACGGTGACGACGACCCCAGGCAAGCGCGTTTCCAGTCCCTGTTCAAGCAGGGGAACGAAGCTGAGTTCGGGCGCCGAGGCGCCGACCCCCTCAATGCTGGACGACCCCATGGCCAGGATGGTCAGGCGCCCTTCGGCGATCGCAGCGCGGGCAGCCCCGAGCGGCCGGTTTACCGTCAGAACTTCGGCGTCGGCTGGACATTGAGCCGCCACGGGCGGCGCGGCGGCGATCACAAGCAGGGCGAGCAGCGTGCGCATTGGAGGTCCTTTCATCGGGACCGCTATTGAAGCGCCGCCGCCGCTCGAGGCCAAGCGTGGCCGCAGACAGGAAAAAGGCCCGGCCGCCGAGGCGACCGGGCCGATTTCCGGATGACGGCTGCGATCACTCGCCCAGCGTCACTTCCTCAATGGGCAGGCCCAGCTGCTCCAGCTGGGGCCGAACCACCTCGGCGTCGCCGACCACCACCCACACGAAGCGCGAGGGGTCGATGACGGCGCGGGCGGCGGCGTCCATCTCGGCGGCGGTCATGGCGTTGTAGCGCCCGGCCACCATCTCCCAGTAGTTGTCGGGACGGCCGTACAGGGCGTTGGAGCGCATGGCCGCCAGCACCGCGTTGGACGTCTCGAACTGCCCGGCCAGTTGGCGGGTGCGGCCATTGATGGTGCGCACCAGCTCCTCTTCACTCACGCCGTTCTCGGTCAGGAAGGCGTCGAACTGGGCGATCATGGCCGCGATGGAGTCTCCCGTGCGATCCGCCTGCACCGGCGCCTGGAACAGGTAAGGCGTCTGGTGCTCGCGATTGCTGACCGAGGCGGACGCGCCGTAGGACCAGCCCCGAACTTCGCGCAACTCGGTGTTGACGCGCGACAGGAAGCTGGCGCCCAGCACCTCGTTGGCGGCTTCCAGCACCAGGGTGTCGTCCTGGCCCGTGATCGGCAGGATCGTGCCGCCGAAGATGATGGACTGGGGCGACTGGGGCCTGTTGACCAGCACCACCCGCGGCTGGGGATCAGGAATGGCGACGTCGAAATCCTTGACGCCGCGCGGAGTGGACGGCGCCGCCCACGATCCGAAGCGGGCTTCCAGCATCGGGACGAGGGTCTGAAGCGGCACGTCCGCCGTCACATAGATGCGGGCATTGTCCGGACGGATCCAGGTCTGGTGGAAGTTGACAAGATCATCGCGGGTAATGGCGCGCACGGTGTCGGGATCGCCAAGGCCGCTGTAGGGACGGCCGTAGGGATGGTCTTCGCCGAACAGCACCACCGGGGTGACGCGGCCGCCGAGACCGCCAGGCTGCGTCAGTTCGCTGGCGATGGAGGCCAGCTGGGTGGCGCGCAGGCGCTCCACCTCTGCGGGATCAAAGGCCGGATTCATCACCACATCGGCCAGCAGATCCAGCGAAGGCTCCAGGTTCGGGCTCACGGCGCCCAGACTGACGACAGTGCGGTCAAGCGACGAACCGGCGTTGATCGAGGCGCCCAGACGCTCGCGCGCCTCGGCCAGCTCAGTCGAATTCAGGTTCTCCGTGCCTTCGGTCAGCAGGTTCAGCATCAGGCGCTGGGTGCCCAGGGCGGTGGCGGGATCCGCCGCCAGACCGGCGTCGAATTCCACCGCCACGCGAACCGCCGGAACGGTTTCGGCGCGGGCGTAGACCACCTCCAGGCCGTTGGACAGGGTCGCGCGCTGAATGTCAGGGAAGTTCAGATTCTCGACCTGGGCGATCTGCGGCATCGGATTCCGGGGCGTAGGCGTATAGTCCTGCGGTGCGGCGGACGGCGCGGCGCCGGACGGGTCGCGCGCGGCCTCCACATAGGGTTCGCGCTCGCCGGGTTCGACCCGCATGGACCAGACCGGGCGGGTCAGCCAGCGCTGCATCGCCGCCGTCACGGCCTGCGGAGTCACGCTCGCATAGGCTTCAAGCTGCTCGCGGTAGAACGAGGGATTGCCGGCATAGAGTTGGCCCTCGGCCAGGGCCGTGGCCTTGCCGCCGAAGCCGCCGACCTGCTCAAGGCCGTAAATGCGGTTCGCCACCTGGTTGGTCGCCACGCGCTGGACCTCCTCGGCGGTCGGCCCGTTGGCGATGAAGTCAGCCATGATGGCGTCCAGACGCTGCGACACCGCGTCGGCGTCCTCGCCGGGCTTGACGTTGACGGTCACGCTGAACATGCCCACCCGCTGAAACGCCTGCATGGAGGCCGAAACCGAGGTGGCGGTCTGATCACCACGCACCAGTTCATTGTCCAGGCGCGAGCTGGCCAGGCCGCCCAGCACCGAACCCGCCACGCTCAGCGGGATGGCGTCATCGTCCAGCATGCCGGGCACGATCCAGGTGCGGTAAAGACGCACATTGGCGACGCGGTCCTGCATGACCCGGCTCACGGGCGCGTCCAGGGTCGGCACATCGGCCTGGGCCGGCGTGTTCACGGGACCGGCCGGGATGCCGCCGAAATAGCGTTCGACAAGGGTGCGGGCCGTGGCGGTGTCGATGTCGCCGGCCAGCACCAGCACAGCGTTGTTGGGGCCGTAGTTGTCGGTAAACCACTGACGCACGTCGTCCATGGAAGCGGCGTCGAGATCGGCCATGGAGCCGATGGTGGAGTGGCGGTAGGGGTGCCCCTCGGGGAACAGGTCCTCCAGCATCTGGTAGTAGACCAGGCCGTAGGGCTGGTTGTCGCCCTGACGCTTTTCGTTCTGGACCACCCCGCGCTGGTTATCCAGGCGCTCCTGGCTGACGGCGCCCAGCAGGTGCCCCATGCGGTCGCTTTCCAGGTAGAGCGCCTGCTCCAGCGCCGGTGTGGGCACGGTCTGGAAATAGTTGGTGCGGTCGAACCAGGTGGTGCCGTTCAGATCCGTGGCGCCCATGCCGCGCACATAGTTGAAATAGCTGCCCGGCGCGTTCTCGGAGCCCGCGAACATCAGGTGTTCGAACAGGTGGGCGAAGCCGGTCTGACCCCGGGGTTCGTCCTTGGAGCCCACATTGTACCAGATGGACACCGCCACCACGGGGGCCTTGCGGTCCTCGTGCACAACGACGGTCAGGCCGTTGTCGAGGGTGAACCGCTCATACGGAATATCGACCCGTTCGACCAGTTCGGCGACCGGCGCCGCCTCCGTGGAAATTTGTGCAAGGGCCGCGCCGGGTGCGACCAGAAGCACGGCAAACAGGAAAGTCAGAACACGACGCATGCGCGATACCCCCGAGACTTTGGAAGGGCGAACCCTATCAGGCGGGGGGTTCGGCGCAATTCGCCCAACATTAAAATTCGGACAGATTTTGTCGGATCAGGTGGAGAACACTTCGACCGCCGCGCTGGCCTGGCCGCCGCCCACCACCGCGCCGCCGCCGATAGCGTAGACCCCGGAGCCCACGGTCGCCACCGCCAGACCATGGCGGGGCGTGGGCATGGGAGGCCCCTCGCTCCAGATGTCGCGCAGGGGATCGTAGATCCAGGTTTCGGCGAACACGCCGCCCTGCCGTGAGGTATTGTCGGACCCGAACCATTCGCCGCCGAAGGCGACCAGTTGTCCGTCAATCGCCCCCAGGGCCAGCCCGCCCCCCACCTGACGCCCCGCAGCAGGCGACGGCGGGATCGGTGCGAGGGTGTCCCAGCGATCATGGGCGGCGTCATAGCGGTCCAGCCGTCCCGTGCCGCCGCTCTCCACCGTGCGTCCACCCGCCACCCAGATTGCGCCGCCCATCCCACAGGCGGCGGCGCTGTTCCGGGCCATGGGCAAGGGCGCCGCATCCTCCCAGCGCGCGTCGCCGGGATTGAAGACCCGGTGCGCGGCGATGTCGCCCTGATCGTTCCAGCCGCCGTCGCCGGCGCCAAGCGGCGCCCGCCCGCCGATCAGGTGAATCCGTCCGGCGTGCTCGACACCCACGGTTTCGGCCTGGGGCGCGGGCATGGTTCCAGCGGGCGTCCAGTCACCGTCCAGCACCCAGATGTCGGTGGTGGAGGTCCAGTCCCCATGCTCGCTGCGGCGATAGCCGCCCAAGGCCCAGGGCTTGCTGTCCGCGACCACGATCATCGGATGATGGCGGGCCTCGGGCAGGCGCGGGCCTTCCTCCCAGACGTCGCGACGGGTGTCGTAGACGGCGGTGCGGTCGCTGACGTGGAAACCTTCGGGCGTCATGGCCAGCCCGCCGGCTGTGATGATCCGATCGCCCCAGGCTGCGGCGTAAATCTCCTGGATCGCCCAGGGCATGGGCGCGCGTTGATCCCAGAAGGGTCCGCGCTGGGCATGGGCGGCGGCGGGCGCCAGGGCCACGGCTCCGGCGGCGGTCATGAGGGTGCGGCGGGTGATCATGGACCGGAGCCTAGCCCGGTTATTCGCCGCCCGCGACTCTCAGAAACAGCACCCGCGCAGCGCCATAGTCGCGGGCGTCGAGGCGTTCATAGCCGGGCGTGTCGATCTCCGGCTCGTCCGATCCGCGTTCGAGGATCACAAAGGCATCCGGCGCCAGCCAATTTCCCTCAAGCAGACGGGCCAGCGCCAGCTCGCCCAGACCCTGGCCATAGGGCGGATCGAGGAAGGCCACGTCGAAGGCCTCCCCCGCTGAACCCGGACGCGCGCCCAGATCCGTGGCGCTGCGGCGATGGACGCGGCAGACGCCGAACAGGCCGAACGCCTCCATGTTGTCGCGGATGGCGCCGCGGGCGCCGTCATCGGTCTCCACGAACAGGGCGAAGGCCGCGCCGCGCGACAGGGCCTCGAACCCCAGGGCGCCCGAGCCGGCGAACAGGTCGATGACCCGCGCGCCGTCGAGATTCCGCCCCCATGAGGCATGCTCGATCACATTGAACACGGCCTGACGGGCGCGGTCGGAGGTGGGACGCGTGCCCTGCCCCTCAGGCGCGACGATGGCCCGGCCCCTGAACTGTCCGGCGACGATCCTCATGGAGACTTACGAACGTCCGCGCGGGCCGCCGGGGCCGCGGGGCTTGCCTGCACCGGACGGACGGTCGCCGCCGGGACGATCACCGCCAGAGCGCGGACCAGCCGAGCGCGGGGCGAAGGGACGTCCGCCCGGTTTTGCGCCGGGCTTGCCGCCGCGCGGACGGTCCGCGCCCCCGTCACGAGGCTTGAAGTCGCGCTTCGGTCGATCGCCGTCGGCGCGAGGGGCGCGATCGTCGCGGGGCTTGAAGTCGCGCTTGGGTCGGTCGCCCTCGGCAAGGGGCGCGCGATCCTCACGCGGCTTGAAGTCGCGGCGGGGACGCTCGCCGTCCGCCCGCTCCTCGCGGGGTTTGAACGGACGCTTGGGCCGGTCGCCGCCGGGGCTGGAGCGAGGCTTGGCCTTGGCCCAGCCTTCCTTCTTGGCGGGACGCTTCTCAGCCTCCTCGACCGCCGCCTCGGCGGCGCGGGTGCGGCTGGGCTTGCGCGAGGGGTCCGACATGGGCGAGCCGGACTTGCCGCGCACCACCGATCCGGTCGGGCGACGGCCGGGGACGGGCGCCGGGGTCTCGACCGTATTGCCCTGGGGCAGGTTCTCGGGGCGAATGTACTGGGCCAGCATCTCGCGGATCACGCGGGGGCCCACCTCCTCCACATGGCCGGTGTCCAGCGTGCCCAGCTGGAAGGGACCATAGGCCAGACGGATCAGCCGGTTCACCGTCAGGCCGACGGATTCCAGAACCTTCCTGACCTCGCGGTTCTTGCCCTCGGTTATGGAGACGCTGATCCACAGATTGGCCGGCGCCCGGCTGTCGGTGTCGGCGGCCTTTTCCTTGACCTTGTCGAGGGTCGCCTCGATGGGCCCGTAGCGCTCGCCATCGACGGTGACCCCGTCCTTCAGCTTGTCCAGTTGGTCCTGGGTCACGCGGCCCCGGGCGCGGGCCCGGTACTGGCGGACGAGAGACGATGTCGGCAGCTCCAGCGCCCGGGCCAGCTCCCCGTCGTTGGTCAGCAGCAGAAGACCCTCGGTGTTGATGTCCAGCCGTCCCACCGAAATGACCCGCGGCAGGCCCGCGGGCATGGCGTCGAACACGGTCGGGCGCCCGGCCGGATCGTTGTGGGTCGTCAGAAGGCCCACCGGCTTGTGGTAGCGCCAGACCCGGGTGGCGGCGATGGTGCCGATGGGCTTGCCGTCCACGGTGATGACGTCGTCGCGGGTGACCAGGGTGGCGGGCGTGTCGAGAAGGCGTCCGTTGACAGCCACCTTGCCCAGGCCGATCAGACGCTCCACCTCACGGCGCGAGGCGATGCCGGCGCGGGCCATGACCTTGGCGATGCGCTCCTGACGAAGCGGCGCCTTGGGCGACTCCCGGTCGTCCTTGCCGCCTGGCTTGCCGCCGGGTCGACCCGGCCCTTTCGAGAACGAGGACTTGGAGTCGTCCCTTTTCCCGCTATGAGGGGGGCTCTTCTTGCCGCCGGGGCCGCCGAAACGCTTTTCGGCCTGGCCCGGTCGGGGCGTCTTGTCGGTGTCTTTGAAATGGCGGACCATGATGAGCGGTTCATGCGCACGGCGCTCGATCTAGCGCAAGCCGCAGCGGAGGCCGGAGAGGTCCCCGTGGGCGCAATTGTCGTCGATGAGACCACGGGAAAGGTGCTCGGAACCGGAGCCAACAGGCCGGTCGCCCTGCACGACCCCACCGCCCACGCCGAGGTTCGCGCCATCCGCGAAGCGGCCGAGAGCCTGCAGAACTACCGCCTGACCGATCTGACCCTCTATGTGACGCTGGAGCCCTGCGCCATGTGCGCGGGCGCCATCAGCCACGCTCGCATCGGCCGGGTTGTCTGGGCCGCCGACGATCCCAAGGGTGGGGCGGTGATCCACGGCCCGAAATTCTTCGACCAGCCCACCTGCCATTCCCGTCCTGCGATTGAGGGTGGTCTTCTGGCCGATGAGGCGAGCGCCCTTCTGAAGGGGTTCTTCGCACCCCGCCGAAAGACGAGGCGCAAGGGGGAACAGGCGTCCTTCGAGCCGCGTTGAGCCTTGGCCTGAAACAGCAAAGGTCGCCCCTGTGCGCGCTCGTCTGATCGTCTCCCTCGCCGTGTCCGTCATGGCGCTGGCCGCCTGTGGCCCCGAGCCCCGCGAAGCCCCCACTGACAGCGACGAGGTGCAGGAGCGCGCTCTGGAGGCCCAGACCGCGCGGCGGCGCACCGGAGCCGAGATCCAGGAACGCATCCTGACCCGCACCGTCCGCGCCGTTTATCTGTGCAACAACGGCGAGCGGCTCAGCGTCGACTTCGACAACGCGCGCCAGATGGCGACGGTGCGCCAGGTCAGCGGCAAGGCCGTGGACCTGCGCCAGCAGCGCGCCGCCGACGGCATCTGGTACACCGCCAGCGGCTATGAGCTGCGCGGCGAGGGCGCCATGGCCACCTGGACCGCCGAAAATCTGGAACCCACCACCTGCCGCGCGGTCGACTAGGCGGGCTTTTCAAACAGGACGACCAGCGGGCCGTGCAGGCTGGATCGCCAGCCGAACCGCCCGGCGATCCAGTCCATGGTCCGGTCCGAATAGAACACCACATGGCTGGGCTGGCGGCGGTAGCGCCAGCCTGCGAAGTCTCGCCCCGGCGTCAGACGCTCGGTCATGACCGAGAGGAAACCACCGGCTTTCAGCATGACGTCCAGCCGCGCGAACACCTCGCCGGGACAGTGCAGGTGCTCGACCACTTCGGTGCAGGTGATGAAGTCGTAGCGCCGGTCCAGCGCAATGGGGTCGGGCCGGAAGATGGGGTCATAGTCCGCCGTAGGATGCCCCGCCTCGGCCAGCATGAGCGACAGGGTCGGCCCCGGCCCGCAGCCGAAATCCAGCCCTTCCGCCCCGGCTTCCAGGCGCGGCAGCAACGGATCCAGCGCCTGTTGAAGAAAGGCGCGGTAGCGGACGTCCTCCGGGTCATTCCGGTGCAGGGCGTATTCGGCCCGCTCCTCTTCCGGCGACGGACGCTGCGCCGGATCGAGGAAGGTCAGGTCACAGGTCTCGCAACGAAAATAGCGCAGGCCCCCGATGTCGCCGAAGGACGGCGCGTCCGCCGCCTCGCACAGGGGACAGGCCGGGTTCAGGCCGCGCCCTCGGCCATGAGGAACGCGCGCACCTGCGCCGGATCGACGCCCTTGACCACCTCGGCCCGGCCAATGCCGCGCGCCAGGATGAAGGTCAGGGCGCCGCCCTCGGCCTTCTTGTCGCCCGCCATCAGGGCGATCAGGCGGTCCGCGTCGAAGCCGCCCGCCTGTTCCATTCGGACGGGCAAACCCGCCGCTGCGGTGACAGCCTCGACGCGACGCGCGTCGCCCTCTTCGCACAGGCCCAGCCGCGCCGAGAACCGGAACGCCATGCAGCAGCCCAGCGCGACAGCCTCGCCGTGGGTCAGGACTTCATCATAGCCCAGCGCCGTCTCCAGCGCGTGGCCGAAGGTGTGGCCCAGATTCAGCAGGGCGCGGCGGCCCGCCTCCTTCTCGTCCTCGCTGACCACGGCAGCCTTGATCCGCACCGAGCGCACCACGGCCTCGGTCAGGGCGGCCGGATCGCCCGCCGCGCCGGCAGCGCCCGCCCCGCCCAGCCAGTCGAAGAACCCGGCGTCGCAGATCAGACCATGCTTGAGCACCTCGGCCCAGCCCGAGCGCAGCTGCCGCTCCGGCAGGGTCTTCAGAACATCGATGTCGGCCAGCACCAGACGCGGCTGGTGGAACGCACCCACCAGATTCTTGCCCCGCGGGGTGTCGATGGCGGTCTTGCCGCCCACCGAGGAATCCACCTGGGCCAGAAGGGTCGTGGGGACCTGGATGAAGTCGATCCCGCGCATGTAGAGCGCCGCCGCCAGCCCGGCCAGATCGCCCACCACACCGCCGCCCAGGGCCACGATCATGTCCTTGCGGTCCAGCCCCGCTTCCGCGCAGCGGTCCAGCACCCGCTCCAGATGCGCGAACGATTTGGACGCCTCGCCCGCCGGAACCGTGGACAGTTCGGCGTGGACGCCATGGGTCTTGAGCCCCGCGATCAGGGCAGGAGCGTGCAGCGCCGCCACCGTCTCGTCCGACACGATCAGGACACGGGGCTGCTTCAGCAGGGCGGCGATGCGCGCAGGGCCGGCCGCCGCGTCCGCCAGCAGGCCCGAACCGACCAGCACCTCGTAGGGCGCGAACCCCGCGCCCGAAACCGCC
>NZ_PNLV01000088.1 GCF_013823285.1 Brevundimonas sp. | reverse complement strand
AGCAATTGGTTGCGCTAACAAAACAGACCCTGTAGTAGAAACTTATTGCATATTTGAAAATACCGGCGAGGTGAGACGCTGGTCCGGATGTGCACATGGGAGAGCACCCTCCAAGCGCCGGCTACAGGCGTCGAGGGGCATTTGAAACGGGGAGGGGCACAAGATGTCTCAAGGTAATCGCGTCTCGAAATTCGCCCTGTCTCTGGGCGTGTCCTTGATCGCTCTGGGCGTCATGAACGCCCCGGCGTTGGCCCAGACGGCGCAGGAGCCGGACGAGGCCACCGAAGTCGAGGAAGTGGTCATCACCGGTCTGCGCGCCAGTCTTCAGAGCGCCCAGGACATAAAGCGCAACTCCGATGTGATCGTGGATTCGATCACCGCGGTGGACATCGGCGCCCTGCCGGACCGGTCGGTGTCGGAGGCCCTGCAGCGCATCTCGGGCATCACCCTTCAGCGCACCAATGAAGCCCGAGACCCGGCCCGTCTGGCCGCGGAGGGCGGCGGGGTCTTCATCCGGGGCCTCTCCTGGGTCCGGTCCGAGACGAACGGCCGCGACATCTTCTCGGCCCGCAACGGACGGGGGCTGTCGTTCGAGGACATCTCGGCCGACCTGCTGGCGGGAGTGGACGTCTACAAGAACCCGGCGGCCAACCAGATCGAGGGCGGCGTCGGCGGCACGGTCAATCTGCGCACGCGCCTGCCGTTCGACCAGGCCGGACGCCTGCTGGCCTTCACGACCGACTACAACTACGGCGACATGATGGAGGAGGGCTACTGGTCCGGGTCGGGCATCTTCAGCGACCGCTGGATGACCGGGGCGGGCGAGATCGGCCTTCTGGCCAACATCAGCTACTCCAGTGTCGGCAACCGCACCAACAGCATCACCACCGACCGCTTCGACCCGGTCACGCGGCTGGACGGCACGACGGTGTATCATCCGAAATATCTGGGCTGGCGTGACGGCCGCTGGGAGCAGGAGCGCACCGCCGTGGCGCTGGCGCTGCAGTGGAGCCCGACGGCGGACCTCACCCTGACCTTCCAGGGTTTCCACTCCGAGGCCGACCCCACCAACATCGAGCGCGTGGCCGGGATCCAGGACGCCACCACCCTGTGCCCCAGCGCGGGCCTGACCTACCAGAACGGCGTCCTGACCGGCGGCACCCTGACCGGCTATCACGAAGGCGGCTGGGGATGCTGGCCCACAGGCAACGGCGTGGGTGGACCCCAGGGCGGGACCATGGAGGGCATCACCTATGACGGCAACACCCGCTATGGCGAGGACCACAAGGAGACCTCGGACTACTCGCTGCGACTGGAGTACACCGCGGGAAATTGGGATTTCAGCGGCGACATCCAGTACGTGGAATCCATCGCCGACATCCTGAGCTTCACCGTGGGCACCCAGCGGTCAATGCTGGGCACCACGCCGCTGGAGGCCATGATCAATATCGGCGGTGGCGTGCCCGGCATCAATATAACGGGCGCCAACCTGGACGTGGCCTCGGAGTATTACTGGGGCTTCGCCATGGACCACATCGAGGCCAATGAGGCGGACTCCCTGGCTTGGCGCGGCGACGCCACCTATCACTTTGATGACGTCGGCGGCTGGCTGCGGAATTTCACCTTCGGCTATCGCGCCACCGACAAGACCTACATCACCCGCCAGTCCAACTGGAACTGGAGCATTCTGTCGGCCCAGTACTGGGGCTTCGCCAACGACAACGGCGGGACCTGGCACTATCCGGCGGTCTACCTGACGGACACCTCGCCCAGCCCCGGCCTGCCGTCCCATGCGGAATACTACGGGTTCAACAATTTCTTCCGGGGCGACATCGCCGTGCCCGGCGGCTTCTGGCTGCCCACAGCGTCGCTGGTCAGCCGCGGCACGGCCTACGCCAACACCCTGTTGAGCCCGATCACCGGCCGTCCCTGGCCGGAAGGGCAGGGCTGGGGCTGGTCGCCGCTGGTGGCGGACTGGGACAACTACAACCCCACCGGCGACAATCCCACCGGCGGCGTCACCCGGCAGGACGAAGAGACCCAGGCGGCCTACGCCCTGCTGCGTTTCGGCCACGACAGCGCCCTGCCCTGGCCGGTGGACGGCAATGTCGGCGTGCGCTTCGTCCGCACGGAGACGGCGACCGAGGGGCGTGTGCAACTGCCCGTTCCGGCTGCCGCCGCCTGTCCGGCGGTGAATCCGGCGGACTGCGGGGACTTCAACGCGGCGCAGCAGTTCAGCCAGGGCGGGGTCCTTGACGGGGTTCCGGCGGGCGGCTCCTACGACAACGTCCTGCCCAGCCTGAACATCCGCGCCCATCTGTCGCCGGAGGTGCAACTGCGCTTCGCCGCCTCGCGCGCCATGGTGCGGCCGGACTTCAACCAGATGCAGCCCTATACGCAGCTGGCCATCAATTTCGAGGCGGACGGCTACACCCTGAACCCGGTGGCGCCGTTCACCGGCACCGCCGGCAACCCGGACCTGCGTCCGATCATCGCCGATCAGTTCGACCTGAGTCTGGAGTGGTATTTCGCGCCCCAGGGCAGCCTGACGGGCGTGGTGTTCTACAAGAAGGTGAAGGACTACATCTATTCCGGCGTCAGCCAGCAGACCTTCACCAACAACGGGGTCACCTACACCTTCGACGTCACCCAGCAGCAGAACGGCGAGGAGGGCACCGTCCAGGGCTTCGAGATCGCCTACCAGCAGTTCTTCGACTTCCTGCCGGGCTGGCTGAACGGGTTCGGCCTGCAGGCCAACTACACCTATATCGACAGCGACGGCGGGGCGAATACGGCGGTCAACATCTTCGATCCCGTGCAGGTGGGCGGCGCCAATCTGGCCCTGCCGCTGGAGGGCATGTCGCCGTCCAGCTACAACATCGCCGCCCTCTACGAGCGCCATGGCATCTCGGCCCGCCTGGCCTGGAACTGGCGCGAGCAGTACCTGCTGACCACCTCGGCGGCGAACATCAACGCCCCGGTGTGGGCCGAAGACTATGGCCAGCTGGACGGGTCGATCTTCTTCGATGTGACCGAGAACGTGAAGCTGGGCGTGCAGGGCACCAACCTGACCCAGGAACGCACCATCCTGCGGGTGGGCTATGCCGACCGCATGCCGCGCTACAGCTGGGTCGACACCGACCGACGCGTGGCCGTGGTGCTGCGCGCGCGCTTCTGACGTGACCGAGACCGCGCCCCGGGCGATGATCCCGCCCGGGGCGCGCGACCGCCGCCATTCCTGTCGACGACGGCCGAGATTCCGATGACCTTTTCCGCCCGCTTCCGATTCCTGAGACCTCTCATGGCCGCACTGGCCGGCGCGGGACTGATGCTGGCGGCCGCCTCGTGCGGGGAGAACGGGGGCGAACCGATCCCGGAGGTCGTCACACAAGACGGCCGCCACGCCCTGATGGTGGACGGAGCGCCGTTCTTGATGCTGGCGGCGCAGGTCAACAACTCATCCAACTATGAGGCGGCGCTGGCCGACGTCTGGCCGGCGGTGGCGTTCGTCGGCGCCAACACCGTTCAGGTTCCCATCGCGTGGGAGCAGGTCGAAGCGGTGGAGGGCGAGTTCGACTTCTCCTTCGTGGATACGCTGGTGCGGCAGGCGCGCGAGCACGACGTGCGGCTTGTGCTGCTGTGGTTCGCCACCTGGAAGAACACGGCGCCGAAATACGCGCCCGAGTGGGTCAAGCTGGACACCGAACGGTTTCCGCGCCTGATACAGCGGGACGGGACCCCGTCCTACGCCCTGTCGCCGCACGGGGCCGAGACCCTGGCCGCCGACCGGCGCGCCTTCGCCGCCCTGATGGCCCATATCCGCGACATCGATTCCGCCCACCGCACCGTCATCATGGTGCAGCCCCAGAACGAGACCGGCACCTACGGCTCGGTGCGGGACTATTCCCCGGCGGCGCAGGCCCTGTTCGAGGGGCCCGTGCCGCAGGCTCTGCTGCAGCGGCTTGGCCGTCAGCCGGGAAGCTGGGGCGAGGTGTTCGGCGAGGACGCGGACGAGTTCTTCCACGCCTGGTCCATCGGCTGGTACGTCGGTCAGGTGGCCGAGGCGGGCAAGGCGGAATATCCCCTGCCCATGTACGCCAACGCGGCGTTGCGCGATCCGGTCAATTATCAGGATCCCATGACCTATGCCTCGGGCGGGCCGACGTGGAACGTGATCGAGGTGTGGCAGGCCGCGGCCCCGGCCATCGATTTCCTGTCGCCCGACATCTATGAGCGCGGCTCGGTGGTCTATGAGGGGCATCTGGACCGGTACGCCCGTCCTGACAACGCCCTGTTCGTGGCCGAGACGGGCAATGACGCGCCCTATGCCCGGTATCTGTTCGAGGTGATGGGCCGGGGCGGGATCGGCTATTCGCCCTTCGGCGTCGATTACACCGGCTACGCCAACTTCCCCCTCGGCGCGCGGGAGGTGACGGAGCAGACCCTGACCCCGTTCCGCGATTTCTATCGCCTGGTCGCGCCGTGGCAGCGGGTGTGGGCGCGCGCGGCCTTCGAAGGCGATGTGTGGGGCGCCGGCGAGCCGGACGACAGCGCCGAACAGGTGCTGGACCTGGGCGAGTGGACCGCGACGGTGCGGTTCCGGCTGTGGCAGTTCGGCATGCACGACTGGACCTGGCTGGGCGACATCCCGCCGCGCGAGCGCGAGCACCCGAACGGCGGCGCCATCGTCGCCCGGCTGGGCGAGGACGATTACGTGGTCACGGGCCGCTGGGCCCGGGTCAGCTTTGACCGCAAGCCGCTGGATGATGGGCGGACCGGGCAGATCCTGCGGGTCGAGCAGGGCCGTTTCAATGACGCGGGCGAATGGGTGTTCGAGCGCCGCTGGAACGGCGACCAGACTGACTATGGCCTGAACTTCACCGACCGGCCCGTGCTTCTGCGGGTCCGGCTGAGCGATCAGGCGCGGGCGGGCGCGATGCGCGCCGTGGGCGCCGACCAGAACTGACGGGAGTGGAAACCATGAGACATTTGCTGACGGGCGCCGCCATGGCGCTGGCCATGGGCGTTCCTGCGGGCGTTCTGTTCGCCCCGGCGCCGGCCGCAGCGGTGGTGCAGGCCGAAGAGGCCGGTGTCGAGCGCACGGCTACGGGGGTGATCGTGACCCCGGCCGAGGGGCCGGCGCGGCGGGTCCGCCTGCGGGTCATGGGGCCGCGCATCATCCATGTGACGGCGACGCCGGCGGCCGATTTCGCCAACCTGCCCGACAGCCTGATGGTGACCGCCGAGGCCGCCGAAACCGGATTCGAGGTCACGACCCGGGGCGGCCATGTTTTTGTCTCCACGCCCGAGATGACGGCCGAGGTGTCGCGAGCCACGGGCCGGGTGCGGTTCCTGGATGCGAACGGCGAGGTCATGCTGGCCGAGCGCGAGGGCGGGCGCGAGATCAGCCCCTTCATGGTCGAGGATCAGGACGGGGTGCATTCTTTCCACTCCGTGCGCCAGCTGTTCGAGGCTGCGCCCGACGAAGCCATCTACGGCCTGGGCCAGCATCAGCAGGGGCTGATGAACCAACGCGGCGCAGATGTGGAGCTGACCCAGCACAACATCGATTCCGGCGTGCCCTTCATGACCTCCAGCCGCGGCTATGGCGTGCTGTGGGAGAACAACAGCCTGACCCGGTTCGGCGACCCGCGCGAATACGGCATGCTGGATCAGCGCCTGATCGTGCGCGACTCCGAAGGCAATTTCGGCGGGCTCACGGCCAGCTATTTCCAGGACGGCGAGCTGGCCCTGTCGCGCATCGAGAACCAGATCAACTACGAGTTCATCCGCGATCACCAGCGCTGGCCGCCGGGCTTCAAGGTGCAGCCGGGCCAGCCGGCGCAGGTGGGCGACATGGGCCGGTCGGGCCAGCCGGGCGTCACCGTCACATGGGAAGGCACTCTCGAGCCGACCGTCTCGGGCGAGCACAAATTCCGCCTGTACGCCTCGTCCTATGTGAAGGTCTGGGTGGACGGCGAGCTGGTCATGGACCGCTGGCGCCAGAACTGGAATCCGTGGAACCACGACTTCCAGATCCAGATGGAGGCCGGCCGACGGGTTCCGATCCGGGTCGAGTGGATTCCCAACGACGGCTATCTGGCCCTGCGCCATCTGGACCCGCTGCCGGCCGAGCAGGACCGGGCCCTGTCGCTGTGGTCCGAGGTGGGCCATGCGGTGGACTACTACTTCGTCGGCGGTGAGAATCTGGATCAGGTGATCGCCGGCTACCGCGACCTGACCGGCGAGGCGGTGATGATGCCGCGCTGGGCCTATGGCTTCTGGCAGAGCCGCCAGCGCTACAACACCCAGGACGAGGTGCTGGCGGTGGCCGAGGGCTATCGCAGCCGCAACCTGCCGATCGACAACATCGTTCAGGACTGGTTCTACTGGCCCGAGAACGCCTGGGGCAGCCACGAATTCGAGGCGTCACGGTTCCCCGATCCGGGCGGCATGGTCGACCAGCTGCACGACCAGAACATCAACATCATGATTTCGGTCTGGCCGAAATTCTATCCGACCACGGAGCACTACCGCGAGCTCGCGGCCATCGGCGGCATGTACACCCGCAATGTGGAGGTGGGCGCCCGCGACTGGGTCGGACCCGGCTACAACAACAGCTTCTATGACCCGTATCACGAGGAAGCGCGGGCGCTGTACTGGCGCCAGATCCGCGAGCACCTGCACGGGCTGGGCTTCGACGGCTGGTGGCTGGATTCGGTGGAGCCGGACATGCACTCCAACCTGGACCGGCGCGAACGCACCCTGCGCATGGGTCCCACGGCGGCGGGCCCGGCGGCGCTGGTGTTCAACTCCTATCCGCTGGTCAACGCCGAGGGCGTCTATGAGGGCCTGCGCGAGGCCCAGCCGGACCGGCGCGCCTACATCCTGACCCGCGCCGCCTGGGGCGGTCTGCAGCGCACGGCCTCGACCCTGTGGTCGGGCGACGTGGTGCCGCGCTGGGACGACCTGCGCGAGCAGATTTCGGCCGGCGTGCAGGTGGGCCTGTCGGGCATTCCGAACTGGACCCATGACATCGGCGGCTTCTCGGTGGAGGAGCGCTACACCACCGAGGACATCACCCCCGAGGATCAGGCGGAGTGGCGCGAGCTGAACCTGCGCTGGTTCCAGTTCGGGGCCTTCACGCCCATCTTCCGCTCGCACGGCGAGTATCCCTATCGCGAGGTGTGGGAGATCGCGCCGGAGGGCACCGAGGTCTATGAGGCGCTGGGCGACTACCTGCGTCTGCGCTACCGGCTGATGCCCTACATCTACACCTTGGGCGCCGAGGCCTATCACCGCGACGGCACCATCATGCGCGGTCTGGTGATGGACTTCCCGCAGGACGAGCGGGCCCGCGAGGTCAACGACCAGTTCATGTTCGGCAGGGCTTTCCTGGTCGCCCCCGTGCATCAGCATGAGGCGCGCAGCCGCCAGGTCTGGCTGCCCCGGGGCGCGGACTGGTACGACTTCAACAGCGGCGCGCGGCATACGGGCGGTCAGGCGATCACGGCGGATGCGCCGCTGGCCCGCATGCCCCTGTTCGTGCGGTCGGGATCGATCGTGCCCACGGGCCCGGCGATCCAGCACACCGCCGAGGCTCTGGACGGCCCCATCACCCTGAACGTCTATGTGGGCGCTGACGGATCGTTCGATCTCTACAGCGACGAGGGCACCACCTACGGCTATGAGCGCGGGGCCTTCGCCACCATGCCCATCACCTGGGACGACGCCGCCGGGGTGCTGACCATCGGCGCGCGCCAGGGGGCGTATCCGGGCATGCCCGCGAGCCGCACGGTCCATGTGCGTTTCATCGACGGATCGGGCGAGGCGCCCTGGAACGTGGACGCCGCGCCGCAGCAGACGGTGACCTATGCGGGGTCGGCGCTGACCGTCCGGCGATAGGGCTTTCGCCGCCGCAGAATCCGCGCAACCATCCCCCGATCAATCGGGGGATGGTCCATGTGGGTGCTTCTGGGAATCGCGGTCGTGGTGGCCGGGTTCGTGCTGCGGCTCAATCCGCTGCTGGTGATCCTGGCCGCCGCCCTGACCACGGGAGTGACAGGCGGTCTGGGTTTGGTCGAGACGGTCGAGGCGTTCGGGGCGGCGTTCAACAATAACCGCTACATCTCCATTGTCTGGCTGGTGCTGCCGGTGATCGGCCTGCTGGAGCGGTCGGGGCTGCAGGAACAGGCGCGCATCCTGATCGGCAAGGTGCGCGGCGCCACCACCGGGCGTCTGCTGCTGGGCTATTTCGTGGCCCGCCAGGTCACCGCCGCCCTGGGCCAGACCAAGCTGGGCGGCCATCCCCAGATGGTGCGGCCGCTGATCGCGCCCATGGCCGAGGCGGCGTCGGAGACCCGGCACGGACCCCTGCCGGACGCCGTGCGGTTCCGCATCCGGGCGCATTCGGCGGCGGCGGACAATATCGCCCTGTTTTTCGGCGAGGATATCTTCATCGCCATCGCCTCGATCCTTCTGATCAAGGGCTTTCTGGAGCAGAACGGCATCATCGTGCAGCCGCTGGAGCTGTCGGTGTGGGCCATTCCCACGGCCATCGTGGCCTTGCTGATCCACGGCACGCGGCTGGTCCTGCTGGACCGGCGCATCGCGGCGGAGGTGGCGAGCGCCACGCCTACGCGCTCAAGCAGCCCGACGGGCGGTAGCGCCACCAGGGATGAGGATGGGGCGGGGGAGGTCAGATCATGATCACCCTTCAGTGGATCTACATTCTGGCCGGCGCGGTGTTCGTGGCGTTTTCGGTGCTGAGCGCGGGGGATCGGGCGAACCCCAAACGGTTCAAGAACACCGCCTTCTGGGGGCTGCTGGCCGTCAGCTTCCTGTTCGGCGGCTATTTCAGCGATTTGATGAACGGCCTGCTGGTGATCGGCCTGGTGTTGCTGGCGGGGATCGGCGGGCTGGGGCAGGGCAAGCCGCGCACCACCTCGCCGGAGGAGCGGGCGGACTCGGCCGTGAAGTTCGGCAACCGGCTGTTCATTCCGGCCCTGATCATCCCGGTGACCGCGCTTCTGGGCACCCTGTGGCTGGCCGAGGTGGAGATCGGCGGGACGCCCCTGTTCGACCCGCGCGACCCGACCCTGATCGCCCTGGGGCTGGGGGTCGTGCTGGCCATCGGCGTGGGCATAGCCATGCTGAAGCCGCCGGCCATGGCGCCGCTGCAGGAAGGGCGGCGGTTGATGGACGCGGTGGGCTGGGCCGCCATCCTGCCCCAGATGCTGGCGGCGCTGGGCGCGGTCTTCGCCCTGGCGGGGGTGGGCGAGGTGGTGGGCGGGCTGATCGCCGAGGTCATCCCCATGAACGCCAGCCTGATCGCCGTGGTCGCCTATTGCGTGGGCATGGCCCTGTTCACCGTCATCATGGGCAACGCCTTCGCCGCCTTTCCGGTGATGACCGCCGCGGTGGGCCTGCCGTTCGTGGTGTTCCAGTTCGGCGGCAACCCGGCCATCGTCTGCGCCATCGGCATGCTGGCGGGTTTCTGCGGCACGCTGATGACGCCCATGGCGGCGAACTTCAACGTGGTGCCCGCGAACCTGCTGGAGCTGCCCGACCGCAACGCCGCCCTCAACGGGGTGATCCGGGCGCAGATCCCGACCGCCCTGATGATGCTCGTGGCCAACATCGTCCTGATGCAGTTTCTGGCGTTCCGTTTCTGATGACCCAGCTGACCCCCGACATCGCCGCCCTCTACGCCCGCACCGCCCTGGGCCATGTGACGCGCGAGTATCCCAACAAGATGGATCACGTGCTGGCGGGGCCGCAGGACGTGCAGGGGCCGCGCGCGCTGCACCCCATCTTCTTCGGCAGCTTCGACTGGCACTCGTGCGTGCACGGCTGGTGGACCCTGTTCACGGTGCTGCGGCTGTATCCGGATATGGATGAGGCGGCGCACATCCGGGCGCTGGCGGACGACCTGTTCACCCAGACCAATGTGGCGGCCGAGCGCGCCTATCTGGACCGGCCGACCAGCCGGGGTTTCGAGCGGCCCTACGGCTGGGGCTGGCTGCTGGCCTTGGCGGCGGAGCTGGAGCGGCACCAGACGGATGACGGACGGCGGTGGGCGGCGACCCTGAGACCGCTGGCGCAGGCGTTCCGGGACCGGTTCATGGCCTATCTGCCCCTGGCGACCTATCCGGTTCGGGTCGGCACGCACTACAACACCGCCTTCGCCCTCAGCCTTGCCATGGAGTGGGGCGACGCGGCGCTGAACGCCCTCATATGCGCAAAGGCGGCGGAATGGCACGGCGAGGATCGGTCCTGTCAGGCGTGGGAGCCGTCGCAGGATGAGTTCCTGTCGCCGGCCCTGATGGAGGTGGAGTTCATGCGCCGGGCCTTGGCGCCGGACGCCTTCGCCGCCTGGCTGGACGGGTTCCTGCCCCGGCTGGCGGCGGGGGAGCCCGGGACCCTGTTCACCCCCGCCGTA
>NZ_PNLV01000087.1 GCF_013823285.1 Brevundimonas sp. | reverse complement strand
TCCACCCCCGCGCCAGAACCGGATCGCTGCACGGTCCGGTGCGCGGGGCCCCCTTCTCCCATCGGGAGAAGGGATCAGTCGTCCTGGCCTTCCTCGGGCTCAGGGGCGCCCAGCATCTCCTCGGCGATCTGGCCGGCGTGGGCGCGGACGGCCTTTTCGATGGAGGCGGCGATGTCGGGGTTCTGCTTCAGGAACTCGCGCACGTTCTCGCGGCCCTGGCCGATGCGCTGGCTGTCATAGCTGAACCATGAGCCGGACTTCTCGATCACCTCGGCCTTGACGCCCAGGTCGATGATCTCGCCGATCTTGGAGATGCCCTCGCCGTACATGATGTCGAAGATCACCTCGCGGAACGGCGGGGCCACCTTGTTCTTGACCACCTTCACGCGGGTGGTGTTGCCCACCACCTCGTCGCGGTTCTTGATGGCGCCGGTGCGGCGGATGTCCAGGCGCACCGAGGCATAGAATTTCAGGGCGTTGCCGCCGGTGGTGGTCTCGGGGGAGCCGTACATCACCCCGATCTTGTGCCGGATCTGGTTGATGAAGACGACGATGCAGTTGGTGCGCGAGATGGAGGCGGTCAGCTTGCGCAGCGCCTGGCTCATCAGGCGCGCCTGAAGGCCCGGCAGGCTGTCGCCCATCTCGCCCTCGATCTCGGCGCGGGGGGTGAGGGCGGCGACGGAGTCCACCACCACGATGTCCACGGCGCCCGACCGCACCAGGGTGTCGGTGATCTCCAGCGCCTGTTCGCCGTTGTCCGGCTGGCTGACCAGCAGGTCGTCCAGATTGACGCCCAGCTTCTGGGCGTAGCTGGGGTCCAGGGCGTGCTCGGCGTCCACGAAGGCCGCGGTGCCGCCCGCCTTCTGGATCTCGGCCACGGTGTGCAGGGCCAGGGTCGTCTTGCCCGAGGATTCAGGGCCGAAGATCTCGATCACCCGCCCGTAGGGCAGGCCGCCGATCCCCAGCGCCATGTCCAGGCCCAGCGAGCCGGTCGAGACGCTGGCGATCTCCGCCACTACCCCGCCCTTGCCGAGCTTCATCACCGAGCCCTTGCCGAACGCCCGATCGATCTGGGCCAGCGCCGCTTCCAGCGCCTTGGCCTTGTCGCCGTCTTCCTTGCCCACGAGTTTCAATGCCGCCTGCGCCATTTCTTTCGGTCCCTTTGCCACGATTCCCCAGATGTCGTTCCGGAAGAGGCCCGCTACCGACCCGCCCTTGCGACTGACGGAGTATGTGCATGGTTTGTTCTCGTTCGCAATATGTTCTTTTTCGCAGACGCGTCCGATTTTGACGCATTGAGGTCAAGCCGTTAAACCGCTTGGGTTTGTCGCGCCTGGTCGTGCCCGGCCAAGGCTTCGCCCATGGCCTCGAACAGCCCTGCGAGGGTGATGGGTTTGGCCAGATGGCCGTCGGCGCCCGCCTCGCGCCCGGCCTGGACATGCTCGGCCAGGGCGTTGGCGGTCAGCATCAGGATGGGCGTGCGCGGACGGGCGCGCTCGATCTCGAGGGTGCGGATTTCGCGGGTGGCGGTCAGGCCGTCCATGACCGGCATCTGCATGTCCATCAGGATCAGGTCCCAGTCCGCCTCGCCCCAGGCCCGCACCGCCTCGGCGCCGTCCTCGACCGCGGTCAGCGTCATGGCCGTGTGGGACAGCATCACCTCGATCACCTTGCGGTTGGCGGGATGGTCGTCGGCCAGCAACACCCTCAGCGGCATGGCCGTCAGGTCGGCGCGGTCCACCGGGGCGGCCGACTGAACCTCGGCCTGCGCGGGCGGCAGGGGGATCGCGAACCAGAAGGTGGAGCCCGCGCCCGGCGTGCTGTCGCAGTCCAGGGTCCCGCCCATCAGCCGGGCCAGATCGCGGGAGATGGCGAGGCCCAGGCCGGTGCCGCCGAAGCGGCGGGTGATGGAGCCGTCAGCCTGCTGGAAGCGGCCGAAGATGCGCGCCTTCTGCTCCGCGTCGAAGCCGATGCCGGTGTCCCTGACCGAGAACCGCACGCAGTCGCCCTCGCCGGGCTCCACCGTCAGGGTGATCTGGCCCTGGCTGGTGAACTTCAGGGCGTTGGAGACCAGATTGGCCAGGATCTGGCGCACCCGCACCGCGTCGCCGTTCACCACCCGGTCCACAGCCGGATCGATGTGCGCGGTCAGCAGCACGTCCTTCTCCTCGGCGCGCAGCCCCCACAGGGTGGTGATGTCGTGCACCGCCTCGCCCAGATGGAACGGCGCCCGCTCCACAGTGATCTGGCCGGACTCGATCTTGGCGCTGTCGAGGATGTCGGACAGCAGGCGCTCCAGGGTCTTGCCGGAGGAGCGGATGACCTCGGCCATCTCGTGCTCGCGCGGGGTCAGGTCCGCCCGCGCCAGGGCGTCGGCCATGGCCACGACCCCGTTCAGCGGCGTCCTGATCTCGTGGCTCATATTGGCCAGGAAGGCGGACTTGGCGTCGTTGGCCTGGTGGGCCCTGAGGCGGGACTCCCGCAAATGCCGGCTCTGGCGCAGCTGCCAGATCAGGACGCCCGCTCCGCAGAGCAGGAACAGGATGGCGATGCCGACGATCCAGCGCTGGGACTGGATCACGTCCTGCTGGAGCCCGGCGTTGGTCTGGGTCATCTCGAGCTGGCGGCGGCGTTCCTCCAGCTGGGCCTGCATGTCGCCGGTGACCTGATTGATGCCGGCGCTGAAGCGGCGCGCGGTGGCAACCTCATTGTCCACGAAATGGTCGCGCAGGACGCGGTAGGCCTCGGCGTCGCGGCCCTGGGCGAACAGCAGCTCGGCCCGGGCGAGGGGCACGCGCGAAACGCCCTCCTCGCGGAACTCGCCCGCCGCCTGCAGGGCCTCGATCCGGGCCATGTCCCGCGCCGCCGCCTGGGCCATGCCCAGCCGCGCCCGGGCGATGGCCCGGCGGGGCAGCATCTGGGGGGCCAGGAAATCGGCGGCGCCCAGGTTTTCGCCATAGGGTTCGAGGCACGCCAGCACCTCCCTCCAGGCGCGGCGGGCCTCGGCCGTCATGGCGCAGAGATTGGCGTCATAGACGATCAGGCCCTCCATCCCGGTGCGCTGCGCCAGACGATGATGGGCCAGGTACAGGGCGTGGGCCGTCTCCGTCTCGCCGATCTGGGTCGACAGGCGCGCCAGATTGTAGAGGCTGTCGAAGTCGGGACGGGGATAGTCGGGCTTGTTGTAGTCGATCTCGTACCGGCCGAAGGCGGCGGTGGCGCCGGCCACGTCGTTCAGCTTCATCAGCCCCATGCCGGTCATCTCCCACAGGCCGGCGTGGGCGGTGCGGGAATAGGCCAGGTGGTCGGGTATCCGGCTGTCCATCTCGGCCAGACGCTCCAGCCCCTCGCCGATGCGGTCATGATCCATCAGGGCCAGGGCGTGGATGCGCACCGCGTGGGCCTGGACGAACCAGTCGTCCGACGTCTCTGCGATACGGGCCATATCCGCCATGACCGCGGTCTCGCCCTCGTCATAGCGGATGGTCAGGGCGTTCAGATGGGCGATGGCGATATAGCGGTCATCGCCCTGCCGCTGCGCCGCTTCGGTCAGCCGTCCGTTCCACAGCCGCGCCTGGTCGAACTCGCCCTGGTTCAGGCTGATCCACGCCACGTGATAGAGCCGGTTCAGCCCCTCGCGGTCGTTTCGCGCCATGGCCTGACGGCCGAAGGCGTAAAGATCGTCGAAACTGGTCGCCCCCGCCCGCGCCTCCACCGCTTCGGCCAGCGCCATGGCGGTGCGGGGCGAAGTCTCGGCCCGCGCGCCGCCTGCGGCGATGAGCACGAGAACAGACAGGACGGCGAACAGGCCGCGGACTCGGTACATGATCGGGGTGACCCTGAAAAACTCGGGGCACCCTAAAGAGGGAATGTTTCGCAAGGCTTAGCGTGCGGATCGGCCGAAGGCTTGTGACATCCCGTCCGGGCACGGAAAAAATCAAGGGATTCCTGCGGTTTAAACATCCGTCACGAAAGCATCGCCTCGCCGTCACGGGACTTGCGCCGCACCGTCACACGCCAAAGCTAACCCCACCCCCGAACGCTGGCCTCTCTCGTCGGCGCATCGGGGACACGACACAATGACCAGAACCACCTTCAGCGCCGGACTGCGCATCGGCGCTTCGGCGCTCGCCATCTTCACCGCCCTTGCGGCCGCGCCCGCCATGGCGGTCAATGTGAACGCCAACACCGCTTCCGCCAGCCAGAGCGTCATCACCGGCCGGGTGACCGACCAGAACGGCGCCTCCCTGCCCGGCGCCCGCGTCATCGTGCTGGAGACCGGCGCCGAGACGGCGACCGACCGTCAGGGTCGCTATGTGGTGCCCTGGACCGCCTCGGGCCAGGCCACCCTTGAGATCCACTATTTGGGCCTGCCCGCCACCACTCGTGTGGTGGACGCGCGCGCCGGCGGCGCCACCGTGGCCGACATCGTGGTGGCCCAGGCCACCGAGGTGGCCGAGGTGGTCATCGTCGGCTCCATCTCCGACGGGGTGGCCCGCGCCCTGAACCAGCAGCGCACCGCCGACAACACCACCAATGTGGTGTCCTCGGACTCCATCGGCCGCTTCCCCGACACCAACATCGCCGAGGCCCTGCAGCGGGTGCCCGGCATCGGCGTCGAGCGCGACCAGGGCGAGGGCAATTTCGTCAGCCTGCGCGGCGCCCCGGCGGCCTTCACCTCCATCACCGTGGACGGCGTGTCCCTGCCCTCGTCCAGCCCCGACACCCGCGCGGTGGACCTGGGCGCCCTGCCCGCAGACGTGGTCAGCGCGCTGGAGATCTCCAAGACCCTGCTGCCGCACCAGGAAGCGGACTCCATCGCCGGCTCCATCAACCTGGTGACCCGCTCGCCCTTCGACAATCCGCGCCTGCGCATCAGCGGCAATGCGGGCATGGGCTACAACGAGATGGGCTCCACCAACGACGAGCGCGCGTCGCTGATCATCTCGAACGTGTTCGGTCCCGAGGCGCAGTTCGGCGCCCTGCTGTCCGCCAGCTACGCCCAGACTGACCGCCGCGTGGACAACATCGAGTCCGTCTGGGACGTGATCGAGGACGCCGACGGCAACGAAATCCTCGGCGTGCCGGAGCAGGAATTCAAGGACTACAACACCCGCCGCGAACGCCTCAGCATGACCGGGGCGCTGGAGTATCGCCCCAACGCCCTGCACAGCTTCTTCCTGCGGGGAACCTGGGCCCAGCGCACGGACGACGAGTTCCGCAACCTGCTGGCCATCGTCTACGAGGACGGCGACATCCAGCCCGGCGCCACCGAGCGTTCGGCCAGCTTCAGCGGCGCCCGCTTCGCCCGCGAGTTCCGCCACCGCGTGGTGCGCGACGAGAGCCTGAGCATCAGCGCCGGCGGCGAACACGAATTCGACGGCTTCCGCCTGGACTACGTCCTGTCGGTCGCCAACGCGGAACAGACCTATCCCAACCGTCAGCAGCTGCTGTTCCGCTCGGGCGCCAGCTATGATCTCAGCTATGATTTCAGCGGCGATTTCGACAATCCGGCCCTGTCGCTGTTCACCAGCCAGGAGCACCTGAACCCGGCCAACTACAGCTTCCGCGAACATGTAAACCGCTGGGCAGACACCACCCAGGACGAGACGGCCTTCGCCGCCAACGTCACCATCCCCGGCATGCTGTTCAACCAGCCCGCCGAATGGCAGTTCGGCGGCCGGGTGCGCCAGCGCGACATCGAGTCCGACGAGGAGAGCTACCGCGCCCGCGGCGGCGGCGTCGCCCCGTCGCGCAGCTTCGCCGACCTGCTGTCGAACGAGCCGTCGCGCAACTTCGACTACAACCTCGGCTTCAAGTACGACTCCGGTCTGGTGCTGGACTATTTCCGCGATCAGGGGCCCCGGACCATCGATCCGGCCTATCGCCGCATCTCCAACTCGACCACCTCGGACTACACAGCCGAGGAGCGCATCTACGCTGCCTACGGCATGACCCGTATCCAGTTTGACCGGGCCAATCTGATCGTCGGCCTGCGGGTCGAGCAGACCGAGTTCGAAGGCGCCGCGCCGGAGTTCAACGAGGACACCGAGACCTTCACCATCAGCTCCACCTCGCGCAGCTACACCGAGGTGTTCCCCAATGTGACCCTGCGCTACGCCTTCAGCGAGAACCTGATCGGCCGCGCTTCCATCACCCGGGGCATCGCCCGTCCGCGCTATCGCGACAACGTTCCGCGCCTCAGCGAAAGCGGCGATCGGGGCCTGGGCGAAACGGTGAACCTCAGCCGCGGCAACCCGGACCTGAACCCCACCCTGTCCAACAATTTCGACGCCAGCCTCGAGTACTATTTCGAACCGCTGGGCATCGTCTCGGCGGGCGTGTTCTACCGCGACCTGCAGGACTATGTGTTCGAGCTGACCTCGGACGGAACCTACGCCGGCCTGCCCGCCCGCATCACCCAGCCGGAGAACGCCCCGGACGGCCATATCACCGGGCTGGAGTTCAACTACCAGCAGCAGTTCACCTTCCTGCCGGGCTGGATGTCGGGCTTCGGCGTGGCGGCCAACTACACCTGGACGGACGCCGAGATGACCCTGCCGTTCGCCGCGCCGGGTCGGGGAACCACCGTCGGTCTGCCCAACCAGTCGGACTCCACAGTGAACCTGTCGGTCTTCTATGAAACCAGCCGCTTCAATGCGCGCCTGGCCTGGACCGACCGCGACGACTTCATCCAGGAGTTCAACTACGACGACCCGCGCCTGGACACTTACTGGGAAGGCCGCTCACAGCTGGACTTCACCGCCGATGTGGACGTGACCGAGCAGGTCAACCTGTACTTCGAGGCCAAGAACCTGACCGACTCCGAAGGCGTGCGCTACGCCGGAGACCGCTCGCGTCCCACCGAGCGCGAACGCTTCGGCCGCCTGCTGTTCGCGGGCGTCCGGGTCAACTTCTAGACCTCAGGGAACGACACTCCCCGAACTGGGCGGAAGGCTTGGCCTTCCGCCCTTTTTCTTTGGGGATCAGGCGGCGAAGGCCTGTTCCAGCGCCTTGAGCATGGGCTTGGGACGGCCCAGCCAGTCGAACAGCAGGGGCTCGTCGCGGCCATCGTCCCAGTCGCCCCGCCGCAGCACGCTGTCGCGGTCGCGCAGGCCCCAGACGGTGAAGGCGAAGCGCTGGCGTTCGGGCAGGGCCATGAAGGCCTCGGCCACCTCGCGCACCCGCTCGGTCTGCAGCTCGCGGCGGCGTTCGATGCGGGTCAGGTCGGTGCGCGAGCGGCCCATGGACATGTCCAGCTCCGACACATGGATGGGCAGACCGAACTGGGCCATTTCGTTGATGAAGGCTGTCGTGCGGCCCGGCTCGATGTCGTAGTCGATGTGCGACTGGGTCCCCAGGCCGCCGATGGGCGCGCCCTGACCCAGCAGCCGCTCCACCATCCGCAGGAAGGTGGAGCCTTTCCGGGGATTGTGCTCCAGGTTGTAGTCGTTGATGAACAGCACCGCGTCCGGGTCCGCCTCGGCCGCCACCTCGAAGGCCCGGCGGATGTAACCGTCCTGACCGAAGCGCGCGGACCAGTGACAGTCGCGCAGTCCGTTCCCGTCCTCCGCCACGGCCTCATTGACCACGTCCCAGCCGGTCACCCGGCCCCGGTAGCGGCCCATGACCTCGCGGATGTAGCGGTCGTGCTCGGCGGCGAAGCGGGTCTCGTCCAGGCCCTCGAAATAGGCCCGCCCCTGCGAGTACCAGATCAGGGCGTGGCCAAAGAGGCTCATGCCGTGCTGGTCGGCGAAGTCGGCGATGGCGTCCGGCGCGGCGAAGCGCAGACGCCCGCCCGGCCCCAGGATGTACTCCATCTTCATCTCCCACTCGGGCGTCAGCTGGGAGAAGTGGGCCGAGGCCAGTTCCGTCCACTGGGGATCGCGGAAATGGTCCGTCATGGCCGCCACCCCGACGGGGAAGGACGCCACGTCCCGCAGCGGCCGGATCGGTCCCTCGACGACTTGGGACGCCGCAGGCCGTCCGTCACAGGCGGCCAGCGCCAGGGTGGAGGCCAGAAGCGCGCGACGGCTGAACAGGGGCTGGGTCATGGGCCGGACGGTGCAAGGAGCGGGCCAGCCCCAAGACCTACTGATCTTCAGGGCTGGCCACGGCGCCCGTTCGACATGGCGCCCACTGGAACACGTAGGCCGCGTCTGCCCGTGCGAACTCTACCGCCGTGGTCAAGAACAGTGGCTCTCCGTCGTAGCACAGACCAACCGCAGGGCCTTCGGTTGAAAGGATCTCCAATCGATGGAGAGTGTCGAACTCGGCAATCGGAACGCGGGCCAGATCACCAGCGACCTTCAGTTCGATCAAGGTCCAGGATGAGCCCGCAGCGCCACCTGCCAATCGCTCCGAGACGATGATCTGCGCACGCTCATCGATCGTGTGACGGTCACGCTCAGTCGGTTCCACAGATCGGGAACAGGCGACAACCATCGAAAAGCCGGCCATGGCCCCCACCACCATCCCAAATACCGCAAAGGTTCGGCTGGTCAGGGTTTGGCGCATAGTGAATCGTCAGCCCGCCCGCTTCCTCAGCCCCAGCTCGTCGAACGCCGCCGTTTCGCGCTTCGCGGCGGCGATCAGGCGGTTGAGGCGGGTGGCCTCGGCCACCTGTTCGAACTTCTTCAGCTCCTCGAAGGCGGAGGTCAGGGCGTCGCGGGCGCCGGCTTCCTCAGCGTCCAGTTCGGCCAGATCGGTTTCAGCGGCGGCCTTGCGGGCCTTCCAGCCGGCCAGATAGGCGCCCAGCAGCATTCCCGCCTGGGCGTCATGGCGGCTGCGTTCGCGCTCCACCTCGGCCTCGGCGTCCAGCACCGCCAGCCGCATCTCGGTGGAGGCCCGCCGCGCGGTGATCTCGGCGAGGCGCTTCTGCAGCGTCTCCACCTCATAGTTGGAAATGCGGATCAGCGAGTGGGCCCAGCTGGTCATTGGTCAGTCTCCGGCGGGATCATGCCCTGGTTCAGAATGGCTTCAAGACGATCGAATGAGTCGGCCATGCGCGTCACCTCGTCCTTGTCCTGCCCCAGAAACGCCTCGAGCGCGGGGTTCAGGGCGATGGAGCGGTCGACGATGGGGTCGGCCCCGGCGCGGTAGGCGCCGATGCGGATCAGCTCCTCCATGTCCGAATAGGCGCTCAGGCACTGGCGGGCGCGGCGGTTCAGCTCGCGCTCGGGCAGGGTCTGGCAGTCCGGCAGCGTCCGACTGACCGATTTCAGCACGTCGATGGCGGGGAAGCGCCCACGCTCGGCGATCTTGCGGTCCATGACGATGTGGCCGTCCAGAATACCGCGCACGGCGTCGGCGATGGGCTCGTCATGGTCGCCGCCGTCCACCAGCACGGTGAACAGGGCGGTGATGGGCCCCGCCTGGGTGCCGTCCGGCCGGATCTGGCCCGGCCCGGCGCGCTCCAGCAGCTTGGGCAGTTCGGAGAAGACCGTGGGGGTGTAGCCCTTGGTGGTGGGCGGCTCGCCCGCGGCCAGGCCGATCTCGCGCTGGGCCATGGCGAAGCGGGTGACGGAGTCCATCAGGCACAGGACCTCCAGATCCTGGTCCCGGAAATATTCGGCCACGGCCATGGTCATGTAGGCGGCCTGACGGCGCTTGAGGGCGGGCTCGTCGCTTGTGGCGACCACCACCACGGCGCGCTTCAGCCCTTCCTCGCCCAGGGTCTCCTCGATGAACTCGCGAACCTCCCGGCCCCGTTCGCCGATCAGGCCGACGACCACGACATCGCAGGTGGCCTGGCGCGCCAGCATGGACAGCAGCACCGACTTGCCCACGCCCGAGCCGGCGAAGATGCCCAGGCGCTGGCCCCGGCAGGTGGTGGTGAACACGTCCATGGAGCGCACGCCCAGATCCAGCCGCTCGCCCACCCGGCCGCGCGAATGAGCCGGCGGCGGCGCGGCGCGCAGGGGATAGGGGGCGGGGCCGGGAGGAAGGGGCCCCTTGCCGTCGATGGGATCGCCGAAAGCGTCGATGATGCGGCCCAGCCAGGCCGTGGTCGGCCGCACGCTGGCGGCCACGTCCAGAATGCGGATGTCGGCGCCGGGCGCCACGCCCTCCACCGGGCCGTAGGGCATCAGCAACGCCTTGGAGTCGCGGAAGCCCACCACCTCGGCGGGCAGGCCTTGATGGCCCCGGCGCACGATCTCGGCCCGGGCGCCCACGGCCAGCCGACTCATGCCCCCGCGCGCCTCGATCAGCAGGCCGGACACGCCCGCGACCTTGCCGGTCACGACCAGCGGATCCACAGCCTCAACAGCGGCGACGAGATTGCGCAAGACTGCCCCTCAGCACTGAACAGCCCCGGCCGTTCTCCCGTTAACAATTGCTGCGAAACGGTTAAGCGGGGGTGAAGGAAAGCTTGACCTCTCACACTGCGGGCAGACAGCCTGCCCCCTTCGCGGGAGGGATCATGAAGCGGCGATATGTCATTCTCGGGGTCATGGGTCTGGCGGTGCTGGCGCTCTACGCCGTCAACAATTCATGGTCC
>NZ_PNLV01000086.1 GCF_013823285.1 Brevundimonas sp. | reverse complement strand
TTTGTGGCCCGCGCCGGGGAGGTCGCGGGCCTTCAGTACATTCCAAAATCAGGCGAGGGCCGAACGACGAATTCGTTCGGCCCCGCCCGTTCGTGTCGATAACCGGCGGCTCAGCCGGTCATCTGCTCCAGTTCCTTGCCGCGGGTCTCGTGGACCAGGGCCAGGACGAAGAACACCGAGACCAGGGCGCTGACGGCGTAGAAGCCGTAGGTCAGCGTCAGGCCGATGCCGGCGGCCATGATCGGGAAGCTCATGGTGATGCCGAAGTTGGCGATCCACTGGGCGAAGCCCGAAACCGCCAGGCCGGAGCCGCGGATCTGGTTCGGGAACATCTCGCCCAGCATGACCCACATGACCGGGCCCCAGCTGAAGTTGAAGAACATCACATAGATATTGGCCGCCACCAGCGCCAGCAGCCCCATCCCCGGCGTGAGGTCGAGGAAGCTGGATGAAAGGGTGGTCTGCGCGTCATAGACCGTGCCGTTGTTCAGCACCGTCCCGGCCTCCAGAACCGTGCCCGAGGCCATGAAGGTCCCGGTGGAGAAGGCGTAGGCCACCAGCCCCAGGGTGATGGCCATGCCCACCGAGCCGATCAGCAGCATGGGCTTGCGGCCCAGCCTGTCGATGACCAGCAGGCCCAGAACCACCGCCGCGATGGACAGGGCGCCGGACAACACATTGATCATCAGGGCGTCGTTTTCGCTCAGTCCCACCGACTGCCACAGCACCGCGCCGTAGTAGAAGACGATGTTGATGCCCACCAGTTGCTGGAACACCGCAAGGCCGATGCCGGCCCAGACGATCATGCGGACGCCGCCCTTGTTCCGGTCCAGCAGGTCCGACAGGCGCGGCTTGTGATCCGCCGTCAGGGACTGCTGGATTTCGGCCACCTTCAGGCCCGCGGCCTTCGGTCCGAACAGGCGGGACAGAACCTCGGCGGCCTTTTCATGCTTGCCCTTGATGACCAGGAAGCGCGGGCTTTCGGGGATCAGGAACAGGGCGAAAAAGAAGATGACCGCGGGGATCAGCTCCACCCAGAACATCCAGCGCCAGGTGGTGAAGCCCAGCCAGAATTCGGTGGTCGACCCGCCCGCCGTATTGGCCAGCAGGTAGTTGGCGAGAAACGAGAAAAACAGGCCCGAGATGATGGCGATCTGCTGGATCGTCGTCAGGCGGCCGCGCATGTGGGCCGGGGCGATCTCGGAGATGTAGGCGGGCGCCATGACACTGGCGGCGCCCACGGCCAGACCGCCGAGGATGCGGTAGATCACGAACTCCGTCGAGGAGCCCGCGATGCCCGAGCCCCAGGCGCTGACGATGAACAGCACCGCCGCCACGATCATCATGGTGCGGCGGCCCCAGACGTCGGCCGCCCGGCCCGCGAAGGCGGCGCCGATGGCGCAGCCCAGCAGCATGGAGGCCACGTTGAAGCCGGTGCCCACCGCCTGGGAATTGAAGGCCTGACGCAGGCCCTCGACGGTGCCGTTGATGACGCCGCTGTCGTAGCCGAACAGGAAGCCGCCGATCGTCGCCACCAGCACGGTGAGGATGACCAGCCCCATGTTCGTTCGTTCCAGTTCGGCAGAGGGCGGCGCCCCTGCCTGGTTTATATCCGTCATGCCTCAGTCCTCCCGATGGGGTTCTCCCGACCCCGGTTGAGACGCCCGGCTATCGCCAGCCTGCGTCCACGAAATACTCATGCCCGGTGATCGCGCGGGCGTCATCAGACGACAGGAACAGGGCCATGGCGGCGATGTCCCCGGGTTCGATTCTCAGCGTCAGGCACTGGGCGGCCACGATCTCGGCCTCGCCCTCGGGCGAATACCATTTCATCTGGCGCTCGGTCTTCACATTGCCCGGCACGATGCAGGCCACGCGCACCCCGTCCGGCCCCCATTCGCGGGCCAGGGCGCGGGTCATGCCCTCGATGGCCGCCTTGGCCGTCTCGTAGAGCGACAGGTCGGGCAGACCCAGATGCCAGGAGATGGAGCCCAGGTTCAGGATCACGCCCTTGCCGCGCCTGCGCATGGCCGGAGCCACCGTCTGGGCGGCGAAGAACTGGTGGCGCAGATTCACCGCCATGCGCTCGTCCCAATAGGCGGGCGTGACCGCCTCGGCCTTGTGGCGATCGTCGTTGGCGGCGTTGTTGATGAGCACGTCCACCTCGCCGTGCTCCGTCTCGATGCGGGCGAAACAGGCTTTCAGGGCGTCCAGATCTGTCAGGTCGCAGGGCATGAACACCGGCGCGGGAGACTGCTGGGCCAGACGCGACTCCAGCGCCCGGGACGGCGCCTCGGCGATGTCCAGAAACACCACCCGCGCGCCCTGCCGGACGTAGGCCTCGGTCATGCCCTCGCCGATGCCCGAGCCGCCGCCGGTGATGACCACCAGCCGGCCCTTGAGAGAGGGATAGATCGCTTCGCTCATCGCGCGCCTCCAAGCAGGCCGCGAGAGGCCAGATTACGCATCAGTCCGGAGACCCCCAGCGTCCAGGGCGGGGCCTGGTCAGAGGTGGTCACCTTGTTGTCGAGAACGCCCAGGCGGGGCGAGGACACCCGCACCCGGTCGCCTGGCTTGTGGGTGAAGCCGCCGCCCGGCGCATCGCGGTCCTCGATGGGCGCGAACATGGTGCCCAGATAGAGGATCAGGCCGTCGGGGTACTGGTGATGCCTGCCGATGGTCTGGCCCACCAGCTCCACCGGATCACGGCTGATCAGGCTCATGGAGCTTTCGCCCTTCATGACGAAGCCGTCCTCGCCGACCACCTCCAGCGAGATGGTGGCCTGACGCAGGTCGTCCAGGGTGAAGGCGTCGTCGAACAGGCGGATGAATGGCCCCAGCGCAGCCGAGGCGTTGTTGTCCTTGGCCTTGCCCAGCAGCAGGGCCGAACGTCCCTCGATGTCGCGCAGATTGACATCGTTGCCCAGGGTCGCGCCGAGGATGCGGCCGGCGGCATCGCAGACCACCGCCACCTCGGGCTCGGGGTTGTTCCAGGCGGAGTCCGACCGCACGCCCACATAGTCGCCCCAGCCCACCGAGGAGAGGATCGGCGCCTTGGTGAAGATCTCGGCGTCGGGGCCGATGGCCACCTCAAGATACTGGGACCACAGACCGTCGGCGATCAGGGCGGTCTTGAGGGCGGCGGCCTGTTCCGAGCCCGGCTTCACGGCCGACAGGTCCGCGCCGACCTTGTCCTTCAGCGCCTTGCGGATTTCATCGGCGGCGGCGGCGTCGCCGCGGGCGCGCTCCTCGATCACCCGCTCAACGGCCGAGACGGCGAAGGTCACGCCCGATGCTTTCACGCACTGAAGATCGACCGGCGACAGCAACTTGACCGCATCGGGCGACGGCGCGTCCCAGACGGTGGCGAAATCCATGTCCGCCAGGGCGCCGAGATCGCGGCCCTCAAAGACGGCGAGGTCATCGGCGAGGGCGAGCGCGTCGGCGCAGGTGGGGGCGAAACCGGAGATGTCCTGAACCCGGCCCTCGCGGACGCGCACCGGCGTCGGGCCTTCCGGCAGTTCGATCCGTCCGATCAGGGTCGCGGCGTCCCGATCCGCCGCAAGGCAATCAACAATACTGGTCATTTCCCCCGCCGTCGCGTGAGGTGGGCGAACCCACCGGCGCGGTCGTTTCTGTTAGCGGTAACATCAAAGGGCTGACCGCCGGTGTCAAGGCCATTCACGCGGCGGCCCGATCAGGGGGTCAGTCGTCGGTGGGCGCCGGTCCGCAGGAGTCGCGCACGACCAGGGTGTGGGTCACCAGCCGATCCACGGGCGCATCGGCCCGCGCCTGGCCCCGTCCCCGGATGTCCTCGCTGAGGATGCGCACGGCGGCCTCGGCCATCTCGGCCACGGGCTGACGCACCGTGGTCAGCTCCGGCCAGACGGCGGTGGCGATGGAGGTGTCGTCGAAGCCGACCACGGTCAGCTGCCCCGGCACGTCCAGCCCCTTGCGGTGGGCGGCGGTCAGGACGCCGGCGGCCATGTCGTCATTGGATGCGAAGATCGCCGTCGGGGGACGCCGCGCCGACAACAGGCGTTCGGCCGCCTCGAGCCCGGAGCGATAGGTGAACTCACCCGCCTCGATCAGGGCGGTGGCGGCGGGCTCGGCCGCGCGCATCTCGGTCTCGAAGCCCAGCAGGCGCTCGGCGCTGGCGGTCTGGTTGGAGGCGCCCTTGATGAAGCCGATGCGGCGGTGGCCAAGCTCCAGCAGGTGCCGGGTCATCTCGGCGGCGGCGGCGAAATCGTCAATGCGCACGGCGCTGGCGTCCGAGCGGAAGCGCCCGGCGGCCACGGCCACCACGGCCACCTCCCCCTCCTTCAGCTCCGACAGGGCGGCATAAGACTCTCCGTGGGGCGGCGGCAGGATCACCCCGGAGGCGCCCCCCGCGATCAGGCGGCCCACCGCGGCGCGCTCGCTCTCGGGATTGGGATCGCACTTCTCGATCAGCAGCAGGGCGCCGGTCTTCTGGGCGCCGTCCAGGGCGCCGACCAGAAATTCGCTGAGATAGCCGGCGGACGGGTTGGAGTAGAGCAGGCCGATGCGGCCGCCGCCCTGCCGGGCCAAGCTGCGCGCCGCCGCGTTGGGCGCATAGCCCAGGGCCTCCACCGCGTCCTGCACCGTCTTGCGGGTGGCGTCCTTGACCCCGGGCGCCTCGTTCATGACCCGCGACACGGTCATGGGCGAAACCCCGGCGCGGCGCGCCACGTCATGGATGGTGACGGCGCCCTTTCTGTCCTTGCGGGAGTCGGCCAAGCCTGCTCGCCCCTTCAAATTACAATGTCCCCTGATCGACCCTGGAACGGCTCAGGTCAACGGTCCGAAGGGCACGACCCGGTTGGCGGAATCATGGCCGATGTCGGCGCGGCCCAGGTACGGGACGCCCGAGCGGTCGCACCAGTAGCGCACGATCTGCTCCGGGCTCAGGCCGAAGTCCGGGTCGTTGGGGGTGATGTCGCTGACCCGGCCCAGGCGGATGCCCGCCACGCGGCGAATGGAGGGCTGACCGGTGATGTGGAACATGGCCCGGTCGGTGCGGTAGTCCGCCTCCCCCACCTCCTCCAGCATCAGCACGTGGCCGGTCAGGTCGGGCTCCAACGCCGTGCCCAGAAGCTGGCTCAGGATGGTGATGTTGAACGCCGCTGTGGGCGCGGCGCCGGTCAGGACGCTGGGCTCCAGCGCCGTCTTGTCCCGCCGCACCAGCCAGTCGAGGGCGCGGACGAAGGCGACCTTGCCGTCCGTCCGGCGCAGGTCCTGCACCATGGGCCCGTGGAACAGCTGTTCGAACCCCAATCGGTACAGCCCCGCCAGGATCGAGCCGGCGTCGGAGTAGCCCATGTATGTCTTCTTGCGCGCGACGTCGTTGACCCCGGCCATGACCGCCTCGGCGATGCGGCAGGATCCATAGCCGCCCCGGGCGAACCACACCGCGTCGTGGGCCGGGTCATTGGCGATGTCCAGAAACGCCTTGGCCCGGCCCGCGTCGTCGCCCGCGAAATGGCCATGCTTGCCGAAGGAGGCCGGGTGGAACTTAAGCTCGACCGCGCCGTCGGGATAAAGCGCGCGCACCATGTCCTGCGCCTGTTCGGCGGTCTCCCGCTCGAAGCGCGAGCTGGCGGCCACGACGCCGATGCGGAAGGGCTTGTCGGGGCTGGCCATTCTCTCGCGCAATCCTCTGGCGCCGCCGTCGCGCCGTGCTAGAGCCTGATCGGCTGAGGTGGAATCGCTGCGCGATTCCGCTGATGCCGTGAATCAGGCTCCAGAATTAAAGCGAGAGCATGATTCACGCTTCAGCCGGAACCGCAAAGCGGTTCCGTCAAAAACGATCATGCTCTAGTCAGGCGCTTCAAGCCTTCGGGGTTCGCGGCGCATGAATCAAGACCAGTCCTATTTCTTCTGCGGCGTCGGCGGCTCGGGCATGCTGCCGCTGGCCCTGATCGTGAAGGCGCGCGGGGCCGCTGTGGAAGGCTCCGACCGGGCGCTGGATCAAGGCCGGACGCCGGAGAAATTCGACTGGCTGCGCGGCCAGGGCTTCACCCTGCATCCCCAGGACGGATCGGGCGTGCGCGCCGGTCAGGTGGTGGTGGCCACCGGGGCGGTGGAGGACACCGTGCCCGACATCCGTGCGGCGAAGGCCGTGGGGGCCCGGATCCTGACCCGGCCCCAGCTGCTGTCCGATCTGTTCAACGGGGCGGAAACCAGCGTCGGGGTGGCGGGCACCAGCGGCAAGTCCACCATCACCGGCATGATCGCCTGGATCCTGCATCGGGCCGGGCGCGCGCCCACCGTCATGAACGGCGCGGTGATGACCAATTTCGTCCGCCCCGACCAGCCCTTCGCCAGCGCCCTGATCGGCGGCCCCGACCTGTTCGTCAGCGAGGTGGATGAGTCCGACGGCTCCATCGCCCGCTATGAGCCCACCGTGGCGGTGGTCTCCAATGTCTCGCTGGACCACAAGTCCATGGATGAGCTGCGGGTCCTGTTCGGCGGTTTCGCGGGGCGGGCCGCCACCGCCGTGCTGAACCTGGACGACGCCGAGACCCCCGCCCTGGCGAAACAGGCCGAGGCGACGATCACCTTCGCCCTCGATAATCCCGACGCCGACCTGCGCGCCGTAGACCTGGCCCCCACGGCCGCCGGCATGACCTTCCGCCTGATCGAGACAGGCGGTGCGGTCCATGACGCCGAGCTGTGTGTGCCCGGCGCCCACAATGTCGCCAATGCCCTGGCCGCCGTCGGCGCGGTCAAGGCGCTGGGCGTGGCGGTCGCGGACGCGGTGGCGGCGCTGAGGGATTTCTCGGGCATCCGCCGTCGTCTGGAGGTGGCCGGTCAGGCGGGCGGGGTGACCGTGATCGACGACTTCGCCCACAACCCGGACAAGATCACCGCCACCCTCAACACCCTGCACGCCTTTCCCGGCCGACTGCTGATCCTGTTCCAGCCCCACGGCTTCGGCCCGCTGAAGCTGATGAAGGCCGAGTTCATCGACGTCTTCGCCCGGCTGATGAGCCCCGAGGACGTGCTGCTGATGCCCGAACCGGTCTATTATGGCGGCACCACGGACCGCAGCGTGGGGTCGGGCGACATCGCGGACGGCATCGCGGCGGCGGGTCGTCATGCGGAGGCCCTGCCCGACCGCGCGGCCTGCGGCGAGCGTCTGGTCCAGATGGCCCGTGCCGGCGACCGCATTCTGGTCATGGGCGCCCGCGACGACACCCTGTCCGAATTCGCCGCCGACCTGCTGAAGCGCCTCGACGCCGGGACTTGAGGGAACGCCCGCCCGTTCCATCTGTTCGACAGGTCGCCCTCACATCCAGCCTTCCCGACGGAGCCCGCCATTTTTCAAGCCGACGTCCCGCCCGCCCCGCCCGTCACTGTCGACGAGATCGTGGTCACCGCCGCGCGCCTGCCGCCCGCCGCGGGCGACGCTGCCTTTGCGGTGATCCGACTGGACCAGCAGGATCTGGAGGCCACCCGGCGGGTGGACGAGGCCCTGACCGGGGTGCCCGCCGTGTCGCTGTTCCGGCGCACCTCCAGCGTCTCGGCCAATCCCACCACCCAGGGCATCTCCCTGCGCGCCATCGCCCCGTCCGGCGCCGGACGCACCCTGGTGACCCTGGACGGCGTGCCGCTGAATGACCCGTTCGGCGGTTGGGTGATCTGGTCGCAGCTGGCGCCGGAGTCCCTGGACAGTCTGGACGTCGTGCGGGGCTCGGGCGCCGGCCCCTACGGCGCCGGGGCCCTGACCGGGGTGATCGTGATGCGCGAGCGTGAGGCGGGCGCGGTGCTGGACGCCTCGGTCGCCGAGCGCGGCGGCGCGCGCCTGTCCGGATCGAGATCGCAAGGGTTCGGACGTCTGACCCTGACCGCCTCCGGCCTCTACGAACACAGCGACGGCTATGTGCCGGTGCGCGGCCCGGAGCAGGGCGCGGCGGACACGCCGACGGATCTGGAAAGTCTGGGCGGCGCCCTGCGCGCCGACTGGGCGGCCACGGACGACATCGCCGTCTCGGCCCGCCTCGGCGCCTGGGAGGATGAGCGCGGCGCCGGGCTGGATGGGGCGCGGGCGGAATCCAGCGGCCAGATCTACAGCCTGACGGCGGCGCGACAGCCTACCGCCGACCGCCTCGGCTGGCGGGCGCAGGTCTGGCGCCATGACAGCGATCTCAGCAACACCTTCGTGTCGGTGGCCGACGACCGGTCGAGCACGTCGCTGGCCAACAACCAGTACGCCACCCCGGCCACCGGACTGGGCGCCAATCTGGCCCTGCGCCGCGCCGCCGAGCGCTGGGGCGGATCGCTGGAGTGGGAGCTGGGCGCCGACGTGCGGTCCACCGAGGGCGAGGTGCGCGAAGTGAACGCGTTCAACCGCCAGCGCATCGCCGGGGGCGAGACCCTGATCGCGGGCGCCTATGCCGAGGGCTCCTGGACCGGCGGGCCCTGGCTGGTCGCCGGGGGCCTGCGCGCCGACCGGTGGAGCAACAGCAACGGCCGCCGGCTGGAGACCAATACGGCGACGGATGTGGTGCTGCTGGACCAGCGCTCACCGGACCGCGACGGCGAGGTGGTCAGCGCGCGTCTGGCGGCGCGGCGCGATCTGGGCGGCGGCTGGGCGGCGCGGGCGGCGGCCTACACCGGCTTCCGGCCCCCGACCCTGAACGAGCTGCACCGGCCCTTCCGCGTCGGCAACGACATCACCGAGGCCAATCCCGAGCTGGAGCCCGAGGTGCTGCGCGGCATCGAGGCGGGTCTGGCGTGGAGCGGCGGGGCGGTGGATCTGACGGCCACCGTGTTCCACAACGAGATCGAGGACGCCATCGTCAACGTCACCATCGGCGAGGGGCCGGGGACCTTCCCCGTGGCCGGCTTCGTGCCTGCGGGCGGCGTGCTGCGCCAGCGCCGCAACGCCGGGACCGTGGAGGCCACGGGCGTCGAGGTGGAGGCCCGCTGGCGGCTGGAGACCGTGACCCTGTCCGGCGCCCTGTCGGCCACCGACGCCCGCATGGACGGCGGGACCGACGCGGCCCAGCTGACCGGGCTGCGTCCCGCCCAGGCGCCCATCTGGAGCGCCACCGCCGGGATCGACTGGCGGGCGTCCGACCGTCTGGGCCTGTCGGCCCGCGCCCGGTACGAGAGCCGCCGTTTCGACGACGACCTGAACAGCCGCGCGCTGGATCCCGCCTTGGTTCTGGACGCCCGGGCAGAGTGGCGGGCGAGCCCGCGCACCGTCCTGTATCTGGCCGCCGACAACCTGTTCGACGAGGATGTGGAGGTCGCCCGCACCGGCGACGACGTGCCCGGTTACGGCCCGCCGCGCATCGTCCGCGCGGGGCTGCGGGTTACCTATTGAGCGGGATGGAGTGAAATCTTGCGTCATCGGTTCGCGGAAACCGGTGTCAGCGCATAAACTGATGTTTCAATCCGGATTGGTCCGGTTGGCGCGGGCGTGGAAATCCCCCAAGACGGGGGCATCCACGCAACTGGTGAAGGTGAGGCGCGAATGCCGACGCTCGTTCTGTTCGGCGGAGGCGGCGATCTGGCGCTGCGCATGCTGCTGCCGTCGCTCTATTTCCTGGAGCACGACGATCTTCTGCCCGAGGGGCTGAAGGTCATCGCCGCCGCGCGCAGCGAGGAAAGCCGCGACGCCTATCTGGCCGGCGTGCGCGAGTGGGTCCAGCCCCGCGCCGAGGCCGACGGCCAATGGAGCGCCAAGGCCTTCGACCGGCTGACGAAACGCATCGACTATCTGGCCATGGACGCCACCGATCCCGACAGCCTGACCGCGCTCAGGGACAAGGCAGGGACCGAGGACCTCACCTATTTCCTGGCCGTGTCGCCGTCGCTGTACGCCCCCATCGTCAATGCGCTGAAGGCCATCGGCATGACCGGCGGCAAGACCCGCATCGTGCTGGAGAAGCCGGTCGGGCGCGACCTGAAGACCTTCCGCGAGATCGACCAGGCGGTGGCCGCCGCCTTCACCGAGGACCGGGTGTTCCGCATCGATCACTATCTGGGCAAGGAGACGGTCCAGAACCTCATGGCGCTGCGCTTCGCCAACGTCATCTTCGAGCCCCTGTGGAACAACCTGTCCATCGACCACGTGCAGATCACCGTGGGCGAGACCACGGGCGTGGGCGACCGCTGGCCCTACTATGACGAGTACGGCGCCCTGCGTGACATGCTGCAGAACCACATGCTGCAGCTGCTGTGTCTGGTGGCCATGGAGCCGCCGTCGGACATGGACCCGGACTCGGTGCGCAACGAGAAGGTCAAGGTGCTGCGATCCCTGCGCCCCATCACCAAGGCGGCGGCGAAGAAGGTCACGGTGCGCGGCCAGTACACGCCGGGAACGGTCGAGGATCAGGCGGTCAAGGGCTATGAGCAGGAGCGCGGCCAGGCGTCGGACACCGACACCTTCGTCGCCCTGCGCGCAGACATCGACAACTGGCGCTGGGCCGGGGTGCCCTTCTTCATGCGCACCGGCAAGCGCATGCCCGACAAGCGCACCGAGATCGTCATCCAGTTCAAGCCGGTGCCCCACTCCATCTTCGACGGCGACGGGCGCGGCGACATCGTGGCCAACCGCATGGTCATCGCCCTGCAGCCCGACGAGGACGTGTCCCTGTCGGTGATGAACAAGGCGCCGGGGCTGGACGCGAAGATGCG
>NZ_PNLV01000085.1 GCF_013823285.1 Brevundimonas sp. | reverse complement strand
TGGAGATCGCCCGGCGGATACTGAAGGAGATCAACGACCGCCTCGGTTTCCTGAACAATGTGGGGTTGGACTATCTGAACCTGTCGCGGGCGTCGGCCACCCTGTCGGGCGGCGAGAGCCAGCGCATCCGTCTGGCGTCACAGATCGGCTCGGGCCTGACCGGGGTGCTCTATGTGCTGGACGAGCCGTCCATCGGCCTGCACCAGCGGGACAACACCCGGCTGCTGGAAAGCCTGCGCGGCCTGCGGGACCTGGGCAATTCGGTGCTGGTGGTCGAGCACGATGAAGAGGCCATCATGACCGCCGACCATGTGATCGACATGGGCCCGGCGGCGGGCGTGCACGGCGGCGAGGTCTGCGCCGAGGGCACCCCGGGCGAGGTCATGGCCAACGGCCGGAGCCTGACCGCCAAATACCTGACCGGCGAGCGCGAGATCGAGCTGCCGCCCGAGGGCCGCCGCCCGATCAACCGCAAGAAGATGCTGAAGATCACCGGCGCCACCGGCAACAATCTGAAGAACGTCACCGGCGAGATCCCCGTGGGCGTATTCACCTGCATCACCGGGGTGTCGGGGGGCGGCAAGTCTACCTTCACAATCGAGACCCTGTACAAGGCGGCGGCCCGGCGACTGCACAACGCCTCGGACGCGCCCGCCCACTTCGACCGCATCGAGGGGCTGGAGCATTTCGACAAGGTCATCGACATCGACCAGAGCCCCATCGGGCGCACCCCGCGCTCGAACCCGGCCACCTACACCGGCGCCTTCGGCCCCATCCGCGACTGGTACGCGGGCCTGCCGGAATCCAAGGCGCGCGGGTATGGGCCGGGGCGGTTCAGCTTCAACGTCAAGGGCGGGCGCTGTGAAGCCTGTCAGGGCGATGGCCTGATCAAGATCGAGATGCACTTCCTGCCGGACGTCTATGTCACCTGCGATGTCTGCAAGGGCAAACGCTACAACCGCGAAACCCTCGAGATCGTGTTCAAGGGCAAGTCCATCTCCGACGTGCTGGACATGACGGTCGAGGAGGCGGCGAACTTCTTCAAGGCCGTGCCGCCCATCCGCGACCGCATGCAGACGCTGGAGCGGGTCGGTCTGGGCTACGTCAAGGTGGGCCAGCCGGCTACGACCCTGTCAGGCGGCGAGGCCCAGCGGGTCAAGCTGTCCAAGGAACTGTCGAAACGGGCCACCGGCAAGACCCTGTACATTCTGGACGAGCCCACCACCGGCCTGCATTTCGAGGACACCCGCAAGCTTCTGGAAGTGCTGCAGGAGCTGGTGGAGCACGGCAACACCATCGTGGTGATCGAACACAATCTGGATGTGATCAAGGTGGCCGACTGGCTGCTGGACTTCGGTCCTGAAGGCGGCGAGGGAGGCGGCGAGATCGTTGCAAAAGGGACGCCTGAACAGGTCGCGGCTGATCCGAAGAGCTGGACCGGGAAGTACCTGAAGGAGATGCTGGACCGCCACGAAACGAGGCGGCTGGCGCGGGTCAAGGCGGCGGTCGAAGCCGCCGCCCCCGCCCCGAAAAAGGCCCGCGCGAAGGCGCGGGCCTGATTCGCATCTACAGCGACGGCGTGGGCTCGACGACCACGGGATCCGCGACGCCGCGAATATCGCGGTAGGCAGCGGCGTAGGGCGCCATGAAGATGGCCAGGCTCAGCGCCGAGATGATGCTGTTGCTGATCACATAGATGACTATGGCCGGGCCCATGGCGCTCATGATCTGGCCGATGTCGGCGCCTTCCATGGCCGCCAGCTCGCTGATGTTTCCGGTGAAGAACATCAGGGGCAGGATGATGATCGAGGCCAGGATCGACACGACAATGGCCATGACGATCACGATCAGGGTCATGCCGATCAGGCCCCAGACACGGCCCTTGGTCACGTTCCAGGAGTCGAAGATGGCGAACTTCTTCTCGGCCACCGTGATCGGCAGGGCGAGGCTGAAGCGCACCGCCAGCCAGATGAAGGCCACCACAGCCGCGACGATGAGGACAAAGGCGATCAGCCCGCCCGCGTCGCCCGCTGCGGCGGCGGCGAGTCCGGCCAGAACGCCCGCGATCCCGAACACGACGGCGCCCGCGATAGCGGCCAGCACGCACAGCACGAGGGTCACCACCAGGACCCGGACCTCATCCATGCCCAGCCGCATGTAGCCGAAGCCTTTCTCTGCAGGGTGCAGCACCACGCGCAGCGAAGCCGTGTACATCACCGCGCTGAACACGAACGACAGCGGCATGATCCACATGATCCCGGCATAGGCGGCCCAGAGCGGCTCGAAATCCTGCGGAGTCGGATTGGTGACGCCCTGCAGTTCGGTCATGGCAGCCATCAGGGTGACGAACGAACCGCCCACCAATGCGAACATCAGGGCGGTGAACACGATATAGGCCGCCGCCCATATCAGTATGGTGGTGGGGGTGCGCCGCGCGACGCGGAACCCCTCGAATGCGCAGTCCGTCGCTGAAAACGCCATGGTTCTAGCCCTCCCGTGAAGTCGTAGTTGGACCCCGAGCCTAACCTGAAAGACCTGACGGCGTCATGACGATTCCGGATGCGCCTCGTCCGCCGACGCCCGCAACTGGCGATAGGCGCTGGCCCATGGGGCGTACATCACCGCCGTGGCCGCGCCGGTGCTGGCGAAAATGAACAGCAAGGCGAGTCCGAAACCGATCATCAGGCGGGGCTCCCATGTCATGGTCCAGGTGTCGGCGTCCGCGAACGCAGCCCAGTCGATGCCCGCCAGCCCCACGGACAGGGCGGCCAGCGCCACCACCGGCAGGAACACGACGATGCCCAGGATCACGCTGAGCACGCCCATGAGGGCCAGCTTGACCGACTGGCCGCGCGCCATGCGCCAACCCTGCTCGAAGGCCAGGGTCTTGCGCTCGACGCTGGCGACCGAGATCAGCCCCGTTCGCGCCCATGCCCACAGGAACAGCACCGTCCCGGCCAGACCCAGCAGGGTCCAGACCAACGGCTGGGCCACCGGGCCCGCCCCGCGGAGAGCGATGCCGGTGAACACGGCCAGAAGGATAACCAACAGCGCCAGGATCATCATCGCCACCCAGATGGCGATCTGAACCACGATGTAGCAGAACTCGGCCACGCCGAACCGCAGTCCGGCCCATCCGCTGGTGCGCGGCCACAGCACCAGCCGGATCACCGCCACGCCGATCAGCGCCTGGACGATGAGGCTGAGCACGTTGGACAGGGCTGACCAGCCCTGGGCCTGGAGAAAGGCGTTGAGGGCCTCGGGGTCGGAAAAATCGGCCGCTGCACCCGGATTCATCCACGGATCGCCCATGATCGCCCAGATCGCCGCGAGGCTGGCGATGCCCGGCAGATAGAGCAGCACGCCCCACAGCAAAACGGCCAGCGGCCGCTTCGCGATCATCTCGAAGCCGGACCCCAGGGCTTCGCCCATCGAAAAGGTCTTCATGTCGCCCCCCGTTTCCCCGTCACAACGCTAGAGCCTAAAGCGCGGGAAGGCTAGAACCCCCGCCATGAGCACCTCCCCCTCTCCAATACACGTCATCGGCGGCGGCCTGGCCGGTTCGGAAGCGGCCTGGCAGACCGCCAATGCGGGCGTCCCGGTCATCCTGCATGAAATGCGCGGCGTGCCCGGCGTGAAGACCGACGCCCACCACACCGACGGCCTGGCCGAGCTGGTCTGCTCCAACTCGTTCCGATCGGACGACTGGGAATACAACGCCGTGGGCCTGCTGCACGCCGAGATGCGGGCGCTGGACTCGGTCATCATGGCCTGCGGCGACGCCAATCAGGTCCCCGCGGGCGGGGCGCTGGCGGTGGACCGCGAGGGCTTTTCCCGGGCCGTGACCGCGAAGCTGGAGGCCCATCCCCTGATCACCCTCGTGCGCGAGGAGATCGCGGGCCTGCCGCCCGAGGACTGGGACAATGTCATCGTGGCCACCGGGCCGCTGACCTCGCCCGCCCTGGCCGACGCCATTCTGAAGACCACGGGCGAGGAAAGCCTCAGCTTCTTCGACGCCATCGCCCCCATTGTCCATGCGGAGAGCATCGACTTCGACATCGCCTGGCGCCAGTCGCGCTACGACAAGGCGGGTCCGGGCGGCGACGCGGCGGCGTATGTGAACTGCCCCATGGACAAGGCGCAGTATGACGCCTTCATCGACGCCTTGCTGGATGGCCCCAAGACCGAATTCAAGGAGTGGGAGAACGTCCCCTATTTCGACGGCTGCCTGCCCATCGAGGTGATGGCCGAGCGGGGGCGCGAGACCCTTCGCCATGGCCCCATGAAGCCGGTCGGCCTGACCAATCCGCGCGACCCCTTGGTCAAGGCCCACGCCATCGTCCAGCTGCGGCAGGACAATGCGCTGGGCACCCTGTTCAACATGGTGGGCTTCCAGACCAAGCTGAAATACGGGGCCCAGACCGATATTTTCCGCATGATCCCCGGCCTGCAGAACGCCCAGTTCGCGCGGCTGGGGGGGCTGCACCGCAACACCTTCCTGAACAGCCCGAAGCTGCTGGACCGGCAACTGCGGCTGAAGGCCATGCCGCGCCTGCGCTTCGCCGGGCAGGTGACGGGGGTGGAGGGCTACGTGGAGAGCGCCGCCATGGGCCTGCTGACCGGCCGCCTCGCCGCGGCGCAGGCGCTGGGCCGAGACCTGGTTCCGCCGCCGCCGGAGACGGCCATGGGCGCCCTGGTGGAGCACATCACCGGCGGGCATCTGGAAGGCTCCAAGTTCCAGCCCATGAACATCAACTATGGCCTGCTGCCGCCGCTGGAAGCGCCGCGCGTGGACGCCGACGGCAAGAAGATTCCGCCCAAGGACCGGGGCCGAGCCAAGAAGCGGCAGATGAGCGTGCGGGCGCTGGAGGGGTTGAAGGCGTGGCGGGACGCAACCTGACAGGCTGGCCAACGGTTCCTGACGCGGCTGCCATGGCACTTTGCCGACGGGCACGGGCCGCATAGGATGAGCAATCTTCGGTTTTCGGGATCGTCTCATGATCGCCTGGCTTGCCGCCCTCGCTCTTCTGTCGCCAGCGCCAGAGGCCGGTGACGGTCCATGGCGCCAGCTGATCGACTTCAATCCGACGGCGGAGCGGCCGGACGGGACGTCCGTGTTCCTGCGGCAGGCGGACATGCTGCCCCAGGGAACGCCCCGCAGCTGGGAGACCCGCACGGCCCGCCACGTCTGGGTCAACCACGGGGCGGTGGTGGGCGGCCAGGCCTGGACGGTCATCGACAGCGCCTTCAATTGCGCGGGCGGCTCGGTGATGCAGACTGTGCGGACCTTCGACGCCGGGGGCCGCCTGCTGGGCGAGGCCCACCCGAATGAAGACGTCCGATCCGTGCCGCACTCGGCCGAGCACATGGTCTGGGACGCGGTGTGCATGGGTTCGCCCTATCTATACGACAAGCCGGTGGTCGCGACCCTGGCCGAGGCGACGGCGGACGCGGCCACGGGGGATGGCCTCGCGCCGCTGACGGACGAGCTGCAATGGGACGTGGACCATGACGGCCAGGCCGACATCATCCGCATCCACATGCGGCCGCACAGCATGCGCCACGACGTGGAGTTCATCCTGGCCAGGGACCCAACCCGGCCCGTCAATGTGATCACGGCTGAGCAGCCGCCGACCGGGCCTCTGGTGCAGCGCGGCATCCGGCCGCTGGAGCGCGACCGCTATCTGATCGTCTGCGAGATGGACCAAGGCGCGGATAGTCAGCCTTGCGAGGCCGCCTATCCCTTTGTCCAGCGCGGGGTTGAGGTGGTGGCCGAGGGGCAGCCGACCATCCTCGTGTGGCTGGTCAGCGGCGAGCCCCATGTGGCGCGCCTGCCGGCGGCGGAGTGAGATTTCAGACTCTGTCGACCGAAAAAACAGGGTCTGAATTGTCCGAATAGTCCGAAATCGCCTCCTCATCGTTTCTGACGGCGCCCATTATAAGGGCGGGTGAAACGCGGGGGCGGAAAGAGCGAATACGCAGCCTCAGGCCGCCCGGGCTTCGTCCTGTTCGGCGGGACGCCGCATCGGCACGGTGAAGCTGACGGTGGTGCCCTTGCCCGGCTCGCTTTCCAGTTTCATCTCGCCGTGATGCATCTCGATCAGGGACTTGGTCAGGGCCAGTCCCAGACCGGTGCCCTGGGTGGTCTTGGAGTGCTGACCCTCGACCTGCTCGAACGGCTTGGCCAGGCGCACCAGGTCCTCGGGCGCGATGCCGATGCCGGTGTCGGTGACCGCGATCTGCACGCCGCCCTCCGCCGGGCTCAGCCTGACGGTGATCGAGCCGCCCTCGGGAGTGAATTTCACGGCGTTTGAGATCAGGTTCAGCAAAACCTGTTTCAGGGCGCGGTAATCGGCCTCGATCTCGGGCAGGTCGGGCGCGTCCATGTTCAGCTTCAGGCCGCACTCCTGCGCTCGTCCGCGCATCAGGCGGATGGCGTCCTGGCAGATCTCCGCCAGGTCCACGGCCTCGTAGTGCAGGGTCATCTTGCCCGCCTCGATCTTGGCCATGTCGAGGATGTCGTTGATCAGGGCCAGCAGGTGCTGGCCCGAGTTCAGGATGTCGACGGCGTAGCCCTTGTAGCGTTCGTCGCCCAGGGGGCCGAACATCTCGCCGGCCATGATCTCCGAGAAGCCGTTGATGGCGTTGAGCGGCGTCCGCAGTTCGTGGCTCATATTGGCCAGGAACTCGCTCTTGGCCTGGTTGGCCGCCTCGGCGCGCACCATGGCCTCCTCGTATTTCCGCGCCAGCAGGGACAGCTCCTCCTGGCTGGTCTCCAGCTTGCTCACGGTCAACTGCAGGGCGTCGGCGGCCTGTTTGCGCTCCACCTCCTGACGCTTGATGACGGTGATGTCGGCGGCCGTGACCACCGCCCCGCCGTCGCCCGTGAAACGTTCGGACATCTGCAGCCAGCGGCCGTCGGCCAGCTCGATCTCGCGCATGCCGGGTCGGCCGGTGGCCGAGGGCTGGTCCTTGCGGATGGCCAGGGCGGCGATGCGGTTGAGCTCTTCCTTCTGGGCGCCGCGCTTGAGGTGGCCGGGCTGGAATCCGAAGGCGTCCTGGAAGGCCTGGTTCCACAGGATCAGCCGGCCGTAGCGGTCGAACAGGACGAAGGCGTCCGACACGCTTTCGATGGCGTCGCGGAGGCGGTTCTCGGCGGCCTGGGCCTGGGCCTTGGCGCGGCGGGATTCGGTGATGTCCAGAGCCACGCCCATGAGATGGTCATAGCCGTCCGGGCCGCGCTGGCGCGGGGCCTGGCCGCGCAGCTCCATCCACAGGGGCGGCTGGTCCGGGGCGTCCACGCGGAAGGCGATCTCGACCTGGCCGTAGGCCTGGGCCTGTCGCAGGGCGTGGGCCACCGCGTCGCGGTGCCGGGGATTGATACGCTCGATGATCTGGTCGGCGGCGGTGGCGCCGCCCCGGCCGAAACCGAGCATGCCCGCCATGACGTCGGACATCACCACCTCGTCCCGGTCGAGATTCCATTCCCAGACGCCGCAGCGCGCGGCCTCGACGGCGGTGTGGAAGCGACGCTCGGTGTCGGCCCAGACGCGGGCTGCGCGGCGCGCCCGGCGTTCCTGGAACAGCACCAGGGCTCCGAGGCCGAGGCCCAGCCCGAGCGGGCCGATCAGGATCCAGGCGTCGCCGAACAGGGCCAGCAGGCCCCCGCCGGCCGCAGGGGCGGCGGCGACAACAGTGGCCGGCGCGGTCTGCGCGTTCACGGCGGTCAGGCGCAGTTCGCCATGGGTATGGACGCCGCCCTCCTGCGCGCGCTCGGCGAGGACTTCGGTGGTCAGACCCAGGACCGAGGCGGGCTGGTCGCGCAGGCGGGAGGCGGCCGAGGCGATGATGAGGCCGTCGGCGTTGATGATGCTGACCGTCAGGCCTCCGCGGGCCAAGGATGCGGGGGCCGCGAGCTCAGGCGCGGGAAGGCGGGCGAGCACGGCGCGGCCGCCGGACGCCTCAAGCCGCAGCAGCAGGGCCTCGCCGTCCCGGGCCCGGGACAGGGCGTGGCCTTGCGACGCTTCGGTGGGCCGGAAGGCGGCGGCGTCGGCGCCGGCCGCCGCGAGGATGTCGCCCCCTTCGGAGACGACGGCGTAGGCCGGACCCGGCGCGTCGGCGCGGGCCTGCTCCACGGCGTCGAGCGGACGCGAGGGCGAGTCGGCAAGGGCGCGGGCCGCAGCGGTCAGGCCGATCATGGCGCGGGCGGAGTCGGCGTCCAGGCGCGCCGCGGCCAGTTCCGAACGGGTCTGGAGCGCCTGGGCCGTGGATTCAGCCTGCTCGCGAGGGCGGTCCCCGGCCTGACGGGCATAGAGCAGGGAGTAGATCGACAGGCCGAGCGCGGCGATGAGCACGGCGATGCGCACCCAGACGGGCATGCCCAAGCCGGATGACGCCCTGTCGGATGACCTGCGGCCCGGTCCTGTCCCGCGGCGTTCGTCGGCGTTCAACGCCCTCTCCCGCACGATTCGTGAAGACGCACAGCCTAGGGTGCGTCGCAGATTCGTGTCGAGGCCGCGCGGCGAAGATCAGGCCGCGCTCGCGGCGACGGGCTGCTCCACGTCGCCGACCGGCGTCGGCACGGTCTTGACGGCCTTCAGCATCTCGCGCGCCGCGCGCGCCAGACGGGTCAATTCGGGCGGAGCCTCGTCCACATTCTCGTCGATCGACCCCGCCAGATCCTCGGCCAGCTTCATCAGCATGGGCGCGGCGGCGATCAGCCGGGCCTGGGCCTCGATCTTTTCGGGATCACGATCGTATTCGGCGCCGGGCACCCGCCAGCCGCCCCAGTCGGCCGGGTCGGTGACCACGACGGGATAGGTGCCGGGGAAGGGGTGATGCTGGCAGTCCTCGGCCAGCTGCCACTTGTTGCGGGCCCGCAGCAGGCGCCAGTCGCCCATGTCAGCGGCGGCGGCGTCCTCCTGCGGCAGCATCAGTTCGGATCCGGTGAACTCGCGCCCGAGACCCACGTCGTAGGTGACGCGCACCGGTTCGTCGAAACCCTTGGCCCAGACCGGCTGGACCTTCTCGATGCAGGCCCAGGCGCCGACGCACTCGACCCAGACCTTCTGGCCCTTCTGAAACTGTGCGCGCGCCATGGCTCGACCCCCGATGCTCCTGAACAGACCCGTCGATCATGCGGGGCCAGGGTTAGCGGCCCGTTTCGACGGGGAAATAATTATTGATATTGCGTCTGCAAATCGTTCGCAGTAATTGCGCCGCACGACGAACACAACCGGGGCCATTTCATGCGCACGCTTCTGCTTTCCACCTCCGCCGTTCTCAGCCTTACGGCAGGCGCCGCCTGGGCCGATGAGGCGGTCGTCGCTCCGGGGGCGACGGACGTGGCGCCGGTGACGGTCATCGGAACCCGCAATGCACAACGCACCGACGAGGTGCCGGTCACCGTCAGCGTCATCACCGCCGAGGACATTGAGGAGAACCTCTACACCGACATCAAGGATCTGGTGCGCTTCGAACCGGGCGTCAGCGTGCCCACCAGCCCGCAGCGCTTCAACGCCGCCCTGTCGGGCGCGGGCCGGGACGGCAACTCGGGTTTCACCATCCGGGGCATGGGGGGCGACCGGGTGCTGATCGTGACCGATGGCATCCGCATGCCCGACGGCTTTTCGTTCGGGGCCCAGAACGTGGGGCGGGGCGGTTACAATGACCTGGACCTGATGCAGCGGGTGGAGATCCTGCGCGGTCCGGCCTCGGCGCTGTACGGCTCGGACGGCATCGCGGGGGCGATCAGCTTCACCACAAAGGATCCCGAAGACATGCTGCGCGGCCAGTCGTTCACCGCGCGGGGCCGGGTCGGCTATTCCTCGGCGGACGAGAGCTGGACCGAGGGCGTGTCCATCGCCGGAGCGCGCGGCGCCTTCTCGGGTCTGCTGGCCTATACGCGCCGCGACGCGCAGGAGACCGAAAATCAGGGCGACAACTTCAGCGAAACCACCGCGCGCACCGCGCCCAACCCCATGGACTTTTCGTCCAATGCGGTGCTGGGCAAGCTGGTGTGGCAGGTCGCGCCGAACCACCGTCTGCGCCTGACGTATGACCACTATGAGTCCGACCTGTCGGGCGATGCGCTGTCCAGTCGGGGCCCGGCGGTCCCACCGTTCCAGCCCAATGCGACGTTGCAGGTGCTGGGCGAGGACGAGCAACAGCGAGACCGGGTCAGTCTGGATCACCGCTTCACTAACGCCTTCGGTCTCGATCGCGGCTCCATGGCGGTCTACTGGCAGGACGCCACGACGCGCCAGTTCACCTATGAGGACCGCGAACCGGCGGCGGACCGGACCCGGGACGTGACCTTCGACACCCGCGTCTTTGGCCTGAACGCCGAGGGCTATCGCGTGTTCGGCCGGGGCGGGGCGGTGCAGCACCGCGTCACCTTCGGCGGCGACTGGTCCGAGAGCACCCAGGAGGCCATCCGCGGCGGCACGGTTCCCGGAGCCGGCGAGACCTTCCCCAACCGGCCGTTTCCGATCACCGACTACAGCCTCGCGGGCCTGTTCATCCAGAACGAGATGGTGCTGCTGGACGGTCGTCTGAGCATCACCCCGGCGGTGCGCTATGACTGGTACGAACTGACGCCGGAAGCCGACGCGCTCTATACCGGCGGGCCCGTGGAGGGGCAGAGCGACAGCCATGTGTCGCCCAAGCTGGGCGTGGTCTACTGGCCGACCGCGACCTT
>NZ_PNLV01000084.1 GCF_013823285.1 Brevundimonas sp. | reverse complement strand
CAGGGGGCAAGCCAAGAAATCCGTCGCCCGGGCGCGGCATATTATCCCCGTTCGGATCGCACTGACCGGCGCGCCGTGCGTTAAGGGGGGTGGAGACGAGCCAGCGAACGGGGACTGACATGCATGCGGATTTCGTGATCGTCGGCGGCGGCGCCGGCGGGCTGCTGCTCGCCGCGCGGCTGGGCCGCAAGCTGGGACGACGGCAGGGCCGTCGCCGGGTGTTGTTGCTCGACCGGACGCCGATCCACATCTGGAAGCCCAGCCTGCACGAAATCGCCGCGGGCACGCTGGACGCCCATCAGGAGGGGCTGTCCTACCCCATGCTGGCGCGGCGGAATTCCTTCAGATTCAGCCTTGGCGACATGGCCGGGCTCGATGTGGACGGCAAGCGTCTGACGCTGGCGGAAATGCGCGACCCGGATGGCAAGGTCATCGTTCCGGAGCGGGCGGTGACTTTCGAGCGGCTGGTGCTGGCCACCGGCAGCGGGTCGAATCTGTTCGGCACGCCGGGCGCCGCCGAGCACGCCCGGCTGCTGGAGGACACCGACGACGCCCGGGACTTCCAGAAGCGCCTGACCACCGCCTTCATGGCCACGGCCTTTTCCGATGAGCGCGTGCTGAGGATCGCCATCGTCGGGGCTGGAGCCACCGGCGTGGAACTGGCCGCAGAACTTCTGGAGGCCCACGACGCCTTTCAGGAGGCTCTGGCCCACGACCAGCAGTTCCGGCTGGAGGTCACTATCGTGGAGATGGCGCCGCGCATCCTGGGCGGCCTGCCCGAGCGCGTCGCCAATCAGGCAATGACCGCCCTGGCCCACAAGGGCGTGCGGGTCATGACCGACACGAAGGTGGAGCGGGTGCGCGCCGATGGGCTGGACACGTCCCAAGGCGCCGTTCCGGCCGACCTGATCGTCTGGGCCGCCGGGGTGAAGGCGGACGAGCGGAACACCTCTTTCGGCCTGAAGACCGGCAAACTGAACCAGTTCGTCACCGACGACCGCCTCCGCACCTCGGCGCCGGGCGTCTGGGCCATGGGCGACTGCGCCGAGACGCCGGGCGCGAACGGCCGCCCGATCCCCGCCCGCGCCCAGGCCGCGGCCCAGCAGGCGGACTATCTGGCCGACGCCCTGTTGGCCGATGTTCAGGGCCGGGCGGGCGGCAGGAGCTTCGTCTATCGCGACCGGGGCTCGCTGGTGGCCCTGGGCGACGACGAGGCGGCGGGCTCCCTGATGGGCGGCCTGCTGGGCGACCGATTCTTCATCGAGGGGCTGACGGCGCGCTGGGCCTATATGTCCCTGCACCTGGACCACCACCGGCGCATTCTGGGCCCTGTGCGGACGGCGGTGCTGGCGCTGGCGCGGCTGGTGCACAACCGCATCTCGGGCCGGCTCAAGCTGCACTGAGGCTCAATACAGCAGGAAGGGCCGCCGCTCCTCGATCCACGCGGCCTCGTCCGGGAGGGTCAGGGCGTCCAGATCGCCGGGCATGGCGGCGGCGTCATCGACCCATTCGCGTAAGGAAGGACCGCCGTTGATGACGTCGATGGGCAGCTTTCCGAAGGCGTACTCATAGGGGAAGTCCCGCCACAGGTCATAGTCAGGCCAGAGGCGGCGGATGGCCTTGAAACCGAGGGCCTGGACCCGCCACGGGCGGAAGGCGCCGTGGTCATAGTGCGGGCCTTCCACATGGATCTGGACGCCGCTGCACAGCCTGCCCACATGCTTGTGGAAGGTGGGCTCGAACCACATGTCGCGCAGCTTGCAGCCGCCCAGCCAGTCGGGGGCCAAGGCCTGCATCTCCGCGATCACGGCGCGGGCGTCGATGTCGGGGGCGCCGAACAGCTCCAGCGGACGGGTGGTGCCCCGGCCTTCCGACAGGGTGGCCCCCTCCAGCATGACCGTGCCCGCATAGGCGCGGGCCATGGACAGGTTCGGCGCATTGGGACTGGGGTTCACCCACGCCCGCTCCAGCAGCGGCCAGCCGTGGCCTGGCGCCTGATCGGGTGACCAGTTTTCCATCGTAATCACATGGTAGTCCACGTCGATCCTGAAGTGATGGATGAACCAGCGGCCCAGCTCGCCCATGGTCAGGCCGTGGCGCATGGGCATGGGGCCGGCGCCCACGAAGCTCTCCCAGCCGGGACGAAGCGCCAGCCCTTCCACCGGCCGCCCGGCCGGATTGGGCCGGTCCAGAACCCACACGGACTTGCCATGTTTCTGGGCCGCTTCAAGCACATAGAGCAATGTGGTGACATAGGTATAGATGCGGCAGCCAAGGTCCTGGAGGTCGATCAGGATGACGTCGAAGGTCTCCATCCATTCGTCCTTCGGACGGCGGACCTCGCCATAGAGGCTGAACACCGGAACGCCGTGGACCGGATCGCGGTAGTCCGGGCTCTCCATCATATTATCCTGAAGGTCGCCCTTCATGCCGTGCTGGGGACCGAACAGGGCCGTCAGCGTGATGCCGTCACAGGCCGCAAGGGCGTCCACGCCATGGGCGAGGTCCGCCGTCACCGAGGCCGGGTGCGCCAGCAGCGCCACGCGCCGCCCCTTCAGGTCGCGGCGCAGGTCGGGGTCGGACAACAGGCGGTCGAGGCCGAAGTTCATGCGGAGGTCTCGGGCAGGGTCAGGACGAATGAGTCGGGGTGGTGAAAGTCGGGCTTTTCCGCCGGATGCGCCAGCGCCCAGTAGCTGAGCGCGCCGTCGGTCGTCTCGATGACGGCGGACAGGCCGATCCGGCCGTCGGCATCCGGGGGCAGGATCACATCGGCGGTGAGGACCACGGTCTCGGCCGCTTGACGCATGACGAGGACCGGCGCGGGCTGCTCAAGGGGCGCGATGCCCTGCCGGTAAGCGTCAAAGCCATAAGCCGCCCATGCGCCGGAGGGCGACAGATTATATTCCGCATAGCCGACGCGGCGTCCGGCGAAGGCCTCGAAACAGCTGGAGCGCCACAAACCGTCGGTGCGCGTTCTCTCGGCCGGCGGGGGCAGACGCAGGGCTGCGACCGGGCCGGTGACACGGTATTCAAGGCTGAGAATACGGTCCCTGCGACGCACCTGGACCTGAACCTGCAGTCCGGCGGAGGGCGTCGACGGGTGGGGGGTCAGCGCGACCACGATTTCAGACTCCGGGCCGGAAAAAACATAGTCTGAATTGTCTGAATTGTCCGAAATCGGCCCCTCCCCCGTTCGGCGGCTCCGGCCGCCAATGGCCGCGCACGCCCGAACTGTTCATTCTAACATGCCCTGAAACAGCGGGGTGAAAGTCATTACCTTCAACGATGCGCGCGCGTCGTGCTACACGCCCTGCTCCCCTATGCTCAAGCCGCTTTGACCATGACCGATCACGCCTTCAAGTCCGACTTCCTCAAGACGCTGTCCCAGCGCGGCTATATCCACCAGATCACCCACCCGGTCGAACTGGATGCGGCGGCGGCATCGGGCGTGGTCTCGGGCTACATCGGCTTCGATGCGACGGCGCCGTCGCTGCACGTGGGATCGCTGATCCAGATCATGATGCTGCGTCGACTGCAGCAGGCGGGGCACCGGCCCGTTGTGGTCATGGGCGGCGGCACCACCAAGGTGGGTGATCCGACCGGCAAGGACGCCTCGCGGCCCCAGTTGACCGACGCCGACATCGCCGCCAACATCGCCAGCATCCGCACGGTGTTCGAGAAATTCCTGACCTTCGGCGACGGTCCGACCGACGCGGTCATGATCGACAACGACGAGTGGCTGTCGAAATTCGGCTATGTGGAATTCCTGCGCGAGTACGGCACGCAGTTCACCGTCAACCGAATGCTGGCCTTCGACTCGGTCAAGCTGCGGCTGGAACGGGAGCAGCCGATGACGTTCCTCGAGTTCAACTACATGCTGATGCAGTCGGTGGACTTCCTGGAGCTGAACCGGCGCCTGAACGTGACCCTGCAGATGGGCGGATCGGACCAGTGGGGCAACATCACCTCCGGCGTCGATCTGGTGCGCCGGATGGATCAGAAGTCCGCTTTCGGCCTGACCACCCCGCTGCTCACCACGGCGTCCGGCGGCAAGATGGGCAAGACCGCACAGGGCGCCGTCTGGCTCAACGCCGAGCAGTTGAGCCCCTATGACTACTGGCAGTTCTGGCGGAATGCCGACGACGCGGACGTGGGCCGGTTCCTGCGCCTGTTCACCGACATGCCGCTGGACGAGATCGCGCGTCTCGAGGCGCTGGAAGGCGCGGAGGTGAATGAGGCGAAGAAGGCCCTGGCCGACGCGGCGACGACAATGCTGCACGGGGCGGACGAAGCGCTGAAAGCACGCAGGACATCAGAAGAGGCATTCGAGAAGGGTCACGCGACAACGGACCTGCCGACCCATGAGTTCGTCTGGGCGGGAACGTCGGAGGAACAGGACCGGCACGGCGGGCCCTTCCAGCAACGACAGGCGGAAGCCCTTCTCAAGGCTTCCGAGTTGTCCCCTTCGATTGGACAGGCTCGGAAAAAAATCCAGAATGAGGGTGTCTGGATTAATGACAATCTCATCAAGGACCCGGGCCATCTGTTCGGTCTCGATGATGTTGATTCCGACTTAGGGGCGTTCAAGGTGAAGCTTGGCAAGCGTGGCCAGATCGTGCTCGTGAAACCCATCTAAATTCCGCTCATCCCCGCGCACGCGGGGACCCAGATCGGAGCAGGCTGGATCGTGGCGTTCTACACCTACATCCTGGCAAGCCGCCGAAACGGCACCCTCTATACCGGCTCGACCGACGGTCTCATCGCTCGCGTCAGTCAACATAAGGCGAAGACGTTCGATGGGTTCACGGCGCAGTACGGCGTGGATCAGCTGGTCTGGTTCGAAGTTCATGACTCCCGAGACGGCGCTTTCCGTCGTGAGCGGCAAATCAAGAAATGGAAGCGGCGCTGGAAGGTGCAGATGATAGAAGAGAACAATCCCGACTGGCGTGACCTGTATGATGAGGTGCGCCTCGGCGATCTCAAGGATGCGTCGGACTGGGTCCCCGCGTGCGCGGGGATGAGCGGAGTAAAAGATGACAGATAACCTCGAAGGTTCGGAAGCCCCCGCGTTCGACATGCCGACGGACGGCGGCGGCCGGGTCAGCCTGGACGGACTGAAGGACCAGTGGGTGGCGCTGTATTTCTATCCCAAGGCGGATACGCCCGGCTGCACCAGCGAGAGCAAGGACTTCTCGGCGCTGAAGACGGCGTTCGGGCGCGTCAACGCCGTGGTTGTCGGGGTGTCCAAGGATCCGGTGAAGAAGCTGGACCGGTTCAAGGACAAGCACGAACTGAACGTGACCCTGGCGTCCGATGACGGCGGCGACGTGTGCGAGCGTTACGGCGTCTGGGGCGAGAAGATGCTGTACGGCCGCAAGTTCATGGGCATCGAGCGGGCGACGTTCCTGATCGACCCGGAAGGCAAGGTGCGGCGCGTCTGGCGCAAGGTGAAGGTCCCGGGCCACGCCCAGGCGGTTCTGGACGCCGTGAACGGGGCTTAGCGGCCGCCCTTTACACGGTCGTCATCGTCCTCGTTCATAAGGGCCGGAATAGCGATGACACTCCACTCCAGATTCGGCGAAATACACGCAGCAGGCGAAGTTAACCGTCGTCAGCATCGTATGCGGTGAAATCGGAGCGGACCTCCTCGTTCTTTGCGGGAACTCCCTTGCACGAGCGTGACTGTTCACGGATAACGACGGCCTGACGTTGGGGGACGTTAACCGATGATTAGAAACTTCGCTTCTCAGCTCTCGGATCTGATCGAGCGAATCTTTCCGGAACGGCATCTCTATCTGAGGTGCAACGGTGAAACCCGCGGTTACGTGCTGACCACAGGCCGGCAGATGCTGGCGGCCGGCGCGGCGACGGTTCTGGGCGGCTGGATGCTGGTTTCAAGCGGCGGCTTCATGCTGGGCGCCCTGGCCGAAAGCCGGGCCGAAGCCGAGATCGCCCGCACCCGCGCCGCAGCAGAACGGGTCAACGCCGATCTTCAGGCCCGGCTGGAAAGCGCGGTCATGCGCATGTCTGCGACGACCGGCTCGCTGGAGGAAACCGCCCAGATGGTCGAGCGGCGCCACGCCGCCCTGACCCAGGTGATGGGCATGTTCAACGGCATCCCCGGCTCGGAGGAGGCTCTGGCCCCGGCCCGTCCGCTGGACCCCGACAGCAACTCTCCCATTCGACGCATCGCCGCCGTGCAGGCGGATCAGGAGCGCCTGATCGCCCGGGCGGAATCCTTCGCCGACAATCGCGCCGAGCGCCTGCGTCTGGCCTTCCGGCTGGCGGGGCTCAATCCCTCGGCCTACGCCGGAGCGGGCACAGCCCTGGGCGGGCCGCTGGTGGAGGCGCGGGATCCGCGCGCCCTGGCCGCGGTGCTGGACGTGGACGAGGCTTTCGCCATGCGCATCCGCAGCGCCGCTCACAATCTGTCCGATATGCGCGGCCTGGCCGACGCCGCCGAGCGCCTGCCCTTCGACCGTCCGGTGAATGCGGCGCGCACCACCTCGGGCTTCGGCGTCCGCTTCGACCCCTTCAACGGCCGTCCCGCCCTGCACCAGGGCCAGGACTTCGCCGCACCGACCAACACGCCGATCCTGGCCACGGCGCCGGGCGTCGTCTCCTTCGCGGGCGTTCGCGGCGGCTATGGCCGCACGGTCGAGATCGACCATGGCGGCGGGTTCAAGACCCGCTACGCCCACCTCCACACCATCGCCGTCCAGCCCGGCCAGCGCGTCGCGGTCGGCCACCGGATCGGCGGCATGGGCACCACCGGGCGCTCCACGGGCGTGCATCTCCATTACGAAGTGTGGATGAACGGCCGACCCCAGAATCCCGCCCGCTTCATGAGAGCCGGAGAACAAATTGTTCAACAAAACTAAGCCTGCCGCCAAGCCCCTGCGGTCAGAAGAGCCGATCCCGCCACTGCCTGACCTGCCGTCGCCCGGCCAGGCCCGGCGCCCGACGCCATCAACGGCGCCCCAGCAGGCCGCCTCGATGCCCTCACAGGTCCCCACGGGGAAGGGCCTCTCCACCCTGTCCGCCGACCTGACGTTCGAGGGCAACGTCTCGGGCGCCGGCGACCTGCAGGTGGACGGCACGGTCAAGGGCGACCTGCGCGTCGGCCGCCTGATCGTCGGAGAGACCGGCGCGGTCGAAGGCAATGTCTCGGCGGACTATGTGGAGGTGCGCGGACGCATTGTCGGCGGCGTGAACGGCAAGCAGATCAAGCTGCTGGGCACCGCCTATGTGGACGGCGACATCACCCACGAGCAGCTGTCCATTGACGTGGGGGCCTATTTCCAGGGCCGCTGCATCCAGGGCCGCCGCGACGCCGCGCCCACGCCCGCCGCGTCCTCCGCCGCCTCGACCGCCCCCGCTGCGACGCCCGCGACGTCCAGCGCGGCGCCGGCTTCGACGCCCGGTTCGACGCCCGCTTCGACGCCCGCTTCTTCGGGCGATGACACGATCCAGCCGTTCCAGGCCAAGACCCCGGCCTGATCGCGAGAGAGGGGCGGCCGATCAGTCCCCGGCCGCCTCGCCCCGCTTGTCGCCCACGCGCGCAGCCAGGGCGGCGCCCATGAAGGCGTCCAGATCGCCGTTCAGCACGCCGTCGGTGTCGGACGTCTCCACGTTCGTGCGCAGATCCTTGACCATCTGATAGGGCTGCAGGACGTAGCTGCGGATCTGGTGGCCCCAGCCGATATCGGTCCTGGCGTCGGCCAGGGCCTGGGCGGCAGCCTCGCGTTTCTGAAGCTCCAGCTCGTACAGGCGCGCGCGCAGCATCTTCCAGGCCTGCTCGCGGTTCTGGTGCTGTGAGCGTCCGGCCTGGCAAGCCACCACGGTGTTGGTGGGGATGTGGGTCAGGCGGACAGCGGAATCGGTCTTGTTGATGTGCTGACCGCCCGCGCCGGAGGCCCGGTAGGTGTCGGTGCGCACGTCGGACGGATTGATGTCGATCTCGATGGTGTCGTCCACCACCGGCGACACCCCGATGGAGGCGAAGGAGGTGTGCCGCTTGGCCGCCGAGTCGAAGGGACTGATGCGCACCAGCCGGTGCACGCCGGACTCCGACTTGAGCCAGCCATAGGCGTTGGGGCCCGAAATCTGGATGGTGGCGGACTTGATGCCCGCCTGCTCGCCGTCGGTCTCTTCCTGGACCTCGACCTCGTAGCCACGGGCCCTGGCCCAGCGGCTGTACATGCGCAGCAGCATGCCGGCCCAGTCGTTGGACTCGGTGCCGCCGGCGCCGGAGTTGACCTCCAGATAGGCGTCGTTGCCGTCGGCCTCGCCGGACAGCAGGGCCTCCAGTTCGGCACGGGCGGCGCGGTCCTTGATCGCCTTCAGGCTGGCGCGGGCGTCCTCCAGGGTGGCTTCGTCGCCTTCCTCGTCGGCCATCTCGGACAGCATGACGGCCTCTTCCAGACCGTTCTCCATCTCGCGAACGGCGTTGATCTGGGCCTCCAGCCGCGAGCGTTCTCGGCTGAGGGCCTGGGCCTGATCAGGGTTGTCCCACAGGGTGGGGTCCTCGACGCGGGCGTTCAGCTCGTCGAGTTTTCGAAGCGCAGGCTCCCAGTCAAAGACGCCTCCTGAGCAGAGCCAGGCTCTGCTCGATGTCGGCCTTGGCGGCCTCGACATCCGGTCTCATCGCATCACTCCCGAAGCGAAAACAGGTGCGCCGCCCGAGGATTCGGGCGGCGGGAGAAAGGTCATCTAGTCGGTCAGTAGAGGCCGCTCAAGTCCTCAGCGGGCTCACGGCGCGGCGCCGGCGCCTGTTCTGCAGGCGCGGGCTGTTGCTGCTGCTGGGCCTGCCGCTGGGCCTCGGCCTCGCGGCGCAGGACGTCGGTGTAGGCCTGCGGACCTTCCCACGTCTGCTGAACGGGCGCCGGTTCGGCGCGCCGTTCGGTGCCCGGCCGGAACGCCTCCTCGATGCCATTGACCGTGCGGAAGATGGCGTTGCGCGGACGCACGAAGGGACGGGCGGGCCGTTCCTTGAGCGCCTCGGTCATGAAATTGATGAACACCGGGACGGCCGTGGCGGCGCCCGCCTCGCCGGAGCCCAGCGAGCGGTTGTCGTCGAAGCCGATGAAGACCCCGACCACGATGTCGGTGGTGAATCCCACAAACCAGGCGCTCCGGTATTCGTTGGTGGTGCCGGTCTTGCCCGCCACCCAGCGGCCGAGCCCGCGCGCACGCACGCCGGTGCCGCGCTGGATCACGCCTTCGAGCATGGAGCTGATCTGGTAGGCGGTGATGGGGTCGATGACCTGCTCGCCCCGGGGTGTCAGGCGCGGGGAAGCGGCGCCGTCGAAGCCCCGGCCGCAGTTGCGGCAGTCCCGCTGGTCGGCCCGGTAGATCGTGCGGCCGTTGCGGTCCTGCACAAGCTCGATCAGGTACGGGTCCACGCGCCGGCCGCCATTGGCGAAGGCGGCGTAGGCCGCGGTCAGGCGATAGGGCGTGGTCTCCCCCGCCCCCAGTGACAGCGACAGATTGGGCTGCATGTCGTCGCCGGCGCCCATGTCCTCCGCGAGCTGGACCACATTGTCCATGCCCACCGCCTGCGCCAGACGCACGGTCATGACGTTGCGGGACAGCTCCAGGCCGCGTCTCAGGCTTTGCGGGCCATAGTACTGACGGCTGTAATTCTCGGGGGTCCAGGGCCGCCCGCCGGCGCCGCCAGGGAAGGAGATGGGTGCGTCCAGCACGATGCTGGCCGGGGTGAAATCACCCTCGAGGGCCGCAGCATAGACAATCGGCTTGAAGGCCGAGCCAGGCTGCCGCTCGGCCTGGGTGGCGCGGTTGAAGCTGGACAGGGCGTAGGAATAGCCGCCCACCATCGCCAGAACGCGGCCGGACCGGGGCTCCATGGCCACCAGGGCGCCGTTGACCGCAGGCACCTGTTTCAGGGCGAACTGACCGCCTTCACGCGGCTCGACGAAGATCAGGTCGCCGACCTCCAGCCCGGAACCGGCGCGCGCCCAGCTGACGTCTGCGGCCAGAAGGGTTCCGGTCTGATCGTCCTGGGCGGTGCGGACGCGCACCGTGTTCCCATTGACGCTTTCGACCACGGCGGCCCGCCATTCCCGGCGCTCGGGCGGCGCTGCACGTTCCTCGGCACGCTCCTGCCAACCCTCGGCGATATCCACACTGCCCCAGCCGCCGCGCCAGCCATGGCGGCGGTCGTAGTCCTCCAGCCCCTGCATCAGGGCTGTGCGGGCGGCCGACTGCAGCGACGGGTCCAGCGTCGTGCGCATGTAGTAGCCGCCAGCGTTGATGTCCTCGCCGAACATGACCAGGGCGCGGCGGCGGGCCTCCTCCACGAAGAAATCCGCGTCCCGGTACTGGGCCCGGCGCGGCGCGTCCTGGGTGGTCAGCGGGCGGGCGCGGGCGGCCTGGTACGCGTCCTCGGTGATGAAACGGTTGGAGCGCATGGCGCCCAGCACCCAGTTGCGGCGATCCAGGGCGGCCTCGGGCCGGCGGATGGGGTGATAGTTGTTCGGGCCCTTGGGCAAGGCCGCCAGGAACGCGGCCTCGTCGACCGTCAGTTGATCCAGCGACTTGCCGAAATAGTTGAACGCGGCGGAGGCCACGCCGTAGGAGCGGTAGCCGAGGAATATCTCGTTCAGATAGAGCTCGAGAATCTGCTCCTTGGACAGGGTCGCCTCAAGGCGGCTGGCCAGGATGGCCTCGCGCAGCTTGCGGCCGATGGTGCTCTCATTGGTCAGCAGGACGTTCTTGGCAACCTGCTGGGTGATGGTCGAACCGCCCTCGAGCCGCCGCCCCTGCACCGCGTTGAGAACGTTCTTGAACATGGCCCGGCTGACGCCGCCCACATCGATCCCGCCGTGCTGGAAGAAATTGGAGTCCTCGGCCGCCAGGAACGCCTGGACCACCGGGGCCGGGATCTGGTCGTAGGTCACATAGATGCGGCGTTCCTGTGAGAACTCGCCGATCAGGGTGCCGTCGCCCGCATAGACGCGCGTGGCCGTGGCCGGACGGTATTCCGCCAGGTCGCCCGCGTCGGGCAGGTCATGGAAAAGCCAGGCGGCGTA
>NZ_PNLV01000083.1 GCF_013823285.1 Brevundimonas sp. | reverse complement strand
TATTGAGCACCAGGCTGCTCTCGCGGCTGACCGGTGCGAATACTCCGCCCTTCGGCAGGCCCGGCGCGCGCCAGGCGAACAGGGCGAAGGCCGCGCCCGCCGCCACGCCGAGGATGGCCAGCAGCAGCATCCCCCGCTCCGGGTCCACCGCGAACGCATGCACCGAGGTCAGCACCCCCGAGCGCACAAGGAAGGCGCCCAGCATGGAGAAGGTGAAAGCCATCAGGGCCAGGAACACGGTCCAGCCCGCCAGCGCCCCGCGCTTCTCCGTCACGATGGCCGAGTGCAGCAGGGCCGCCCCCGCCAGCCACGGCAGGAACGAGGCGTTCTCCACCGGGTCCCAGAACCACCAGCCGCCCCAGCCCAGCTCGTAATAGGCCCAGAACGACCCCAGGGCGATGCCGATGGTCAGGAAGACCCAGGACGCCAGCGCCCAGGGCCGCACCCACCGCCCCCACGCCGGATCGACCCGTCCCTCGATCAGGGCCGCCACCGCCAGCGAGAAGCACACCGAGAACCCGACGTAGCCCAGGTAGAGCATGGGCGGATGGATCGCCAGCGCCGGGTCCTGCAGCAGCGGGTTGAGCGAGGCGCCCTGCACCGGCGCCGGATCCAGACGCGTGAAGGCGTTGGAGGTGAACACCGTGAAGGCCAGGAACAGGGCGTTCAGCCCCCCCTGCACCGCCACCGCGGAGGTCTTCAGCCCGAACGGCAGGCCGCGTCCCAGCGCCAGCACGGCGCCGAAGGCCGTCATGACCAGACACCACAGCAGCAGCGAGCCCTCGTGGCTGCCCCAGGCCCCCGCAACCCGATAGAACAGCGGCTTGGCCGTATGGCTGTTCAGGGCCACGTTGCTGACCGAGAAGTCCGACACCACGAAGGCCCAGATCAGGGCGCCGAAAGCCACCGCCACCGCGCCCGTCGAGGCGAACGCGGCCCCCTGCCCCGCCCCGGCCAGAACCGGCGAGCGCAGCAGACGGCCCGCGCCGGACGCCGCCGCCTGCAGCAGGGCGAGGGCCAGGGCCAGGGCCAGGGCGAAGGCGCCGAACTCCGCGATCATTCTGTCACATAGGCTGCATTGGAGGGCGCGGGCTCATCGCCGCCGCGCCACTCGCCGGTTTCCCTGAGGCGGTCAGCCACCTCGCGCGGCATGTAGGTCTCGTCGTGTTTGGCCAGCACCTGCGTGGCGTGAAACACCCGCGCCTCGTCGAACGCCCCTTGCGCCACGATGCCCTGCCCCTCGCGGAACAGATCGGGCAGGTCCCCCTGGAACACGATGCGGGCGTCCGCCGCGTTGTCGGTCACGGAAAAGGCCACCGATCCGTCCGCCCCCTGTTCGACGCTGCCGGGCAGCACCAGCCCGCCCAGCCGGATCATGCGGCCCGCGGGCGCGGCCTCCTCGGTGATCTCGGAGGGACTGTAGAAGAAGGTCACGCTGTCTCGCATGGCCCACAGCGACAGGCCCACGGCCAGCAGCAGCACCGGGGTCACGGCGGCGATGATCCACAGGCGGCGGCGCGCCTTGGGCGAGCGGGGCAACCAGCTCACGCGCCGCCCTCCACGGCCGCCAGATCGCCCTGCAACTGGGTCCGGCGCGGATCGCCCGGCGGCAATTCGGTCAGCAGCGGCGCCCACAGGGCGCGTGCGGCGTCCGCCTCGCCCCGGGCCAGGGCGGCGCGGCCCAGAAAATAGCGGGCGGCCTGGGCGCTCGGGTCGCGGCGCAGCGCCTCGCGGAAGGCGGCCTCGGCGTCACCGCCCACCACCCCCTGCTGGGCCGCGGTCAAGGCCTCGCCCAGCCGCGACCAGCTGACCGGGTCCTCGGCGTCCAGCGTCAGGGCGCGGCGGAACGCTGTGGCGGCGGCGATGGGGTCGCCCGCCTCGAACCGCGCGCGGCCCAGGAACACCTGCGCCTCCCGGTCGCCCGGATTGTCTCGCGCCACGACCTCGGCCACGGCGGCGAGGCGCGGCGCGTCCAGGGTGTCCAGCGCGCCGGCCCAGCGTTCGACCCGGGCCTCGCGGGGCTGATCCGGCATGCCCGGCGCGCCTGTGAACCAGTAGATGCCCAGGGCCATGAGGGCCGTGGCCAGCAGTCCCGACAGCACCCAGCGTCCCTGCGACAGATCCGGCGGCGCGGGCCCGGCGTCATCCTCGCTGGCCAGAAAACGGCGGCCGGCCTCCGCCCGCGCCACGCGCCAGGCGTCGTCGTCCAGCAGGCCGCGCCCATGCAGGGCGTCCAGTTCGGCGATCTGACGGGCGTCCGGCGACCCGCTGGCCGCGAAACCCGTCCCCCGCGCACGCCACAGCACCACGATCCCCGCAAGGGTCGCGGCCATGCCCGCAGCAAGCCAGAACATCCACATGGAAGCCGTTTAGGCGATCAGGCCATCTGTGGCGAGGGCGCCGCTGTCGCACCCTGGGCCGCGGCCAGCCGCCGGCGCAGGGTTCTGGCCGGAACCTCGGCGTCCGCCTGCTCCAGAAAGCCGGCGCAAAGCGCGGCCAGGCGGGCCATGTGATCCTCGTCCGGGCCTTCGCCCGCGTTGAGGGCCTCGATCAGTTCGTCGCCATACTGGGTCAGGCGTTTCTCCAGGGTTTCGCACAGCTGCGCCCTCTGACCGGCGCAGCCCAGCACCCCCGCCGCCGCCTTCGAGGCGTTCAGCATCTGCATGGCCGAGCGTGCCTGCTCCACCAGCGGCCCGTCGGTGCGGGCGTCCATCACCGGCGCCATGCGGCTCATGGCCCCGTGGATGCGCACCCGCTCCATGGGCAGGGCCTTGTCCACCATGCGCGGGCATAGTCCCAGCAGACCGTCGAGCGCGCGTCCCATGCGCAGTTTCAGTTCATGGAACCGGGCGCCCCAGGCCCCGTCCGGCGTAAAGGCCAGCGACAGCTCCATCTGGGCCATCATCCCGGCCGCCCGCTCCAGACGAAGCGCGACCTGGCGCGCCGTTTCGACATCGTCGCGCCCCGGATGGAATTCGTTCAGCGTCTCCGCCGCCGCCTCGACCCGCTCGAACAGCCGCTCGCCGAAGTCGGCCAGTTCGGAATCCGCCAGGAAGCGCTCCTCGCCTCCCGCGCCGGAGACGCGGCTGATGACCCGCAGGATCAGCGCGGCGTCCTCGATGTTGGCGAACAGGATCTCCAGCATCAGGGGCGCTGCGTCCTCGCGGATGCGGACGGCGTCACGCATCATCAGGCGAAGCGAGGCCTCGCTGTCTGCGTCCGCGCGCCCGGTCCACATGTCCAGCATGGGCATGGCCGCCCGGGCCAGGGGCGCCAGATCGAAACAGGCGGCCACATGCCCGGCTGTCCGGGGATCCAGGCCCGGCCACACAAGGGCCGGCTGGTCGCGCAGGATCGCGGCGGCGCTCAGGCACAGCTGATCCAGCAGGCGCGGATCGATCTCGCCTCCGCCCACCGTCATGTCCTCGGCCTGGGCCAGCAGCAGGGCCTGTCGTTCGCAGACCCGTCGCCACAGCCCGTTCAGGATCGGCGCGGGAAAGCTCAGGCCCCGCACCCCGTCCACGCGCTTGCGGAACAGGGCGATCAGGGGGCCGAAGGCGATGGTGCGCATGCGCCGGGCGGAGATTTCGGCCACCGTCCGGCGCCGGATCCAGTCCGCCTTGGCCCCGGGGGTCGTGCGCAGGGCGACCGACAGCTTCGCCAGGGCGGAATCCGGCGCCATTTCCAGCATTGCGCTGATCGCATTCTGACTGGCGACGGAAAGCTCCGTCATGTGGTCCCTGCTCCCCGGCGTCTCATTCGGGACCATCATGGGTCATGGCCGCTTAACGAAACGCATAAACCACGACCGGACGGCTCAGGATTCGGCCGCAGGCAGCTCCAGCATGGCCTTGAGTCCGCCCATGTCGCTGTCGCCCAGCGTCAGGCGGCCCTCATAGGCCTTGGTCAGTTCATCGACGATGCTGAGGCCCAGGCCTGTGCCGGGCACATCCTCATCAAGCCGCGCGCCGCGCTTCATGACCTCGTCCCGGCGATCCTCGGGCAGTCCCGGCCCGTCATCCTCGATCACCAGCAGAAGACGCCCCAGCCCTGTGGCGCCCGCGGACACCTTCACCCGTCGCTCGGACCAGATGCAGGCGTTCTCCAGCAGGTTCCCCACCATTTCCTGAAGGTCCTGCCGTTCGCCGCGGAACAGCAGCTCGTCCGGCGCGCGCCAGTCGATCTCCACCCCCTTGGACTGGAACACCCGCTCCAGCATCACCGCCATCTCGTCCAGCACCTCGGCCACGGCGGTGCGCTCGCCCGAGCCCTGCGCCCGGGCGGCGGCGCGGGCCCGACGCAGATGGTGGTCCACCTGGCCGCGCATGATCTCGGACTGACGGCGCACGATCTCGGGCAGGGCGCCGGCCTGGCCCTCGGTCTCGGCCAGCATCACCGACAGGGGCGTCTTCAGCGCATGGGCCAGGTTGCCCACATGGGTGCGCTGGCGCTCCACCACTTCCTGATTGTGATCCAGCAGCTTGTTCAGCTGTTCGGCCAGGGGCGCGATCTCGACTGGATAGTCCGGGCTGATGCGGGTCGCGCGGCCCTTGCGCACGTCGCCGATCTCCTGGCCCAGCTCGTACAGGGGGCGCAGACCGATCCGCACCTGGAAAAACACCGCCCCCACCAGACCCGCTCCCAGCAGGGCCAGGGCGATCCAGGTGAAGGTGGCGAACTGGCGCGTGTCCGCGTCAATGTTCGATCGGTTGATGGCGGCTATGAACACCACCGGTTCAGCATGGCCAGGAAGCTGCTTCTGGCTGGCCGCCACCCGAAGGGGCTCCTCATTGTTGGGCCCGACCGCGTTGTAGGAGATCGTCGCGCCCGCCGACGCCGCCAGCCGGTCGGGCAGACTTGCGGGAATGGGCATGTCGCTGTCCCACAGCGAGGTGGAGCGCGCCACGACGATCAACTGGCCGTCCGCGTCGCGCTCGGCCACGGCCCAGTAATTTCCGGACAGCAGGTCCAGCGTCTGTTGATTGTTGATCTGGGGAACGATCACCCGACCGCCCTGCACGGATGCGGCCCGGACCAGCTGGTCTATGGTGCTGTTGAGCACGCCCCCGAGGCGCCGCAGACCCGATTCCTGGAACTGGGAGGTCAGCACCACCCCGGTGACCAGCAGGGCCGCCACGATCCAGGCGGAGGCCAGCCAGATCAGCCGGCGGGTCAGGGACCGGCCGGGACGACCCAGATAGCGCCCCAGATCCTGCTTCACGCGGCCTCGGATTCCCCGGCCAGCGGGGTCAGGCGATAGCCCAGGCCGCGCACGGTCTCGATCCGGTCCGCGCCGATCTTCTTCCTCAGGCGGCCCACAAACACCTCGATGGTGTTGGAGTCGCGGTCGAAGTCCTGGTCATACAGGTGCTCGACCAGCTCGGTGCGGCTGATGACCCGGCCCTGATGCATCATCAGATAGTGCAGCAGCCGGTATTCCAGCGAGGTCAGCCGCAGGGGCTCCCCGTCTACGCTGGCCCGCGCCGCGCGCGGATCCAGGCGCAGGGCGCCGCATTCCAGGGTCGAGGTCGCATGCCCCGCCGAGCGCCGCAGCAGGGCGCGCAGCCGGGCCAGCAGCTCCTCGGTGTGGAACGGCTTGGTCAGATAGTCGTCGGCCCCGGCGTCGAAACCCGACACCTTGTCGGACCAGGCGCCGCGCGCGGTCAGGATCAGGACCGGCGTGGTCTTGCCGTCCCGGCGCCAGCGCTCCAGCACCGACACGCCGTCCACTTTCGGCAATCCCAGGTCCAGCACCACCACGTCATAGGGTTCGGTGTCGCCCAGGAAGTGGGCTTCTTCGCCGTCCGGGGCGTGGTCCACCGCATAGCCGGCGTCGCCCAGGGCGGTCTTCAGCTGGCGCGACAGGTCGGCGTCGTCCTCGACAAGCAGCACTCTCATCAGCGTTCTCCGATCACGGCGCCGGTGCGGGCGTCCACCGTGATGTCGGCCACGCGCCCGCCCGGATATTCCCAGCGCACCACATAGACGGGCCGGCCGCCCATGTTGCGTTCATTGATGCCCAGCATGCGGCCCTCGCGGCCCCGGGAGACGGAGCGCGCGACCTCGCTGGCGCTGAGCCGGCGGCCCTCGCGGGATTCCTCACGGGCCCGGTCCTGACGGAACGAACCCATCAGCGGGTCGCGCGCCTGGACCTCAAGCGCACGGGCGGACGCTTCCGCCATGGGAGCGGCGGCGATCAGCCCGGCCAGAAGAAGGATGCGAATACGGTTCATGCAGAGCGGTTTACGGCGGCGCCTCTGAACGGCGTCTGAACAGAGGCGTGAGAAACGGGTCATGACCGGCGCTTTCATCGGTCGCTTCATGAGAACCATAGAGGCTTCGCGCCGGTTCAGGAAGGTGAATGCCGACTGAACCACGCCGTTCAGGTCAGGCTCAGGCGGCGCATGGTCTTCTGCAATCCTCATCACCGCCCCGATCACCGGGTCGGCCGAACCAAAGCGAGGAAGACATCATGATGAAGACGTTTCTTTTGCCCGTCATGGCCGTCGCGGCGATTTCCGTCGCGGTTCCGGCCGCCGCCCAGCATTACGGCCCGCCTCGCGGCGGTCCCGCCTATGGCCAGCAGCACGCCGGTCCGCCCATGGCTGTGCGGGTCCGCCATCTTGAGCGCAACCTGGCTTTCGCCCACCGCGCCCGTGTCATGAGCACCAGCAAGGCCCGTGATTTCCAGCGCGGCATCGATCGTCTGGTGCACCTCGAGCGTCAGTACGGCCCGCGCATGACCCTCCGCGAGCGTCATGACCTGGAGCGCCGCTATCAGGATCTCGACCGGTCCATCGACCGCTACGTCCAGCGCGCACGCTACCGTCGCTGATCGATCTCTCTCCCGCCGTCGCAGGGCGCGGTCCGAAAGGGCCGCGCCCTTTGGCCTTTCAGGAGCCTATCACGCGGATTTCGGGCCAGCGCGCGCGGGCGTTCTCGACCGCCTTCGCCCACCCCTTCGCCTTCGGCCGGTCCGGATTGGGCCGCAGCACCATGTCGAACACGTCCTCCAGCCCGAACGGCGCGGCCACGCTGACCTCTCCGTCCGGCTCCAGCCGCACCCCCACCGCGAACGCCGGCGCCACAAAGCGTCCCAGCGCCTCGTCCGTGCCGGTCAGGGCCGCATAGGGCTCGCCGAACTTGCCCTCGAACCACAGATGCACCCGCGCCTGATTGCGGACCTCGACCATCTCGCGCAGCGGCGGCGCGAACGCCACGGCCACCTTGCGGATCACCGCATCCTCGGCGTCCCACGAGGTGTCGGGATCGAAATAGCCCAGGTCGTAATCCTTGATGCCGTATCCCGGCGCCCGGCCCGTCACCGCGTTCCAGACGTTCTGATAGACCGCGCCCGAAAAGATCCGCCAGTCGTTCAGCCCCAGCCCGCGCACCGTGGTCAGCACCTGCATCAGGCCGGGCTCGGCCCGCACGATGGCCTTCAGCCGATCTTCCAGATCACTCATCGCAGCGGCCAGCCGTGGTCCAGCGGCCCGTGGCCGCCGCCCAGCCCCGGCGCTTGCCGGATGGCCTCGGCCACATAGGCCCAGGCCTCGGCCACCGCCTGCTCCAGCGGCAGACCCTTGGCGATCCCCGCCGCGCACGCGCTGGCCAGGGTGCAGCCCGTCCCGTGGGTGTGCCGCGTCTCGATGCGCGGCCCCTCCAGCAGGGTCTCGCCGCGCGGGGTCATCAGCAGGTCCACCACCGTCTCGCCCGGCACATGGCCGCCCTTCATCAGCACGGCCCCCGCGCCCATCTTCAGCAGCGCCTCGCCCGCCCGCCGCTGACCGTCCAGATCGGCGACCTCGATCCCCGTCAGGGCCTCAGCCTCCGGCGCATTGGGCGTCAGCAACGCCGCACGCGGCACCATCAGCGCGCGCACCGCGGCCACCGCGTCCTCGGCCAGCAGGGACGAGCCCCCCTTGGCGATCATCACCGGGTCCACCACCGTCGGCGCGCCCGCCCGGTCGAGGATGTCCGCCACGCAGCGCACCACCTCCACCGAGCCCAGCATGCCGGTCTTGACCGCGTCGGTCCCGATGTCGTCCAGCACCGCGTCCGCCTGGGCCGCGATCACCTCCAGCGGCACGGGATGCACCCCGTGGACGCCCAGGGTGTTCTGGATGGTCAGGGCCGTGATCGCCGTGGCCGCGAACCCGCCCATCATGGTCACCGCCTTGATGTCGCCCTGCACCCCGGCGCCCCCGCCGGAGTCCGACCCGGCGATGATGAGAACGCGGCCCTTTTTTTGGGCGCTACCGCTCGCGACGCGGTCGCTCGCTGCTTGAGCGCGTGTGGAGTCAGTCACCATCATGGCCCCCTCTTTCCGTCACCCTCCGGCTTGACCGGAGGGTCCAGAGACTCAGGCAGGAGTGAGGATCGGCGGGACGTTCCGTGAATCTGGATTCCCCGGTCAAGCCGGGGAATGACGGCAGAAAAGCCTGGGCGCCCGACCTCATCACTGCACCCCCGCGAACAGCTTCAATCCAACGATGCCGCTGACGATCATCAGGATGCACAGGATCCTCAGCGTCGTGGCCGGCTCGCCATAAACCAGCATCCCGATCCCCGCCGCGCCCACCGCGCCGATGCCGGTCCAGATCGCATAGGCGGTGCCGATGGGCAGCTTCTGGGTCGCCAGCCACAGGAACCAGAAGCTGGCGATCATGGTCACGCCGACAACCAGCGACGTCACCGGACGCTGAACGCTCACGAATTTGAAGCCCGACGCCCAGGCGACCTCGAGCAGGCCCGCGATCAGCAGCGCAACCCAGGGATTGAGGGGAGAAATCGTCATCCCCGCCACATGGGACAAGCGCCGCCGGGGGGCAAGCGCTCAATATATTTACATCTAGCTATATTGCTGTATAAGAATATTTAGACAGCATACAGGCAGGCTCTCGATGACCCCCTTGTTCACTCCCGGGACCAATATCGCCATGAAGGTCCCTTCGCATCTGTTCGATCAGATGCGGGCCTTCTACGCCGACACCCTCGGGCTTTCCGTCACCGAGGACGGCGAAGCCTTGAAAGTCGCCTTCGGCGCCTGGACCCTCTGGCTGGACCGCTGTCCCGCCATGACCCAGCCGGAACTGTGGCTGGAGCTCAGCACTCCGGATACCGCAGCCGCAGCACGTCATCTGGCGGACAGGGGCGTGACCCGCTGCGATGAAGCAGAACGCCTGCACGAGGGCTTCGACGGCTTCTGGGTGGCCGCCCCGGGCGGTATGGTCCATCTGGTCAAGTCGGACGTTTACGCCAGGACGCCGCAATGATGCACACCGCTCTTCAGGCGCTCGGCGAACCCCATCGCCTGGCCATCATGGCCATGCTGGCGGACGGCGAACGTCCCGCCGGCGATTTCGTGGACGCCCTGCCCATCAGCCAGCCGACGGTGTCGAAACACCTGTCCGTGCTGCGCGAGGCCGGCCTCGTCACCGTGCGCAAGGACGCCAACCGGCGGCTCTACAGCCTGAACCCGGCGCCCTTGGCCGAGATCGACGCCTGGCTGGAGCCCTATCGCCGCTTCTGGGCCAATCGCCTCGATGCGCTGGAGACCTATCTGGACAAGGAGTTTCCCCAATGACCGACACCCTTGTGCGCCTCGGCGCCGACCAGGGCCGCTGGCGCGAGATCGAAGGCGGTTGGGAGCTGCGCTTCGAGCGCCGACTGCGCCACAGTCCCGAGCGCGTCTGGGCTGCCCTGACCACGCCGGAGGGCCTGAAATGCTGGCTGGCCGAGGCCGCCATCGAGGGCAAGGGCGGCGGCCGCATGGACCTGCGCTTCACCCAGCCCGCCACCGAAGACTTCCCCGACACTGAGGACTGCCGCGCCCAGCATAACGAGGTGCTGGTCTGGCGCCCCGTCACCCGGTTCGACCATACCTTCGGCGACCCGGAGTCCGTGGTCAGCTGGCGGCTCGAGCCCGACGGCGACGGCACGCACCTGACCCTGATCCACCGCGTGCCCCTGAGCTGGGAATGCGACCTGTCCCGCACCCTGTCCGGCTGGCATCACCACATGGAAGGGCTGGAGGACGCGGTCAAAGGCGTGGCCCACCCCTGGTCCTGGCCCCGCTGGACCGCCCTGAAGGACGCCTACGCCGCCGAGGTCGGCCGGTGACCACCCGCCTGCCTGCTGACTGACTGGAACCCTTAAGAGGAGACACGCCATGACTGACGGCCCCGGAGCAATCGAACCGACCGACGAGCATCGCTGGCTGGCCCGCCTCGTCGGCGACTGGACCTATGTGTCCGGCGAGGGCGAGACCCGCGCCGAAGGGACCGAGACGGTCAGGATGCTGGGCGACATCTGGGCCGTGGCCGAGGGCGAGGGCACGATGGTCGGCGGCCGCTACCTGTGCGCCATCGGCTTCAACCCCGCCACGGGCCGGTTCGTGGGCCAGTGGATTGGCGACATGATGGCCCATCCGTGGGTCTATGACGGCGAACTGTCCAGCGACGGGCGCAGCCTCTACCTGATGAGCGAAGGCCCCGCCTTCGACGGTTCTGACCGCCTCCAGGCCTATCGCGACACCTACGAGATCATCAGCGACGACGAACGCCTCCAGCGCGGCGCTTATCAGGACGAGAACGGCCAGTGGATCGACATGTACGTCGCTGCCTATCGCCGCAAGAGAACCGCATGATCAGTATCAAGCTCACCAGCGTCGCCGTGGACGATCAGGCCAGGGGCCGCGCCTTCTATGTGGACAAGCTCGGCTTTCAGGTGAAGCACGACATTCCCATGGGGCCGGTCAGCTGGCTCACCGTGGTCTCGCCCGCCGATCCGGACGGGGTGGAGCTGTCCATCGAGCCGGGCGGCCAGCGGCCCGAGTTCCGCAAATTCCAGGACTGGATGCGCGAGCAGGGCATTCCCTGGACCGCCTTCGCCGTGGACGACATCGACGCGGAATACGCGCGACTGACGGGACTGGGCGTGGAATTCCGCAGCCCGCCCGCCGACATGGGCCCCACCCGCGGCTGCACCCTCGACGACGGCTGCGGCAATCTGATCATGCTGTATCAGGGCTGAATCCGGCGGCTTGATCCCGCATTTCGGAAAGCCAACGCCTTGTGGAAAAAGGCTTGGACGTCTCGCGACGGCCTGTTTCATCCCGCTG